>NZ_DASVTO010000150.1:0-20800 GCF_036387535.1 Sphingomonas sp.
CGAGCCTGTCGAGAACATCGTGGAGGGTTCTCGACAAGCTCGAACCGAACGGGTGATGAACCGGGCGTGCGCTCCGCTATCCACCGCATACGTCTTTGACCCGCCCGGACCGAACCGTGGGCCGGCAACGGCTACGCGGGCGCCAGTGCCCGCAGGGCGGAAACCGTCACCGCCGGGCCGATCTGTTCGACATCGGTTTTCAGGTGGAGCAGCGCGACGCCGGGCTGGACCCGCGCCTCGTCCAGCGCCGCGGCGAAATCCTCCGTGCGGGTGACGGTCGTGCTCCACGCGCCGAACGCGCGGGCAAGGGCGGCGAAGTCGGGGTTGGCGAGATCGGTGCCGGAGATACGGGTGGGGTAACGCCGTTCCTGGTGCATGCGGATCGTACCATAGCTGCCATTGTCGACCACCAGGATCAGCAGGCGGCAGCCGGTGGCGGCCGCGGTCGCCAGTTCCTGGCCATTCATCAGGAAATCGCCGTCACCCGCGATCACGATCACCTGGCGATCGGGATGGCGGAGCGCCGCGGCGATCCCGGCGGGCAGGCCATAGCCCATGGCGCCGGCGGTGGGGGCAAGTTGCGCGGTCGGACCCTGGTACCGCCAGTAGCGGTGCCACCAGCCGGAGAAATTGCCCGCCCCGTTGCACAGGATGCTGTCACCCGGCAGGACCGCGCGCATCGCGGCGACGCACAGCCCCAGATCGAGCGTCGCGCCGGACGGGGCGGGGGTTGCCCACGCCTCCCATTGTGCATGCGCTTCCGCCCCGTCGGCGAATTCCAGCAGGTCGTCGTCCCAGCCGGCGGCGGTTTCGGCAAAGTCGTGGCAGTCGGCGCAGATCGCCAGATCGGTACGATAGACGCTGCTCAATTCGGCCGGATCGGGATGGATGTGGACCAGGATCTGTCCCGGATGATCCGGCGTGATCAGCGTATAGCCGTCGGTCGTCGCCTCGCCCAGTCGCGGGCCGACCACGATCAGCAGGTCGGCCTGGCGGACCCGTTCGACCAGCTTCGGATTGGGGCCATAGCCGAGCGTGCCGGCATAGACCGGGCAGTCATTGGCGATCGCATCCTGCCGCCGGAACGCCGCCGCGACCGGCAGGCCGATCCGCGTGGCCCAAGCCGCAAAATAGGCGGCGGTCGCCGCATCCCAGTCGGCACCCCCCACGATCGCGACCGGCGCGGCGGCATCCCGCAGCAGATCGACCAGCGTGTTCATTGCCAGCGCGTCGACCGGCTGCGGCGGGCGGATGACGTGCGGCCGATCGACGGCCTGGACGACGTCGCACAGCATGTCTTCCGGCAAGGTCAGCACCACCGGGCCCGGCCGGCCGGACATCGCCGTGGCATAAGCGCGTGCGACATATTCGGGGATGCGCGCGGCATCGTCGATCCGCGCCGCCCATTTCGACAGGGGGCGGAACATGGCGACCAGATCCAGTTCCTGAAACGCCTCCCGATCGCGATCGCCGCGGGCGACATCGCCGATGAACAGGATCATCGGCACCGAATCCTGCATCGCGACATGCACGCCGATCGACGCGTTGGTGGCGCCGGGGCCGCGCGTGACGAAGGCAATGCCCGGCCGCTGCGTCATTGCGCCATCCGCCGCCGCCATGAAGCCGACGCCGCCCTCCTGCCGCGCGACCACCAGATCGATGGCGGGCACGTCGTGCAGCGCGTCCAGCACCGCCAGATAGCTTTCCCCCGGCACGCAGAAGATGCGTTCGCACCCCTGCGCGACAAGCTGATCGACCAGGATGCGGCCACCGGTGCGGGAAGGAGTGGATGTCATTCCCGCGGCATAGCCGGTCCCGGCGGACGGGTGAAGGCGGGAAACCGACTTGCTCCTGTCATGACGTGGGCTTAGCCTGCGTGGCATGAACAGGTTCGATCGTAGAACGATGCTGGCGGGGCTGGGCTCCGGCGCCGTGATCCTGGCGGCAGGTCCGGGGCGGGCCGCGACCGATCCCCTGGTCGCGAAGATCATGCTGGAAGACGAGCGGCTGTGGCTGGCCGCGTCCGTCAACGGCAGCGACCCGCTGTTGTTCGTGATCGACACGGGGGCGGGCGGCAATTTCATTCGCCCGGAGCAGGTGGACCGGCTGAAGCTGCAACGGCTGGGCGGCAGCCGAGTGGTCGGGTTGGGCAAGAATCAGGCCGATACCGGCATCGTCCGCGCCAAGACGGTGGTGCTGGGCGGCGCCGCGCGGCAGGACGACATGATGTTCGACACCTATGACTTCGGACGCGGCATCCCGGCGGACGCCGCCGGGCTGTTCGCGGCGGGGCTGGTGACGGCGCATGATTGCGAGCTGGATTTCGACACGGGGACCTGGCGGGTGTGGCCGGGCGGAGGCGCGGTGCGCGACGGCTTTGTGGCCGTGCCCTCCGCCATCACCCGGCCGGACCGGACCGGCGGGTCCGAAAAGATCTACGTCACCGCGCAGATTGACGGGCGTCCCTATCGCCTGTTGCTGGATACCGGTGCGCCGCGCGGCGTGCTGCTGTTTCCGGTGGGCGCGGCGCGAAGCCGGATGTTCGAAGGACGGCCGTTCGCGCCGGTCCATATCAGCGGGTTCGGCGGGCGATCCGCGCGGCTGGCCCGGATGGTGCGTGCCGAACGGCTCGAACTGGGTCCGTTGCAGCTGGAACGGCCGCTGGTGACCGTGATGGATCCGGGCGAGGCGACGCATGGCTGGAATGCCGACGGCATCATGGGACTGCCGAACATCATGTTGCTGAACCTGTTGACCGACGTGCGTGCCAGCCGGTTGTGGGTGCGGCGCAACCATCAGCCGGTGCCGCCGGAGCGATATGGCGGAAGCGGCCTGTGGATCGATCGCGATGCCCGCGGCGCGGTGACCGTGTCCAGCGTGGGAACGGGCAGCCCGGCGGCAGCGGCGGGGATTGCCGTCGGCGACCGGATCGTGGATCCGCCCGGCTTTGCGGACGCGCTGCGCCGGATCAACGGGCCGCGCGGCAGCGCGATCATGCTGGGCATCGATCGCGGCGGGACGCGGATGGAGAAACGATTGACGCCCGCCGACTATCTTTGAACCGGGTCCCCGGGTGCGGCGTCCATACGGATTGCCGGCGTTTCAATCGATCGCCCCGGCCGGCGGCGGAGGGGGACGAAGATTAGTGCGGCACCGCGCCGGACTGTTCGGCGGCCTGCGACGGCAGCGCTTCGCTGCCGCGCGGTGGGGCACCGGGGGACTGGCGATAGGCCAGGACCGCCACGACGACGGTCGCGATAATCGCCAGCACGACCAGCGCGCATAACAGGAAGCCGCGGCGGCCGGGTGCGTCGTCAGTATGTTTTGTCATGCGATTCCCAGCAGATGCAGGGACGGCATATCAGCATTCAGGCCGATCGGCTATCGCGGGTCCACGCCGGCTGACCATTGGCGATCGCCGCGGCTTCGAGCAGGCGATTTGAGATTTCCACGGCCCGCCGGGGACTGAGCGATATGGCCGCCATGCCGGGTGCGACGATGACGACCGTACCGGACGTACCCGTGACCGTGCAGTCGTCAGATATCGCAGAACCCGGCATGATCATCCCGCCTCAAATCAGCATCGTCGTAACATGATTATCAACATACATACCGATCGACCAGCAGGCGAAAGATCGTTTTTCTGGATTACAGTGATAGACCTGGGCGTCAGGACATGTGCACGGTTTTGGTCACCAGATGGGCCTGAACGCCTTCCGGCCCGTCTTCCGAACCATGGCCGCTGTCCTTCATGCCGCCGAACGGGCTGTCCGGATAGCTGAGCCGGACACTGTTGATCGCGACCATACCGGCGTCGATGGCATCGCCGAGCAGATTTTGGCGGCGCCCGTTTTCGGTGAAGCAATAGGCGGCAAGCCCGTAGGGCAGGCGGTTGGCCTGTTCGATCGCGTCGTCCAGCGTGGCAAACGGCCGCAGCAGCGCCACCGGCCCGAACGGCTCGTCATTCATCGCCCGCGCGGTGAGCGGCACGTCGGCCAGGACGGTCGGACGGTAGAAGAAGCCGTTCCCGCCGTCGCCGCCCGCGCCCCCCGCGAGCAGGCGGGCACCGGCGCCGACCGCGTCATCGACCATCGCCGCGATCGCTTCGGGCCGGCGGGGGTTGGCCATCGGTCCCATCTGGCTGCCGGCGTCCATGCCGTCGCCCATCGCAAGTGCCTGCGTGCGTGTCGCGAAGCCGGCGGCAAACGCGTCGTAAATCCCTTCCTGCACATGGAAGCGCGTCGGCGCGATGCAGACCTGGCCGGCGTTGCGGAACTTGTGCGCGACCAGCAGGTCGAGCGTCTTGTCGAGATCGCAATCGTCGAACACCAGCACCGGGCCGTGACCGCCCAGTTCCATCGTGGTCTTCATCATCGTGTCCGCCGCCAGCTTCATCAGATGCTTGCCGACCGGCACCGAGCCGGTGAAGCTGAGCTTGCGCGTGGCGGGCGAGGCGAGCAGCTGGCGCGAAACCATGTCCGGCACGCCGAACACGCATTGCGCGACGTCGCCCGGCAACCCGGCATCCTGGAAGCAGCGCAGCACCTCGACCGCGGAGCCGGCGGTTTCCTCCGACGGCTTGATGATGATCGAGCAGCCGGCGGCCAGTGCGGGCGCGATCTTGCGCACGACGTTCATCACCGGGAAGTTCCAGGCGCAGAAGGCCGCGACCGGGCCGACCGGCTGGTGCAGCACCAGCGAGCGCGCGCCGCCGGAGCGCGGCAGCACGCGGCCATAGATGCGCAGCGCCTCACCCGCGTGAAAATCGAGCAGCGCGGCGGCAAAGGCGACCTCGCCCTTGGCTTCGGCCAGGATCTTGCCCTGTTCGGCGGTGGCGATGCGCGCGATCCGATCCATGCGTTCACGCAGCAGGACCGCGGTTTTCTGCAGGATGGCGGCGCGAACCTCCGGCGCGGTGGCGCGCCACGCGGCAAAGCCGCGTTCGGTGGCGGCAAGCGCTTCATCCAGATCGGCCGCGGTGGCCAGCGGCAGTTCGGCCAGCGGCGCACCGGTCGCGGGATTGAGCACCACATGCGTATCGCGGCCTTCACCGCTGATCCAGCGTCCGCCGATATAGAGCCCGAGCGTCGTATCGTAGGGGGTGGCCATCGCACTATCTCCTGTTTCCGCCGCCCATGCCATGACGCGGCGGGGCTGTCACCGTGGCGGCGTTGACCGGTGTCGCACACGCGGCCTATTCCGGCGACGATGAACAACCGGATCGGAGCGGCGGACGCATGACCCAGCGGCACCCGCCATTAGGCATCCTGGGAATGGGCATGATCGCGCTTTCCGCCTGCACGACGGTATCGCGCGCACCCGTTCGCGCGCCGGGGTCGGCGCTTGCGGCGCCCGTTGCGGCGGTGCCGGCGGGCATGCAATATCTATATGGATCGGGGGAGGCGGCGGCGATCAGCCGGCAGGCCTATGCCGCCCTGACCGACTATGTGCGTGCGCAGGCGGGCCGACCGGCGGTGTCGGTGGTGGAAGGTGCGCCGCCGTGCGGGGCCAGGCTACGCGCGATCGTGCTGGACGTCGACGAAACCGTGCTGCTGAACCTGGGTTACGAATATGCCGACGCGGCGACGGGCAAGCCCTATGATGCGGCGCGCTGGGAACGGTGGGAACGCACGGGTATGCGGGCGGTGGCGCCGGTGCCGGGCGCGGCCGACGCCCTGGCCGCGATCCGCGCGCTGGGCGTGACCGTGATCTTCAATTCCAACCGCAGCGCCGCGACGGCGCGTTTCAGCCAGGCCGCGATCGAAGGCGCGGGGCTGGGGCCGGCCGCGCACGGAGAGACGCTGTTCCTGAAGGGCGATGCGGGACCGGGGTCCGGCAAGGATGCGCGGCGGGCGCTGATCGCGCAGCGCTGGTGCGTGGTGGCGATGGTCGGCGATCAGCTGGGCGACTTTGCGGATCGTTTTGCGGGATCACCCGCGGCACGCCGGGCGGCGGTGCAGGCGGCGGACGTCGCCGCCCGGTGGGGGCGCGGCTGGTTCCTGCTGCCGAACCCGGTCTATGGCAGCGGGCTGGCCGGCGGTTATGACGATGTATTCCCGCGCGACCGGCGCTGGCGCGATCCGGAATGACGGGCAACCCGCCCGCCCGCACCGAGGGGGATCGGCGCGGACGGGTGCGGACGAAGCGTCAGACGGCGCTCAGCATCCGCAGGAACTCGACCTCGGTCGGGTCATGGGGCACGCCGGCTTCGTCGAAGATGTCGTGGAACCAGGTATCCTTGGGCAGATCCGCGATCGGGCTTTCCCAATTCTCCCACGGCAGATGCGTCTGGGTCTTGCCGCGGACCAGACCCCAGCAAAAGGTGCCGACGCCCAGTTCCTTGGCGGGAGGCAGGATCGTCTGGAACGTGCTGCCGGCTGGCCGCGCCATATATTCGGTGCAGAGCAGCGGACGGCCCATCGCCTTCAGCCATTTGACGCGGGTGACGAAATCCTCCGCCGTGCCGTAATTGTGGAACGAAATGACATCGGAGAGGCCGGTCTGCGCCCGTTGGATCGGGCTGAGCAGATCGGGGGCCGACCAGTCGCCCAGCCAGATACCGCTGGTGAGCGGCTGAACCGGGGCGCAGCTGCGCGCCCAGTCGAACGCGGATACCATCAGCGGTACCACGAGATCGGCCTTCGCCTTCAGCATCGCCGGATCGCACAGCGCGACTTCGGGTCCGTTGTCGGGTTCGTTCCAGATATCCCATGCCAGCACGCGGCGATCGTTCGCGAACCGGCCGACGATACCGCGGACATAGGATTCCAGCCGGTCATGCTGGCTGCGATCCGCCAGCGCGGGCATGCCGGGCGATTGCACCCAGCCGCTGTTGTGGACGCCGGCGCGCGGCGCACGTTGCGGTCCCAGCGCCGGTTCGGGATCCCAGCACGAATCGAACAGCACCAGCATCGTGCGGATGCCGTTGCGGTCGGTGGCGTCCAGGAACTGGTCGATCCGATTCGCGAAGCCCGGCGCGTCCTGCATCCACAGCAGATCGTGCAGATAGACGCGGACCGCGTTCATGCCGAGCGACGAGGCCAGCCGCAATTCGGTTTCGATCGCGGCGAGGTCGAAAGTCTCGGACTGCCACATCTCAAGCTGGTTGATCGCATAGGCGGGCGTGAAATTGCACCCGACCTGCCAGGGTTGCGCATCGAACCAGGCATGCGCGGCCTCCGGAGTCCACCGTTCCATCATTGTCCCACCCACGTTGATCGCGCCGTTAAGTCACGGGCGCTGTGCCCTAATCTCGGTTAACGAATCATGAAACAGGAATTCGATGCCAGCCACGGGCAAACGGCATGTTTCGGAACTTAAGCGCGCTTGCGTGCTTTTGAGGCCGCATGACGATACGGCTATTCCATGTTTCCGACCTGCATTTCGGTCGTGCCGACGGCCCGGCGCTCAACTGGTTCGAAGCCCTGGTCCATGCGGAGAAGCCGGACGCGGTGGTCTGTACGGGCGACCTGACGATGCGCGCGCGGTCCAGCGAATATGCCGCGGCGCGGGTGTGGCTGGAGCGGTTGGGTGTGCCGGTGACGGTGGAACCGGGCAATCACGACATCACCTATCACAATCCGCTGATGCGGATGCTGGCGCCCTATCGCCGATACCATGCCGTCGAACGCGCGCTGGAACGGCCGCTGGACCTGAAGGGCGTGATCCTCGTGCCGCTGAAAACCACGGCGCGGTTCCAGTGGCGGTTGAACTGGTCGCATGGCCGCGTCAGCCGCAGCGGCCTCAGCCGGGCGATCGCACAGCTTCGGGGCCGCCCGCCGGGCGTGATGGCGATCGTCGCCTGCCACCATCCCTTGGTGGACGGGACGCATGTTCATGGCGAAGCCCGCACCGCGGGTGGCCCGGCGGCGCTGGCGGCACTGGCGGAGGCGGGCGCCGACGCGGTGCTGAGCGGGCATGTCCACGACCCGTTCGATGTCCTGCATCCGGTCGGAACGCGGACGGTGCGCCTGATCGGCGCGGGCACGCTGTCCGAACGGCTCCGCACCAGCCGACCGTCCTTCAACGAACTGATCGTGCAGGACGGCGCGTTGACGGTGAGGCCGCGAATCTTCGCCTGACCGGCTTGCCGCTCAGTCGGGGATCGGAGTGATCGCGGCGACCTCGATCTCGGCGGTTTTGCCGCCGCCGCGGATCGTCGCGGTTTCCCCCGCCATCAACCCCATGATCGCGCGCGCCAGTGGCGATCCGAATGCGATGCGACCCTCGCCCGGATCGGCCTCGTCGTCACCCACCAGATCGATCAGCTGCTGGCAGCCGTCATCCCGGATCAGCGTCACGCGCGTGCCGAACGCCACCACGCCGCCATCTGCGACCGGCGCCACCTGCGCGGTCGCACGGCGGGCCTGCCAATAGCGCAGGTTGCGGCGGATTTCCTTGACGGCATCGTCGTCGGCCTGGCTGCGGAGCGCGGTTTCCAGCCGGCTCTGCCAATAGGTCGCGCGTTCGGTAATGCGCGCCAACCCACGTAAAGTCACCAGATTGGGGCCGGCCGGGATTGGCAGATCCGGCCGGGGCTCGCGATGTTCCTCGTCGCTATCACGACGAAAGGCGACGGACATGGACGAAAACTCCAACTTGGATCAGGGCGGGAGGCGCGCCGATCGCGGCATCGACGCATCTCATGTGCTTGGGATAGGCGCGCAAAAACGGCACGTCTTCATCAAAAAGCAATCGTTCCAAAGGCAGTATAGTGACATTCCACAACGATCGGGCCTTGCCGATATGTCGACCAATCAACGCCAGGCGCTGTCCTGGGAAGCGCGGGCCAGCCGGCGGCGGCGCGCCTTGCTGGGCGCCAGCCTGCTGACCGAAACCGGGCCGCGCCGGGCCAATATCCTGAACCTGTCCACCGGTGGCGCGCTGCTGGATGCGGCCGAACCGCCGAAGGTGGGCGATCCGGTCACGCTGGTCCGCGGGACCCTGGAGGCATCGGGCCGCGTCGGGTGGATCAACGGCCACCGGTTCGGCGTCGCATTCGACCAGGCGATTGCGGAGACTGACGTGGCGGCCGTGACCGAACGCGCGCCGGACGGCCTCCCGGGCTGATCGCCGGGTCAGCCGCGCCGGGTCTGGCGCAGGCGATCCCAATGGGCGAGGCGTTCGGCGATCTTCGCTTCGAACCCGCGTGGCGTCGGTTCGTAGAAGGTCTGCGGCGTCATCTCTTCCGGCCAGTAATCATCGCCGGAAAAGGCGTCGGGCTGGTCATGATCATAATGATAGCCGCTGCCATAGCCGACATCCTTCATCAGCTTGGTCGAACCGTTCAGGATCAGCTTCGGCGGCATCAACGATCCGGTGTCCTTCGCGGTGCGCGCCGCCGCCTTCCACGCGACATAGCCGGCGTTGGATTTCGGCGCGGTGGCGAGATAGAGGCAGGCGTTGGCAATGGCTAACTCGCCCTCCGGCGACCCCAGAAAGTCATAGCTGTCCTTGGCCGCCAGGCATTGGACCAGCGCCTGCGGATCGGCGAGGCCGATATCTTCCGACGCCATCCGCACCAGCCGGCGCAGCAGGAACAGCGGTTCCTCGCCCGCGACCAGCATGCGGGCGAGATAGTAGAGCGCAGCCTGCGGATCGGACCCGCGCACCGCCTTGTGCAGCGCGGAGATGAGGTTGTAATGCCCCTCGCGGTCCTTGTCATAGACCGCCATCCGCCGGTGCAGCAGCGCGGCGAGGCCGGCGGGATCGAGCGGTTCGGCAATCGCGATCCCGAACAGCGTCTCCGCCTCGTTGAGCAGGAAGCGACCATCGCCATCGGCCGAGGCGATCAGCGCGGCGCGCGCGTCCGGCCGCAGCGGCAGCGGGCGCCCCTCCGCGTCCTCCGCCCGCACCAGCAGCCGGTCGAGCGCGGCGGCATCCAGCCGGTTGAGGATCAGCACCTGCGCGCGGCTCATGAGTGCGGCGTTGAGTTCGAAGGAGGGGTTTTCGGTGGTGGCGCCGACCAGCACGACCGTCCCATCCTCGACATAGGGCAGGAAACCATCCTGCTGCGCCCGATTGAAACGGTGGATCTCGTCCACGAACAGCAGGGTGCGCTGCCCCAGCCGGCGATGATCGCGCGCTTCCGCAAAGATCTTCTTCAGATCGGCGACACCGGAAAATACGGCCGAGACGGCGGCGTAGCGCAGGCCGACCGCATCGGCCAGCAGCCGGGCGATCGTGGTCTTGCCGGTGCCGGGCGGGCCCCACAGGATCATCGACGACATCCGGCCAGCCGCCACCATCCGCCCGATCGCGCCGTCCGCGCCGATCAGATGATCCTGGCCGATGACGTCGGACAAGGCCGCCGGGCGCAGGCGATCGGCCAGCGGCGCGGTATCCGGGGCAAGCGGGGCGGGATCGGGTGCGAACAGGTCCATGGGCCGCCCGATATAGGCCGGCGGCGGGCGGGCCGCCATCCACGTCAGTGCGCGGCGGAGGTGTCGACCGCCTTGTTGGGGCGCGGCGCGAACCAGACAGCGACCGCCGCGATGAAGAACACCGCGGACGCGCCGAGAAAGATCTGATCGACCGCAACGGTCGCGGCCTGCGTTTCGACCAGCCGGTCGAGCACCAGCCGCGATTGATCGACCGTCATGCCGCCATCCTGGAGCCGCGCCAGCAACCCGCCGGGATCGTTGAGCGTCGACACGATATCGCTGCGGTCGAGCCGTTCGCGATTGTCCCAGGCGGTCTGCGCGATCGAGGCGGCGATGGCGGAGGACAGCGTGCGCAGGAAGCTGAGCAGTCCCGCGGCCGACGTCGTTTCGCGCGTCAGCACCGATCCCAGCGCCAGCGTGGTGATGCCGACGAAGAAGAAGGGCATGCCGAGCCCCTGGAACAGTTGCGGCAGCGCCAAGGTCCAGAAATCGGCATCCGCAGTCCAGAAGGCGCGCATCAGCGACGTCGATCCTAGCCAGACGATGCCGAAGCAGATCAGGATGCGGACATCCAGTTTCGGCATCAGCCGTGCCGCGATCGGCGCCATGATGACCGCGAACACGCCGGTGAACGCGGTGACATGACCCGAATCGGTAGCGGTGTAGCCAAGTGTACCCTGCAGCCAGAGCGGGATCAGCACGACCGTCGCGAAATAGGTGCCGAACGCCAGCGACATCGTGATCGTGCTCATGGTGAAGCCACGGTGCCGGAAGATGCGCAGGTCGACGATCGGGTTCTTCTCGGTCAGTTCCCAGATCACGAAGGCGACGAACATGACCCCGGCGACGATCGCCCCCGCCAGCACGGCGGGGGAGGCGAACCAGTCATGTTCGCGGCCGATATCCAGCACGACCTGGAACGCGCCGACCCAGGTGACGAGCAGGACCAGGCCGATGACGTCGATCGGCACGCGTTCGGTCTTCGTTTCGAACGCGCGCAGTTTCGGCACCGCCACCGACAGGCATACGGCGACGATGGGGACGTTGATGTAGAAGATCCACGGCCAGGACCAGTTGTCGCTGATCGATCCGCCCAGGATCGGCCCCAGGATCGGCGCGACGACCGTCGTCATCGCCCAGATGCCGAGCCCGACCGACGCGTTTTCCTTCGGGAAGATGCGGAGCATCAGCGCCTGCGACAATGGCATCAGCGGACCGCCGGACAGACCCTGGAGGATGCGGAACCCAACCAGCATCGCCAGGCTGGACGACAGGCCGCACAGCATGGAGAACAGCGAGAAGCCGCAGATGGCGACCGTGAACGTCCGCACCGAACCGAAGCGGTTGGCGACCCAGCCGGTCAGCGGCACGCTGATCGCCTCCGCCACGGCATAGCTGGTGATGACCCAGGTGCCTTGCGTGGGCGAAATGGCGAGGCCGCCGGCGATGTGCGTGACCGAGACGTTGGCGACGGTCTGGTCCAGCACGACCGTGAAATTGGCGAGACCAAGCCCGACCGCGACCACCCAGAGCGTCAGCCCGCCTAGCGGTTTCGGCTGGTCGGCGGCGGCGGCCATGGCGGTCAGCGGTCCAGGTGGACGGTGACGTCCATCGACAGGCCGACGCGCAGCGGATGCGCGGCCAGCTCACGCGGATCAAGCGCGATCCGGAGCGGCAGGCGCTGCACGACCTTGATCCAGTTGCCAGTCGCGTTCTGCGCCGGGATCACGGAGAAAGCCGCACCCGTCCCGCCGGCAAAGCCGATCACGCGGCCGTGGAACACGACGTCGCCGCCATAATAATCCGACACGATTTCAGCGGGCTGACCGATGCGGACCTTGGCAAGCTGGCCTTCCTTGAAATTGGCGTCGACATAGGCGTTCGCGATCGGAACGATCGTCATCGCCGGCGTGCCGACGGCAACGCGTTGCCCGACCTGCACCGCGCGGCGCGCGACGACCCCGGCGATCGGCGCGCGGATCACGGTGCGATCGAGATCGAGCCGCGCCTGATCCAGCCGGGCCTGCGCCAGCGCGACGTCCGGGTTGGATCGTGGCGTGGTGCCGTTGGTCAGCGCGCGGTTGGCGGCCAGTTCCCCTTCCGCCGACGTCCGCGTGGACGCGGCGCGGCGGACATCCGCGGCGGCCTGGGCATAGGCGGCGCGGGCGTCCGCGAAGGCGGAGGTCGCGCTGGTCAGTTCCTCCCCGGACACCGCGCCGGTGGGGGCAAGCCGCTGTCGGCGGGCGAGATCGATCCGCGCGCGGTCGAGATTGGCGGCGGCCGAGTCGAGCTTTGCGCGCGATTGCGCGATATCGGCGGCGCGCGCGGCGACGGTGGCACCCAGCGCGACATTCGTGGCCGCGGTCTGGCCATAACGCTGGCGCGCCTGGCGGAGCGACGCCTCGGCAGTGGCGAGCGCGATCCGTGCATCCGACGAGTCGATCGTCATCAGGATGTCGCCCTGCCGCACCGCCTGCGTATCGGCGACGCGGACCGAGGTGACGGCGCCGGCGATCAGCGGGGTCACCTGCGCGACGTCGGCACCGACATAGGCATTGTCGGTGGTGACGCGGGTCGATCCGACCAGCAGGTACCAGATCAGCCAGCCGATCAGCCCGATAACGACGACCACCGCCAGGATCAGCAGCAGCCGTTTGCGCCGCGCCGGCGCAATGGCGGGCGCATCGTCCTGGCGCGCCTGCGCGGCGGTGTTCGGATCGGCATCGGCCATTATCGGGATCCTTCGCGGTAGCCGCCGCCCAGCGCGCGGACGAGAGCGACGTCGAGCAGCATCGCCCTGGCCTGCGCATCCACCAGCAGGCGGCGGCGCGACAGCAGGCGATCTTCGGCCGACAGTACGCCGAGCCGGGCGGAAAGACCGCCTTCATAGCGTTGCCGGGCGATGGCGTAGGCTCCCTCCGCCCCTTTCAACGCCGCAGCCTGGTCGGTGATCCGCGCGTCGATCACGTCCAGCCCGGCCGCGGCGTCGGCGACCTCCTGCAGGGCGGAAAGCAGCGTCGAATCATAGTCGGCGACGGCCGCGTCATAGCCGGCGGCGGCGTTGCGGTAGCGCGCGCGCAGCCGGCCGCCATCGAAGATCGGCAGCGTCAGCGCCGGTCCTGCCGACCCGATCGAGGAGCCGGTCCTGAGCAGTTTTTCAAAGCCGAGCGATTGCAGGCCGATGAGCGCGGACAGGCTGACGTCCGGATAGAAGCCGGCGCGCGCGACCTTGATGCGCGAGGCCGCCGCTTCGGCACGCAGGCGGCGCGCGACCAGATCGGGACGGCGCCCGATCAGCGCGATGCCGACATCGGCGGGAACGCGCGCCGGCGGGCCCATCCGCAGGGTCGGGCGGGCGATGCGCGCACCGCGATCCGGGGTCGCCCCGACCAGGAAGGCCAGCCGGTTGCGCGCCTGCGCGATCGATTCGTCGATCTGGTTGCGATCGGCGCGGGCGGCGGGCACGTCGGCTTCGGCCTGGCGCAGTTCGCCCTGGTTTTCCAACCCGTTGGCTGCCCGGTCGGCGACCAGTTTGCCGCTTTCGCTGCGCACGCGGATCGCGGCATCCGCCACGTCGCGTTCGGCATAGAGCATGGCGAGGCGTGCATAGCCGTCCGCGATCGCGGTGGTCAGCGTCAGCGCCGCCTGGTCCGCATCGACGCGTGCCGCGGTCGCCTCCGACGTGGCCGCCGCCAGCGCCGCGCGGTTGCGGCCCCACAGGTCGAGATCGAGGTTCGCGGACAGCGCCAGCCGGCCGGTGTCCTGAAATCCCTTCGGCACGAAATCGGGCGGGATACCAAGATTATAGCTCTGCTTGTTGACACCGCCGCTGGCCTCCGCCGTGACCGACAGCCGGTCCGCCGCGCCGCTTTCCTGCGCATTCGCCTCCGCCTGCCGCACGCGGGCGGCCGCCATGGCGACGTCCGGCGATCCGGCCAGCGCCTCGACCATCAACGCATCCAGTTGCGAATCGCCCCATCCGCGCCACCAGCCTGCGCCCGGCCAGGCGGCCGCCGCATCGGTGCGCGGCAGGATCGCGGCATCGGCCGTGCGTTCCCTAGCGGAAGGGGGGATGTCCGGTATCGATGCGCATCCGGCCAGCAGGCCGATCGCACTCCACAGGAAGATACGCGACCACCGAGTCATGCGCGGCGTCTACCGGTTCTTGCCGTCCGGGTCGATGGTGCGGTGCGTCACAACTTTGTCATGCGCCGGTCACGTTCCGTTGACGAATGCGCGCTAGACCATGTGGACCCCGGCGCGTTGCCGGGGACCATGCAGGGATGGTCCGATGATCCGCCGCTTGCAGCTGTTCTACCGTATGTTCGTCCATCTGGCCGGCTGACCGGGTCAGAAGGTGAAGCGCATCGTGGCACGCAGGTCGCGCCCGGCGAGCGGGGCATAGTCCTTCAGAAAGCTCGCATGGCGGCGGGCGACGACATCGAAGATGTTGTTCGCCGACAGGACGAGCGTCGTGCGGTTGGTGGCGAATGGCTGCACCGTCATCGATGCGTTGACCAGCGTGAAGCTGTCCGTGTCGGTTTCGAACGGCTGGGTGCGGTCCTGCTTGTCCGACCATTCCACCTCGACCCGGCCGGAGGTGCGGGGTGACTTCAGTTCGACCCCGCCCAGCAGGCGGAGCGGCGGGATGCGCGGGGCGGGGCCGGAGCCCACGATCTGCGCATGGACATAATCGGCGCTGGCGTCGGTGAGCAGGTCATAGTCGCCGAACTTCGCCAGCGTGGCGGTGCCCTGCACCTCGAACCCGTAATAGCGCGCCTTTGCCTGGCTATATTGGAATACGGGCAGGTCGTCGCGCACCTCGCCGGTCTGGGTTTCGTAGATATAGTTGTCGAACCAGCTATGATACACCGATGCGTCGAGCGTGAAGCGATCGAACTTCGCGCGTGCCGTCGCCTCCAGCCCCCAGCTGCGTTCGGTCTTGAAATCCGGGTTGCCGATCTCGAACGACTGGGTGCCGGCATGCGGACCGTTGGCGAACAGTTCCTCCGCCGAGGGCGCGCGTTCGGTATGGGATGCGTTCAGGCCAAGGCGGATGCCGTCCGCCACCGCCATGCTGGCACCCAGTGACCCGGAGAAGGCATCATAGCTGCGGCGCAGCGACGGATTGCCGAGGACGGCATCGGCATCGGCGGTCAGCGTCGAGCGTTCGTAGCGGCCACCGGCCTCCGCCTTCAACGGGCCGAGATCGAATTCCTGGAGCGTGAACAGGCCATATTGCTGTGTCTCGTTCTTCGGCAGGAAAGCCTCATCGCCGACGACGTTGAAATTGCGGATCAGCATCTGTCCGCCGACCGCCCCACGCCACGCGCCGTGCTGTTTCTGGACCAGTTCCAGCCGCGCTTCGTAGCTGTCGTTGAAGAAACGCGTGCCGACTTCGCCGCTCTCCTCGATTTCGGCATGTTGATAATCCGCATGGCCGGCGCGGAAGCGGATCTTTTCGAGGACGTCGCCGCCCGTGTCGACTTCGGCGCGCAGATCTTCGCGCGTCTGCTTCATCTTCAGCCGGACCTGCTCGGCCTCGACGTCGGGATCGAGCGAGAAACGCACCGGCACGCCGTAGAAATTATCATAATGCGAGACCGAAAAGCCGAGATTGCCGGTATCGGTGACGATCGCGGCGCCGCCCGCAACTTCCCAGGTCTTTGCCGCGCTATTGGGAAGCGTGCCCTTGAGATCGGCCAGGTCGCGGATATCGGGATCGGTGCTGGCGGCGGCCTGGGTCCGCAGTGATGGGCTGAGCAGATAGCCGCCGGTGTCGAGATTGCCGGTCTTCGTGTAGCTGCCGTCGAGGTGGAAGACGATCTTGCCGAGCAGCGGCGCTTCGATCGCGCCGGAGCCGGAGCGCTCGTTGGCCGCAGAGCCATAGCTGGCGAGCGCGTCGATATGGATCGGCTCGTCCGGCACGCGGCGCGGGATGCGGCTGTCGATCACGTTGACCACGCCGCCGATCGCGGACGATCCGTAAAGCAGCGCCGAGGGGCCACGGAGCACCTCGATCCGGTCGGCGGTCAGCGGGTTGATGACGACGGCGTGGTCGACCGACGTGTTCGATACGTCGAAGCTGCCGATGCCGTCGGTCAGCACCCGTACCCGATCCCCCTGGAACCCGCGCAGGACCGGGCGCGAGGCGTTGGGGCCGAAGGATGTCGCGGAGACGCCGGGCGTGCGCGCCAGTGTTTCGCCGATCGTCGGGCGGATTTCGCGCACCAGATCCGCGCCGGACAGCACGGTCACGCCCGACAAGGCGGTATCCGCGTCGCGCGTGAACGGCGCGGTCACGACGATATTGGCGGGCGTATCGTCATGGAAGCTGCCGGCGGGCGGGGCGGATGCGGCGTCATCGGCGGGGATTGCGGCGAGCGGGGTTGCGATCGCCAACGCCGCGGCACCGGAAAACAGGGACAGAATCATGAGCGCAAATGTCCTCGCAAATCGACTGAGCCCCGCTTACGAATGATGTTACAACATATCAAATCATTTTGTTGCGGCGCGACACGGATGACGCGCTTGTCATGTGTGGATGACAGCGGGCGATAAACCGCCCTACACTCCCGTCAAATCATAAGAGGATGCCGAACATGAAGCTGGGATCGCTGAAGTCGGGACGGGACGGGCGGCTGGTGGTGGTGAGCCACGATCTGGCCTGGTGCGCCGATGCCGCGCACATTGCGCCGACGTTGCAGGCGGCGCTGGACGATTGGGACCGGGTGGCGCCGGCGCTGGAAAATCTGGCGACCGACCTGGCGCATGAGGTGATCCCGATGATGCGGTTCCACGAACGCCACGCGGCGGCGCCGTTGCCGCGCGCCTTTCAATGGGCGGACGGATCGGCCTATGTGAACCATGTCGCGTTGGTGCGGCAGGCGCGCGGCGCCGAACTGCCCGCCAGTTTCTGGACCGATCCGCTGATGTATCAGGGCGGGTCCGATCGCTTCCTGGCCCCGCGCGATCCGATCCGGCTGATCGATCCGGCCTGGGGCTATGATCTGGAGGCGGAGATCGCGGTCGTGACCGGCGATGTCGCGCAGGGGGCCGATGCCGCGACCGCGCGCACAGCGATCCGGCTGGTCGGGCTGGTCAACGACGTGTCGCTGCGCGGCCTGATCCCCGACGAACTGGCCAAGGGATTCGGCTTCGTCCAGTCGAAGCCCGCGTCCACCCAGTCGCCGGTGTTCGTGACGCCGGACGAACTGGGCGACGCGTGGCAGGACGGGCGGCTGTCCGGCGTGTTGAAGGTCGACCTGAACGGGCAACCATTCGGCCGTGCGGACGCGGGCACCGACATGACGTTCGATTTCGGCGTGCTGATCGCGCATCTGGCGAAGACGCGTGACGTGGGCGCGGGATCGATCGTCGGATCGGGCACGGTATCGAACCGCGGCCCCGATGGCGGCCCAGGCCGCCGCATCG
The DNA here is from genome assembly GCF_036387535.1 of Sphingomonas sp. Classification (GTDB taxonomy): domain Bacteria; phylum Pseudomonadota; class Alphaproteobacteria; order Sphingomonadales; family Sphingomonadaceae; genus Sphingomonas_R. The sequence continues at coordinate 17,817 of NZ_DASVTO010000150.1, forward strand.
CCGACGGCGGCGTCGGCTACAGCTGCATCGCCGAACTGCGCACGGTGGAGACGATCCAGACCGGCACCGCGGCGACGCCGTTCCTCCAGGCCGGAGATGTGGTGCGGATCGCGATGGAAGACCACCACGGCCACTCGATCTTCGGATCGATCGAGCAGGTGGTCGAGGCGGGGTGAGGGTTGGTGACGGCGAGGAGGGTAGGGGCGGGCAGGCGTCACGAGCGCTCATTTGCCCCTAATGGCCGTCTCCGCCCGGTTGCAGCCGTTCTCGCGACTAGCGAACGACACCAGAGCCCGTCATTCCTCACAAGCGCATAGGAACAGAGGATGAAGACAAAGATCAAAGGATGCAGCCTTGCGCTTTTTCAACACAACGGTGGTCGCAGTCTTATCCCTGGTGCATCAACCCTCAAATGGGAGGGAGCCGGCCGATGCGGCTATCGTTTCCTCGGACGTGGCAATGTCGGAGTTCACTCCTCCATTAAGACTACTACTTGACAGCCGCAGCGGGACATTCTTTCTGGCGCCGCCCTTTGAAGGATGGCCAAGTGCCCTGAAAAAACCACAGGCGCGATCAGGAACTCTTTCTTCCATAGACCTCCAGATGGTGAGGAGGGCAATCAATAATGCTTTAACCTCGGGGTTGGTCGACCAAGCCTGCGTAAAAGTGAATGGAGAAGGATTTGAACCGATAGTAAGCAACTCCGCTGTCCCGCAAATGACCGTGATCGCTTCCAAGAAGGTGATTTCTACGACCTCCTTATTGCGCTGCTGGACGAAGTCGGCGTTCGCTCTTCATCAGATCCTGGAGTCAAAAATCGGCCAACAGCGGAGATGACCTCCTGAGCGACGGGCGGTTTGGTCGGTTGGGCGATGCGGCAACACGAAAAGCTGCCAGACGGCTCATCACCGTGCGCCATCGCCTGTGATCCCTACCGCTGCAGTTCCTTCGGCAGGCCGCAGCGGCCGAAGGATTGGCCGTCGTCGCAGCGGCGGTCGCGCAGGCCTTCGCTGACGCGGCGGTCGCCGGTGGTGTCGTCGCGGGCGTAACGGGGGGCTTTCGGTTCGGGAATCGGATCGCCGTTCCAGGCGCGGAAGCGGTCCTTGGGGCCGGGGGCGCAGACGATGACGTCGTCGCTGTCGGCGGTGTCGCGCTTGCAGGTCGGCAGCGCGCTGGTGAGTTCGCGGTAGCGGCGCAGCGCTTCGTTGGCGGTGACCGACGCGGTCTGAACGGCTTTGGCCGGTTCGGTTGGCGGGGCGGCATCGGTGGCCAGTAACGCGAGGGCGAGACGGAACATCCCGCGCTTGTGCGTCAGACGAAGTGCGAAGGCCAGAGGCGGTGCCATGAAAAAGGGGGCGGCCTTTGCAGGTCGCCCCCCGGTTCGTGTCCCGCTTTGGGCTGGATCCCCGCTTTCGCGAGGAGGATTTCAGCCCAAGGCCGAAATCACTTGAGTTCGACGGTCGCGCCGGCGGCTTCCAGCTGGGCCTTGGTCTTCTCGGCTTCGTCCTTGGACACGCCTTCCTTGACGGCCTTCGGCGCGGATTCGACCAGCGACTTGGCTTCGGTCAGGCCCAGGCCGGTGATGGCGCGGACTTCCTTGATGACGTTGATCTTCTTGCCACCGTCGCCGGTGAGGATCACGTCGAACTCGGTCTTCTCTTCGACGGCCGGGGCGGCGGCGCCACCGGCGGCCGGAGCAGCCGCAACCGCAGCAGCGGCCGAAACGCCCCACTTCTCTTCGAGCAGCTTCGACAGCTCGGCCGCTTCGAGGACGGTCAGCGCCGAGAGGTCTTCAACGATCTTGTTCAGGTCAGCCATGATATACTCCGTGGCGGGTCATACCCGCATGATGTTCAAACAAAAGCCAAGCGTTCAGGCGGCTTCTTTTTCCGCATAGGCGGAGAGCACGCGCGCAATCTGCGCGGCCGGCGCCTGGACGACGCGGGCGATCTTGGTCGCGGGTGCCTGTACCAGGCCCACGATCCTCGCACGCAGTTCGTCGAGCGACGGAAGCTCGGCAAGCGCCTTCACCCCATTCACGTCGAGGAGCGTCCCACCCATCACCGCGCCCACGATTTCCAACTTGTCGTTGGTCCGCGCGAACTCCACGATCACCTTGGCCGGGGCCACGGGATCGGTGGATGTGCTGAGCGCCGTCGGGCCGACCAGCAGGTCGGACAGATCGGCGTAGGACGTGCCTTCGAGCGCGATACGGGCGAGCTTGTTCTTCGAAACCCGATAGCTGGCACCGGCTTCGCGCATCCTGTTCCGCAGCACAGTGGACTGTGCGACGGTCAGACCAAGATTCTTGGTCACGACCACGACCTCTGTCGTGTCGAAGATGCTCTTCAGTTCGGCAACCAGTTCGGCTTTTTGAGCCCGATCCATAGTTACACTCCGTTCACTGGGACGATCCGGAACATCCGGATCGTCGGTTCACCACAGGACCGATACGCCGTCCTGCGGCTGTCCGTGGGGGGAGCGACTGGATCGGTCGAAGGACCGATGGCAGACCCGGCCCGTCCGACAGGACAGGCACGGCAAAACTCTTCCCCGTCTTGGCGGGAGATTAAGTGCCCCGGAGGACACACCCGCTGTCTCGGACGGTACTGACCGAACCGGGCGAACCCGGCACGGCAATTCGAAAATGATTCGATGGCGATGCGCTTAGCGTAATCCAGCCGACGGCACAATCATTGTGCTGCCACCAACACCCCGCCGCTTCCCGCCATCCCGGCTTTCGCCGGGATGACGGTGAGGTCGGGATGATGATGGTCGGCCAAGGGGCGCACCGTCGGCGCGCCCCGTCACCGTCAGGCCGCCGCGATTTCCGCGACGTCGACCTTCACGCCCGGGCCCATCGAGGACGACACGGCGACCTTCTGGAGATATTGGCCCTTGGCGCCGGCCGGCGTGGCCTTCACGATCGCATCGACGAACGCGTCGAAGTTCGCGCGCAGGTCTTCCGCCGGGAACGAGGCCTT
>NZ_DASVTO010000151.1:0-31936 GCF_036387535.1 Sphingomonas sp.
TAAGGTCTGCCTCTCCCGCCGGGAGAGGGAAGGGGCCCGCGCCGGACGCGTGGGAAGGGTGAGGCCGATCTCACCGCCCGGACCTTCACCCGCACCCTCCCACGCGCAAGGGCGCGCGGGCCCCTCCCTCTCCCGGCGGGAGAGGGTAAGCGAGAACCATCATGGCTGACTTCCTTCTTGAACTTCTTTCCGAAGAAATCCCGGCGCGGATGCAGGACAAGGCGTGCACCGATCTGGCGCGGCTGTTCACGGCGGAGCTGGCCAGGGCCGGGCTGGCGGCGGCGGCGATCGAAACCTATGCCACGCCGCGGCGGCTGGCGCTGATCGCGCGCGGCTTGCCGGTCGCGACCGACGCGGTATCGGAAGAGGTCAAGGGGCCGCGCGCGGATGCACCGGCGCAGGCGCTGGCCGGATTCCTCGGCAAGACCGGCCTGACGCGGGAGCAACTGGTCGCGCGGGCGGATGCCAAGGGCAATCTGGTCCTCTATGCCGTCACCGAGAAGCCGGGCCGCGCGACGGCGGCGGTGCTGGCGGAAGCGGTACCGGCAATCATCCGGGGCTTCCCCTGGCCGAAATCGATGCGCTGGGGCGCGGAATCCGCCAGCACCGCGTCGCTGCGCTGGGTGCGCCCGCTGAAGGGGATCGTCGCACTGCTGGACGAGATGGTGGTGCCGATCGAGATTGCCGGCATCGTCGCGGGGGCGGCCACCGTGGGGCACCGGTTCCATCATCCGGACGCGATCACGATCGGGTCGGCGGACGATTATGCATTCAAGCTGCGCGCGGCGCACGTCATCCTTGATCAGGAAGAGCGGCGGCGGATCATCCGCGACGGCGCGGCGGCAGTCGCGGCGGCAGCGGGGCTGAGCGTCGTGCCGGACGAGGGGCTGGTCGCGGAGAATGCCGGGCTGACCGAATGGCCGGTGCCGCTGCTGGGGCAGTTCGATCCGGCCTTCCTGCAAGTCCCGCGCGAGGTGATCCAGCTGACCATGCGCACGAACCAGAAATATTTCGCGTTGGTCGATGCGGGCGGTGCGCTGGCGCCGAGTTTCATCTGCACCGCCAATATCGTGGCGCGCGATGGCGGCGCGGGGATCGTCGCCGGCAATGCCAAGGTGCTGGCGGCGCGGTTGTCGGATGCGAAATTCTTCTGGGAACAGGATCGGAAGGTTCCGCTGGCGGAGAGCGCGAAGAAGCTCGACCAGATCGTGTTTCACGAGAAGCTGGGCACGGTTGCGGACAAGGTGGAGCGGGTCGCCAAGCTGGCGCGCTGGCTGGTGGAGGAGGGGATCGTTGGTTCTGCTCAACCGGACCGCTCCGAACTGGCCGATATGGCGGAAACCGCGGCCAGGCTGTGCAAGGCCGATCTGGTGACGGGGATGGTCGGCGAATTTCCGGAACTGCAGGGAGTGATGGGCGGCTATTATGCCCGCGCGGAGGGTTATCCCGACGCCGTCGCGGACGCGATCCGCGACCATTACAAGCCGGTCGGGCAGGGGGATGAGGTGCCCACTGCGCCGGTGACGCTGGCGGTTTCGCTGGCGGACAAGCTGGATAGTCTGTTCGGCTTTTTCAGCCGCGATTTGAAGCCGACAGGTTCGAAAGACCCGTTCGCGTTGCGACGGGCAATGCTTGGCGTTCTGACGCTTGTGGAGACCAATGCGCTCCGGGCGCCATTTCGCGCATTCACCATGGCGGCTGGGCAAGGCCATATGTCTACCTTCGGCAGCGGTCATGACGTCCTTCTGGAGTTTGCGGTCGACCGCCTCAAGGTACAGCAGAAGGAAGCCGGGGTCCGGCACGACCTGATCGACGCGGTGTTCGCGCTTGGGGGCGAGGATGATCTCGTCCGCCTGCTCGCCCGTGTCCATGCGTTGCAGGCGTTCGTGCAGACGGTGGAGGGGGCGAACCTGCTCGCCGGATACAAGCGGGCGGCCAATATTCTGAAGAAGGAATCCCCTCTCCCACCGGGAGAGGGAGGGGCCCGTCCGGCGCAGCCGGATGGGAGGGTGAGGGTGGCTGCCCTCGACGACGCACCCTCACCCTCCGCCGCTGACGCGGCTCCTCCCTCGCCCGGGGGGAGAGGGGAAGACAAAAAACTGTCCTACACGCCCGAGCCGGCCGAGGCCGCGTTGGTGGCGGCGTTGGATGCGGTCGAGCCGGCGGCGCAGGCAGCGGTGGATGCGGAGGATTTCGGCGGGGCGATGGCGGCGCTGAGCGGGTTGCGGGCGCCGATCGATGCGTTTTTTGATGGCGTGACGGTCAATGATCCCGATCCGGTGAAGCGGGCCGCGCGGCTTGCGCTGCTGGAGCGGATCCGGACCGCGGTGCACCGGGTGGCGGACTTTTCGCGGATCGAGGGGTAGGGTTTCCGCACCGCTGCGGACGCAGGGGCGTTGGGCGGCGTTCAGGGTGGCGTGTGCCAGATGTGCCCTGGCGCAGGCCGGAGCCTTGGTGCGGCGTTTTTGCGTGTGCTTTTTGCGCCCGTGATGGTGGGCGACGCCGCTTCTGTCGTCATTCCGGCCTGCGACGGGATGAGTTCGGTGCTGGTCGTTGCCATCGTGGCATCGCGGGCGCTTCACCCCGGCGGGCGTCCCGAACCCCGATTGTCCGCCGTTGTCAGTCTTGCCAGCGGCCCATGCTGCACCGCACGTAGCGGCCACGACCCGATATCGAAGGAAGCCTCATGGCCACCGCATCCGTGCCGACCGAAACCAGCCCCCGTTACGTCTACCGGTTCGGCGGGGGTGTGTCCGATGGTGGCAAGGGCGACAAGAATCTGCTGGGCGGCAAGGGTGCGAACCTCGCGGAAATGGCGTCGATCGGGCTGCCGGTGCCGCCGGGCTTCACCATCTCGACCGAGATGTGCGTCCGCTATTATGACGAGGGCGAGCAGTTTCCGCAGTCGTTGCGCGACGAGGTCGCCGACGGGCTGACGCATATCGAGGGCATTACCGGCAAGCGGTTCGGGGATGCCGCCGATCCGTTGCTGGTGTCGGTCCGGTCGGGGGCCCGCGCATCGATGCCGGGGATGATGGATACGGTCCTCAACCTGGGCCTGAACGATGCGACCGTCGAGGGGCTGGCCGCGATATCGGAGGACCCGCGCTTCGCCTGGGACAGCTATCGCCGGTTCATCCAGATGTATTCGGACGTGGTGCTGGAACTGGACCATGGCGCGTTCGAGGAAGCGCTGGAGATCGCCAAGGAGGACAAGGGCTACAGCCTGGATACCGAGCTGAGCGCCGACGACTGGAAGGTGCTGGTCAGCGAATATAAGGCGATCGTGCAGGATCAGTGGAAGAAGCCGTTTCCGCAGGACGTGCATGAACAGTTGTGGGGTGCGGTCGGCGCGGTGTTCGGATCGTGGCAGTCCGAACGCGCCAAGGTCTATCGGCGGTTGAACAGCATTCCCGGCGACTGGGGCACCGCGGTGAACGTCCAGGCGATGGTGTTCGGCAACATGGGCGAGACGTCGGCCACCGGCGTCGCCTTCACCCGCGACCCCTCGACCGGCGAGCGCGCTTATTACGGCGAATTCCTGATCAATGCGCAGGGCGAGGATGTCGTCGCCGGCATCCGCACGCCGCAATATCTGACGCTGGCCGCGCGCCAGGCGGCGGGTGCGAAGGCGGCGTCGATGGAAGAGGCGATGCCGGAGGTCTATGCCGAGCTGGCCAAGGTGTTCGACCTGCTGGAGACGCATTATCGCGACATGCAGGACATCGAGTTCACGGTCGAGCGTGGGCATTTGTGGATGCTGCAGACCCGCGCCGGCAAGCGCACCGCCAAGGCCGCGCTGAAGATCGCGGTCGACATGGCGAGCGAAGGGTTGATTTCGGAGGAGGAGGCGGTCGACCGCGTCGATCCGGCCGCACTCGACCAGCTGCTGCACCCGACGCTGGACCCCGCGGCCCCGCGCGACGTGATCGCCAAGGGGTTGCCCGCGTCGCCGGGCGCCGCGTCCGGCATGGTGGTGTTCGATGCCGATACGGCGGAGAAGCGGGCGGAGCAGGGCGAGGCGGTGATCCTGGTACGGGTCGAAACCAGCCCCGAGGATATTCACGGCATGCACGCCGCCAAGGGCATCCTGACCGCGCGCGGCGGCATGACCAGCCATGCCGCGGTGGTGGCGCGCGGGATGGGCCGGCCCTGCGTGTCCGGCGTCGGCACGCTCAGCATCGATGCGAAGGCCAAGGTGATGAAGGTCGACGGCCGCACGCTGCGCGAGGGCGACATCGTCACGATCGACGGATCGACGGGCGAGGTGATGGCGGGCGAGGTGCCGACCGTGCAGCCGGAACTGTCGGGCGATTTCGCGGCGCTGATGGTGTGGGCCGACAAGGTACGCCGGCTAAAGGTGCGGACCAATGCCGAGACGCCCAACGACTGCCGCACGGCGCGCCAGTTCGGGGCGGAAGGGATCGGTCTGTGCCGGACCGAGCACATGTTCTTCGACGCCGCGCGGATCACGGCAGTGCGCCAGATGATCCTGGCGGAGGACGAGGTTGGCCGGCGCAAGGCGCTGGCGGTGCTGTTGCCCGAACAACGCTCCGACTTTGCCGAGATCTTCGAGATCATGGCCGGCCTGCCGGTCACGATCCGGCTGCTCGATCCGCCGCTGCACGAATTCCTGCCGCATGCGGAGGACGAGTTCGTAGAGGTGGCGAAGGCGACCGGCCTGGGGCTGGAGGCGCTGAAGCGGCGGGCGGCGGAGCTGCATGAGTTCAACCCGATGCTGGGCCATCGCGGGTGCCGGCTGGGCGTCACCTATCCCGAAATCTACGAGATGCAGGCGCGTGCGATCTTCGAGGCGGCGGTGGATGTCGCGGAGAAGAGCGGGGCGGCGCCGATCCCGGAGGTGATGGTGCCGCTGGTCGGCACGGCCCGCGAACTGGAATTGATGAAGGGCGTGATCGACGCGGCCGCCAAAGCGGTGTTTGCGGAACGCGGCCGGACCCTGGAATATCTGGTCGGCACGATGATCGAAGTGCCGCGCGCCGCGATCAAGGCGGGCGAGATCGCCGAACATGGTCAGTTCTTTTCGTTCGGGACCAACGACCTGACCCAGATGACGCTGGGCGTCAGCCGCGACGATGCGAGCCGGTTCCTGTCGGTCTATGTCGACAAGGGCATCTACGCCAAGGATCCGTTCGTCAGCCTGGACGTCGAAGGCGTCGGCGAACTGATCGCACTGGCGGCGGAGCGGGGGCGGGCGACCCGGCCGGAGATCAAGCTCGGTATCTGCGGCGAACATGGCGGTGACCCGGCGTCGATCGCCTTCTGCGAGGCAACCGGGCTGGATTATGTCTCGGCCTCGCCCTACCGCGTGCCGATCGCACGGCTCGCCGCGGCGCAGGCGGCGCTCCGCGCACGCTGAACCGCGTCAGGAGCGGATGTCAGGCAAACATCCGCCGATGCTCGTCGTGGCGCCCCGCGGCGAGCATTTCGGCCTGTTCGCGCCAGCGTTCCTGAACGATGATCCCTTCGGCCAAGCCAAGCCGGCGTTCCAGGGCGGCCGCGTCGCTATCGGACAACCGGGTCAGATCGCCATAATTGTGGATGCCAGCCTCGTTCAGCCGGGTTTCGCCTCCGCGGCCGATGCCGTGGATCAACGCCAGATCGTCACGCCGGCCGGCGGCCGCGGCGCCCACACTGGTCCCGACCCCACTGCCGATCCCCGCCGGCGTCCTGCGCTCCAGTTCGGTGATGCGCGCATCATAGGCGTGGCGGGATGCAATATGGTCCGACCGTTCGGTTTCGTAGGCGCGCCGCCATTTTCCGCCCCCCGATCGCGACATCAGTCCCAGCAGCCAGCCGAGGACCAGAACCAGCCCTAGGATCGCCCATTGGTTGGTGGTGAATGCCGTCATGACAACCTCCCTTTGTTTGCTGCATGAACGGTGGGATACGCGGGTCGTTCCGTCTCCGTGTCGATAATGTCAGCCCATCATGCTGTCGGAAATCGAGCAGGCCGCCGGACCCAGGATGACGACGAACAACACCGGCAGGATGAACAGGATCAGCGGCACCGTCATGATCGCGGGCAGGCGCGCGGCCTTTTCCTCCGCGCGCATCATGCGTTCGTGTCGGAATTCCGCCGAGAGCACACGCAGCGCGGAGGCGAGCGGCGTTCCATATTTCTCGGTCTGGATCATGGTGGTGATGACGCCGCGCACGGCGTCCAGCGGAACGCGTTGCGCCAGATTTTCGAACGCGGTCCGGCGATCGGTCAGAAAGCCGAGTTCGATCGCGGTCAGCCCGAATTCGTCGCCCAGTTCGGGATAGGCCTTGCCCAATTCGCGGGCGACACGCGTGAAAGCGGCGTCCACGGTCAGGCCGGCTTCGGCGCAGATGACCAGCAGGTCGAGCGCATCCGGTAGGCCCTTGCGGATTTCCTTGCTGCGCTTGGTGATCTTGTTCTGAACGAAGATGTCCGGCAATTTGTAGCTGAAGATCAGCGCGCCGCCGGAGAAGCAGAATTGCTTGAACGGCCCCCAGGTCGGAAAGCCGTTGATCCAGTAGACATAGATCGCCGCACCGCCGCCGATGACGATCGGCAGGACCATGCGCCCGAAAATCACGGCGACCGCGGCGTCCTTGGACCGGATGCCCGCCTGCGCCAGTTTGATCTGGGACGCCTTCAGTTGCGATTCCTGGAGGACCTTCAACGATCCCAGGAAACTGCGCATGCGGTCGGTGGCGCGGCTGGTGCCGTTCAGTTTCGCCCTGCGTTTGGATGTGGATGCGGTGATGCCGGCTTTCAGCTGTTCCCGGCGTTCGTTGAGCGCCTTCACCCGTTTCGCCATGGGGTTGCGCACCGTCAGCGCGGTGTAGATGGCGAGCAGCAGGCAGAAGGTCGCGAAGGCCGACAGGATCGTCGCGACCCAGAGGACATCGATTCCGAACAGCAGGGGCGGGGTGGCTTGCATGGTCGACCCGATCAGATTTCGAAATTGATCATCTGGGACATGATGAAGGCGCCGATCGCCATCCAGACGATCCCGCCGCCGCCGATGATCATCAGCCGCGTATCGGAGAAGAATTTGAGCATATATTCCGAATTGACGATGTAGATCAGCACGAACACGATGAAGGGCAGCGCGCCGAGGATATAGGCGGAAGCCTTCGATTCCGATGCCATGGCCTTCACCTTCAGCTTCATCTGCGCGCGCTTGCGGAGAACTTCGGCGAGGTTCGCCAGCGTCTCCGCCAGATTGCCGCCGGTTTCGCGCTGGATCGCCAGGGTGATGACGAAGAACTGGAATTCCGGCGTTTCGAGACGGTCGGCCGTGTCCTGCAACGCGGATTCCATCGTGCGACCGATCTTGATCTTGTCGGTGACGCCCCGGAACTCGACACCTACGGGGCCGGGTATTTCGCTGCCGACGACACTGAGCGTTTCCGAAATGGGCAAGCCGGAACGCAGGCCACGGACGAGCAGGTCGATGGCATCCGGAAAGCGTGCGGTGAACGCCGCGATGCGACGGCCGACCAGGATGCCCAGAACCTTGTAGGGCAGTCCGACGCCGCACAGGATCGCCATGAGCAGGGCCAGCAGCAGCGGCGCGCCCTTCACCAGCAGGAGGAGGCCGACCACGACCGTGATCCCGATCGACACCAGCGCATAGTTGCCGATCGACCACTCCTTGCCCGTCGCCTCAAGTTTCTGCGTCAGTTTCGCGCGGTTGGGGAGCAGCCGGGTGAAATAGCTGTCGAGCCGGGTTTCGCGCTGTTGCAGCACACGCCGCATCTGCGCTTCGATCACCCCTTCGGTATGGCGCGTCTTCAGCGCGCCCATCCGCCGGCTCTGATTCTTCGCGACCGATGGTCCGCTGAACGCGGCCAGCAGCAGCCCGGCGAAACCCAGGGTGCCAACGACAAGCAGGAGCAGCGGCATCATCGGCATTGCGGACGTCCGTATCGGAGGCAGGGCGAGGGGCCAGCGCGCGTCATGACCCGGCGTCGGCGCTCCTGGCCTTGCGAGCCGGCAGAAGATCACTCAGCTTACCCAGCAGCGAGCGCGTCTTGCCCGCGCCGGCCGCGCCGCCGATATCGGAGCTTGCGATCAGTTGGCCCGCCAGATCGAGATATTGGGCGCCGAGGCGGTTGCCCTTCGCGACTTCGGCCAGCGGCTTGCCGAGCTTAGCCGCCTGCGCCGCGAGCTTGGGATCGAGGTTGAGGCACAGGTCGATCCTGCGTTCGATGGACGTTTCGAAATCCTTGCGGCTGACCTCGGTCTGCCCGGTTTGCGGCACGCGGTTCGCAACGATGAAAATGCGGGTCTGCGGCGCGTTCGATTTCAGCCAGGACAGCATCCGAATCGTGTCCCGCGTGGCGGCCAGCGTGAGATCGGCGGCAATCACGGTCGCGTGCATGTCCTGCATCAGCTGCGGATGCTGGACCATGACATGGCGCGGTACGTCGATGACCGTGCATTCGAACGCGCCTTTCATCTCCTCCTGCAACTGGAAATAGGCGGCACCATCGTTGACGAGCGGCACAGCGATCGACGCCTCCGCCGACAGGACCGCAAGGCGCTGGTTCGCCTTCACCATCGCGCGTTCGAGGAAAAGGCCGTCGATCCGGCCGGGATTTTCGATGGCGTCCGTCAGGCCGCGACCCGGTTCCAGATCGAGCGCCAGCGCACCCGTGCCGAAATGCACGTCGAGATCGAGCAGCGCGGTGGTGCGCCCGTGTTTTTCACCGAACAGCCATGCGCAGGAGGTGGCGATGGTCGATGCGCCAACACCGCCGCGCACGCCGATCACGCCGCACATCAGATGCGGGCGATCGGCGACGAGATCGGCGCCATGACGCGGGCCGGAGATCACCATCTGCGCGTGCGAGAAGGTATCGCGGATCTGGTCCACTGAAAAGGGTTTCAGCAGATAATCCTGGATTCCCGAGGCCACCAGATCGCGGTAGAGCCGCACGTCGTTGACCATGCCGGCAGCGATCACGACGGTTCCGGGTTCGCAGACTTCGGCCAGCGCGTTGATGTCGTTCAGCGGATCGCCGCATTCCGACATGTCGACGAAGAGGATGTTCGGACTGGCCGAGACGGACAGCGCCTGGACCGCGGCGCGCAGGCCGCCCGTCTGGATTTTCTCCACGGCCCAGCCGAGTTCGGCGACGACGGGTTTCAGGACATCGGCGGTGGCACCGTCGCAGACATAGCCTGCAAACGGCTCCTTCAGCGCGCTGCTGCGGATCTGGAATGGTGCGTTCATCACTTACCTCCCGCGGATTCGGCCTTGACCGTACCGCTGGCGCCGGTGGGGACCAGTTCGGTATAGGCCTTGAGCGCGCGCGTGTTGGCCCGGGTGCTGAGCGTGGCGCGGCCGTGACGGCCGGCGACGAGATCCTGCGGATCGGCGACCATCAGCGCCAGGTTGCTGTTCGACGCGCAGCCATAATTGCTGTCGGTCGAGCCATCACTATAGGGGCGCGATGCTGTCGACCAGTCAGGGCACCCGGGTACGGACGCCGTGCTGCGGCTGATGATGACGCGCACGTTGCCGTCCGCAACGACGTTGGCGGTCACCGGCGGCGTATCGCCGAGCAGCAGCCCGTAGCGTGCCACGATCGCCGCGATCGCATCGCGTGCGCCCGGTTCACCGCGGGCACCATCGTCGATGGTGATGCGGTCACCATAGCCGAGCTTCATCGCGTCGAACCAGCCGGTCAGCCGGCGATCTTCGGCGGGTGTGATCGCAAAGCCATCGGCACGCACGTCGATCGCGAAGTCGGATCGGGCAACGACCGGTTGATGCACCGATTCCAGGCCGCGATTGACCGGCACGGTCGGCGTTCCGCAGCCCGACAGGGCCAAAGCGGGCGTGGCAAGCGACAGGAGGACGATGGCACGCATCAGGCGGCTTCCTTTTCGTCGGGCAATCAGAAGGTGAAGCCGGGTGCGGCAGATGCGGATGCGGAGGGTGCGGGCCGCGCCTGCCGCGCCGGTCCGTTCGGGCGGGCATCCGGCAAGGGCGTGGCGGGCGTGGTCGGCAAGGCGCGTGGGGCAGGACGCACGGCGCCGTTGGTGCCGGTCGCCAGCTGGCCACCCAGCAGGCGTGCGGCATCGGTCGGCGAGCGATAGCCGTCGGTCGGCAGGACGATCCGGTTCGCATCAACCGGCTTCACCAGATACGGCGTCACCACGATCACCAGTTCGGTTTCGTTGCGCTGAAAATTGTTCGACCGGAATAGGGCGCCGATCACCGGAAGATCGCCGAGAAATGGCGCTTTGTTCACCGAGTTGTTCTGATTGTTGCGGAGGAGCCCGCCGATCACCATCGACTCGCCCGAACCGAGTTCCAGCGTCGTTTCCGTGCGGCTGGTGGTGAGGCCGGGAACGGTGAAGCCGTTGAGCGTGACCGAACCGGCGCTGGTCAATTGCGACACCTCCGGCCGGACGCGCATCGAGATCCGTCCGTCCGACAGCACGAACGGGGTGAACGCCAGGCTGACGCCATATTGCTTATATTCGACCGACACCGCGCCGAGGCCCTGGCTGATCGGGATCGGGATTTCGCCGCCGGCCAGGAAACTGGCGGTCTCGCCGGACAGGGCGGTGAGGTTGGGATTGGCAAGCGTGGTCACCAGGCCATTCTGTTCCGCCAGATCCAGCGACGACCCGATATCCAGCCCGAACAGCTTGCCGAAAAAGCCGAGCGTGCTGCCGATGCCGCCATTGTTGAAGTTCGGTGCCGTGAACGAAACGCTGCCTTCACGGCCCTGTGCGATGCCGAAGCCGAAGCCGCCGGTGGCGTCACTGGTCAGGATGTTCACCCCGACATTTCTGAGGAAAGAGCGGCTGACCTCTGCAATCCGGACCTGGAGATTGACCTGGAGCGGCGTGGCGGTCTTCAGCCGGCTGACGATCTGCGTCGTTTCCCCGGAATAGGCCTGCACCAGCCGGGTCGCTTCGCCGACATCGTCGGGGGTAGCGACGGTGCCGGTCAGCAGGACCATGCCGTTGATCGGGGTCGCGACGATGGCGGCGTCGGGCATCGCCAGCTTCAGCATCTGATCCAGGCTGGAGATATTCTGTCCGACGCGCACGGTGGCGGACCAGACGACCGCGCCGGATGTGTCGGTGGCGGACATGTTGGTTTCGCCGGCGGCCTTGCCGAACACGTAGAGCTGGTTACCCGAACGCACCTGGACATCGGCGATCTTTTCGTCGGCGACGAAGATGTCGGACATCGCGCGGGGAAGGCGGATCATTTCGCCACGGCCGACGGAGAGGGAAATGGCACGACCCGCGGCATCACCCTGCGTCCCCGCCGGGGGCGTACGGGGTGCTGCGGCGATGGCGGGCGCGGGGCTGCCGACGGCAAGCCCGGCCGCAATCGCGGCGGCCAGGGCGGTTCCGATGATGGCGGCATGCCCGGACGGAATGTCGAAGCGCATCTTATTTCCCCCCGGCGGGTACGACGGTGACGGTATTGCCGCGCGCGACCCGCACGACGGGGCCGGCCGGAACGGGCGGGGCCCCCGCCGGAGCAAGGGCGGGGACCGCCCCCTGCTGCTGTTCCGGGGCCGTCGGCGCGGGACGCGGGACACTGGACCGCTGAAACCGCGAAACGTCCGCTCCGGTGGAATAGGTGGCGTCGCCCTCCTGCGGGCGGCTGGCGATTTCGAGCAGCATCTTGCGTTCGGCCTTGGGATCGGCGGCATCGGGAACGCTGACTTCGCCGGCGGCGATCGCGCGTTCGAGATCGGCGGTGTTGTCGGCGATCGAGCGGAGCGACAGCGAGAGCGCGCCGACGGTTTGAGCGACGGCCAGTTTCTCCGCGATCTTCGGCGTCGCCTCGACCGTCACGCTGGAAAAGGTGGACACGACCGACTTGCCCTGATCGTTGACGGTGTTGTCGGTGCGCTGGTCGGTGGCGAGCACGCGGACATTGCGCAGAATGGTTTCGGCGGCCTTCAACGGCTCGCCCACGCCGCCGCCGACCGTCTGCGTCAGCACGACATCGACGCGGTCGCCGGGAAAGACGAAGCCGGCCACGCCCGCCTGGCTGCTGACCGACAGGGTGACCGCGCGCATGCCGGGCCCGAGGGCCGCCGCCAGGAAGCCGCGATCGCCCGGCCGGACCAGCGAGCCCTGCGTGACCGGCTGTCCGGCAGTGATGTCCTGACGGACGACGGTGCCTTGCAGCACGGCGACGTCGTTTTGCCCCTTCAGATAATAGGCTTTTTCGATCAGATCCTTCGGCCAGGCGGTGAAGCGAAAGCTGTCCGGACCGATGATGGTGCCGACGGGCAGCGCGCGGGTTGCGACCAGCACCTCCGGCCCGACCGGTTGTGCTTCGATGGTTGCGGCCTGCGCGGTCGGCGCGGCAGCGCCGGTCAGCATCGACTTGACGGCAAAGGCCGACACGCCGGCCATGAGCAGCGCTCCGACGAGCAGGCCGAACTTCTTACCATCCATATCGTCGCAAGCCTCCACAACGGGCCGAACCCGAAGGCTCCTATTGCGGGATGCTGGTTAAGATACCGTTTGTCATGATCCACAGCGTGGCGCCGACGATGGCAAGGCCATAGGGAATTTCGGGCTGACCGGGGCGATGCCGAACGCGGTGCACGACGAGCATGACCAGGGTAAGAACGCCGCCGGCGATCGCCATCAGCATCAGCATCGGCAGGACCGCCGCGGGGGGCAGCCACAGGGCAAGGGCGGCAATCAGCTTCACATCGCCGCCACCCATCGCACCCAGCGCGAACAAGGCGGCGAAAGCGATGAACAGCGCGAGAGCGAGCCCGAGTTGCAGCGCCATGTCCGGCCATGGCGCATAGCCGAGTGCCAGCCACCAGAGCGGTGCCAGCAGCGCGATGGTGCCGTTCAGCCGGTTCGAGATGATCCGGCTGCGCAGATCGGTCCAGCCGGCGGTCAGCAGCAGCGCGCAAAGCGTTGCGAGCAGCAGGATCCGGGACCATTCCATGATCGCCGGACTAGACGGAGTTGGTTAGCAAACCGTAACGGAGCAGGATGATGACCCCGCCCTTCGATCGTCGTGCGATTCCGGCGGAACTGCGTTTCACGATGTGGGGCGCGCGGGATGGCGGGCGGTTGCGCGCCTTTGCATGGCGGCAGCGGGACGGCACGGCGGTGCGCGGGCAGCTGTTGTTCCAGACCGGGCGCGCCGATTTCGCGGAGAAATATCTGGAAACGCTGGCGCATTGGCACGCGCGCGGCTGGAACGTGGCGGGGTTCGACTGGCGGGGGCAGGGCGGATCGCAGCAACCGGCCGGGGAAATACCCGACCTGGCCACGATGCTGTCCGATCTGCGCGATTTCGTGCGGGCGTGGCGGGGGCAGGGCAGCGGCCCGCATGTCGCGATCGGTCATTCGATGGGCGGGCACCTGCTGCTGCGGATGATGGTGGAGGATAGTGGGGCGATCGATGCGGCCGTGCTGGTCGCGCCGATGCTGGCGCTGAACAGCCGGCCACTGCCGTCCTGGATCGCATCCCGCATCGCGCGGCTGGCCTGTGCCATCGGGCAGGGGCACCGCGCGGTGTGGAATACGGGCGCCGGGGCGGCCGGGCGACAGGCGCGCCTGACGGGCGATGCGGACCGTTATTCCGACGAACTCTATTGGATGGCGCGCAACCCCGGCTTTGCGGTGCAGCCGCCGCGCTGGGACTGGCTGGCGGAGGCGTATGCCGCCAATGCCCGACTGGCGCGGCGCGGCGTGCTGGAACGGATCGCGGTGCCGATCCTGCTGATCGGTGCGACGCAGGACCGGCTGGTGGATGCCGATGCCATCCGATCGGCGGCGGCACGACTGCCGCAGGCGGAGATCATGATGCGTGCCGATGCCGCGCATGAACTGCTGCGCGAGGTCGACCCGGTGCGGAATGCCGTACTGGCGCGGATCGACGGGTTTCTCGATGCGTTCGGGCCCGCATGATCCATGACATCGTCATCATCGGCGCCGGAATGGCAGGCGCCAGCCTGGCGGCGGAACTGGGTGGACGGGGTCGTATCCTGTTGATCGAAGCCGAGGAGCAGCCGGGCTATCACGCCACCGGCCGATCGGCGGCATTCTGGAACGAGACCTATGGCGGTCCCGCGGTGCAGCCGTTGACGACGGCATCCGGACCATGGTTGGCGAAACCGCCGATCGACGTGTCGCCGCACGGCTTCCTGTCGCCGCGGGGCGCCCTGCACCTAGCGGGGTACGGCGACGAGGGGTTGCTGGACCGGATGGTGGCGACGTTCGGCGACGCCGTACGGCTGGAGCCGCTGGACCGCGCGGCCCTGACGCGCGCGGTGCCAGGTCTGCGCGACGAGATCCGGCGCGGCGTGTTCGAGCCGAGTTGCCAGGATATCGACGTGGCGGGATTGCATGCCGCCTGCCTGGCCAAGGCGCGGCGCACCGGTGTCGCCATACGATGCCGCGCGCCGGTGGTGGCGATGACGCGGCATGCCGGAATCTGGCATTTGCAGATCCGGGATGGCAGCATGATCAAGGCGGATGTGGTGGTGAACGCCGCCGGCGCGTGGGCGCGGTCGATCGGCACATTGGCAGGTGCGACGCCGATTGCGATCGCGCCGCTCCGCCGGACGATGGTGCAACTGGCGCTGGCCTCGCCCGTCCCGGCATCGCTGCCGCTGGTCATCGACATTGCCGGACGTTTCTACTTCAAGCCCGATACCCATGGGCGGTTGTGGGTGTCGCCGCATGACGAGACTCCGGCCGAGGCCGGCGACGCCGCGCCCGAGGAACTGGACATCGCGCTGGCGATCGACCGACTGGAACGGACGGTGGACTGGACGGTGGTGGCCAAGGAACGGGCTTGGGCGGGCCTGCGCAGTTTCGCGCCGGACCGGGCGCCGGTCTATGGCCCGGATCCGAAGGCGGCTGGCTTTTTCTGGTTCGCGGGGCAGGGCGGGTTCGGAATCCAGACCGCACCGGCCGCCGCCATGATCGGGGCGGCCCTGCTGGCCGATGACAGGTTGCCGGATGCGGTAAGCGACATCGACCTGGATCCATATAGCCCGAGTCGGTTTTCCTGAGCCGAGCGCGCCGCATCGATTACCAATTTTTATTATGATTAAGAGCCTGGTTTCAGACGATCGGTCGAGACTTTCATGCTTTGGCAATCTTGTGGGTAGAGCGTGCGCCCCATGAACAGCGCCCCAATCCACCCTGCGCAGGCTGTATCGCCGCTGGACGAAGCCGATCGGCTGGAATGCCTGGCGGGCTATGACCTCGATCTGACACGCATCGTGCCGCTGTTCGACAAGATCGCGGCGCTGGGTGCGCAGATATTCTCGGTGCCGATCTGCCTGATTTCATTGGACGGCGCAGACGATCAGAATTTTATTGGATGTCACGGCCTCGACATGCGGTCCGTGCCGCGCGCGATATCGTTCTGCGATCGGATCCTGAACGGCCCCGATGTCGCGGTCGTCCCGGATCTGAGCCGTGATTCACGGTGCGCCGACAGCCCGTTCGTCCATGCCGCACCGCATGCCCGTTTCTATGCCGGTCTGCGGCTGATCACGGCGGAAGGGGTGCCCCTGGGATCGGTGTGCCTGATCGACGCCGAGCCGCGCGCGGCATTCGGGGACGCGCAGCAGGCGCAGCTGCGGGAATTTGCGGCGGTTGCGATCAGCGCGCTGGAATCCCGTCGCATGATGCTGGCGGGCGTTGCCGCGCGGCGGTTCGTGGACACGACCGGTATGGCCATCGTGACGTCCGGTCGGGACGGGCGGATCACCTTCTGGAACGCAGCCGCGGCCGCGATGTTCGGCTATTCCGCCGAAGAGGCGGTGGGTCGCGACCTGACGCTCATCATGCCGCACCGCTTCCGCCACCTGCACCGTTCGGGGATGAGCAGGATGGTGGCGGGCGGTGTTCCGACGCTGGCGGGCAAGCCCGTGGAGATTCAGGCGATCCGCCGGGACGGGACCGAATTTCCGATCGAACTGACGCTGAGCTACTGGAAGAGCGGCGACGGGATGGGATTTGGCGCCCACATCCAGGATATCTCCGCGCGCCGCAGCCGCGAGGCACGGTTGCAGCATCTGGCGCATCATGACGAACTGACCGGCTTGCTCAACCGGCGTGGGTTCGTGGAGCGGGTGGAGACCAGCCTGAAGGAGCAGGGCTGCGCGATCGTGCTGGCACTCGATCTCGACTCGTTCAAATCGGTCAACGACGCGTTCGGGCATGCCGTCGGGGACGCGTTCCTGCAGGCGCTGGCGGTGCGGCTGGTCAGTGCGACCGATGACGGCGCCGCGCTGGCCCGGATCGGGGGAGATGAATTCGCGATTCTGTTGCCCGCGGGAGCCGATCTGTCCCGCGCGGAGGTCGTCGCACGGACGATCCTGCTGTCCTTTTCCGATCCGGTTTCGATCTCGCATCATGACCTGCAACTGGGCATCAGCATCGGCATAGCCGCTGCGCCGCTGCATGCGGCGGATGGCGAGGACCTGATGATCCATGCGGACCTTGCCCTGTTCCGGGCCAAGCATGACGGCGGGCGCATCCACCGGATTTTCGACGCGGACATGGGGCGCGAACTGGCGACGACGCGGACGTTCAAGGTCGAGATCGGCCGGGCCACGCTGAATCAGGAATGGGAACTGCTGTACCAGCCGCAGGTGGGGTTGCGGCAGCGTGGCCTGATCGGTGCCGAGGCGTTGCTCCGCTGGCGCCATCCCGAGCGGGGATTGCTGACGCCCGGCGCGTTCATGGGGGTGCTGGAAACCCATGCGGCCGCGTTCGAGGTCGGTTGCTGGGTGATCGATGCGGCATGCCGGCAGCTGACCGCGTGGCGCACGGCCGGCCTGAAGATCGAGCGGATCAGCGTCAATCTGTTCGCGGCGCAGATTCGGGCGGGCAACCTGGCCACCATCGTGGGGGCGGCGTTGCTGCGTCACCGGCTGCTGCCCAGCGACCTGGAAGTCGAGATCACCGAGTCGATCGCGTTGCGCCATGATGCCGAACTGGCGCCGCTGCGGGCGCTCCACGAAGCGGGCGTCGCGATCGCGTTCGACGATTTCGGGACCGGCTTCGCGTCGTTGACCACGCTGAAGCGCTTTCCGCTGTCGCGATTGAAGATCGACCAGTCGTTCGTCGCCGATCTGTGCGTCGAACCGCACAGCGCGGCCATCGTGGAAGGCATGGTGGCGATCGGCCACCGGCTGGGCCTGAACGTCATCGCCGAGGGCATCGAGACGCTGGAACAGGAAAAGGCGTTGCGGCGACTGGGCTGCGATGAGGGGCAGGGTTATCGCTATGGGCGCCCGATGACCGGCGCGGACCTGCTGCATCGCTTCACGCGGCGGCGGCCCTCGGCGCGATGTTCCCCATTTGACCCAAGGCATGCCGCCGCCTAAGATCGCGAGATCATGGGCCTGGACGCACGCACGAAGAACATCACGCGGGCTGCGGGCGGGGCGGCACGGCAGCGCGATCGCGCCGCATGACCGATGGCAGCGCCCGGGCGGAGATGCGCAAGATCATCCATGTCGACATGGATGCCTTCTATGCCTCCGTGGAGCAGCGCGACGATCCGGCGTTACGGGGCAAGCCGGTGGCGGTCGGCGGGTCGCGCGAACGTGGTGTGGTGGCGGCCGCAAGCTATGAAGCGCGGCGCTACGGGGTCCGATCCGCCATGGCGTCCGTCACCGCGCGGCGGCGATGCCCGGACCTGCTGTTCGTGCGCCCGCGGTTCGACGTGTATCGATCGGTCAGCGACCAGATTCACGACATCTTTCGCCGGCATACCAGCCGGATCGAACCACTCTCGCTGGACGAGGCCTATCTGGATGTGACGGGCGTGGAATCGGCGCGCGACGTGGCGGAGGCGATCCGCGCGGCCATCCGCGCCGAAACCGGACTGACGGCGTCGGCCGGGGTTTCGTACAACAAGTTCCTGGCCAAGATCGCATCCGACCAGAACAAGCCGGACGGGATTTGCGTCATTCCGCCTGCCGCCGGCCCGCGCTTCGCCGCGGCCCTGCCCATCAAGCGCTTTCACGGGGTGGGTCCGGTGACGGCGGCGAAGATGGACCGGCTGGGCATCGTGTCCGGCGCGGACCTGCTGGCCCGGCCGATTGATTGGCTGCGGGAACGCTTCGGCAAGTCGGCCGACTATTATGTCCGGGCCGCGGCCGGGCTGGACGACCGGCCGGTCCGGTCCGATCGCATCCGCAAATCGGTGGGTGCGGAGCGGACCTTTTCGACGGATATCGCCGATCCCGACGGCCTGTTCGCGGCGCTGGAAACCGTGACCGATGCCGCATGGGAGCGGATCGCACGATCGCGCGCCACGGGGCGGACGGTGACGCTGAAGGTCAAATATCAGGATTTCCAGCAGATCACACGCGCGCGCAGCGGCCCACGTCCGATCGCGAGCCGGGAGGCACTGGCAGACACGGGGCGGGGTCTGTTGCGCGCGCTGTTGCCGGTGGACAAGGGCGTGCGCCTGCTGGGCCTGACCCTGTCGCAACTGGGCGAGGCGGGGGACGCGCCCGCCGAGATCGGATTGTTGCTATGACCACCGCGCCATTCGTTCGGGTGATCGATCTGGAAACGACCGGATCGCGCCCACCCGCCCACGCCGTGTGCGAAGTTGGCTGGCAGGATGTGGTGCAGGGTGCGGACGGTCGCTGGGCCATCGGCGGCGGTGAGGGCGCCGAACTGGTCAATCCGCAGCGACCAATCCCGCCGGTGACGCAGGCGGTGCATCACATCATCGACGCGGATGTCGCGAATGCACGGATCTGGTCCGATGTCGCGCCGGCTGTGTTGCGCCCGGCCGGGGTGCTGGCCCTGGCGGCCCACCGGGCATCGTTCGAGCAGCGGTTCTGCACGCCGCCCCTGACCGGTGGGGCGGACTGGATCTGCACCTGGAAATGCGCACTGCGGCTGTGGCCGGGCAGCCCGTCCTTTTCCAATCAGGTGCTGCGCTATTGGCGCAAGCCCGTCGGTCTCGACCGCGCGCGCGGATTGCCGGTGCATCGCGCCTTTCCGGACGCCTATGTCACCGCGCACCATCTGCGCGACATGCTGGCCACGGTGTCGGTGGCGCAGCTGATCGCGTGGAGCGCCGTCCCGGGGCTGTTACCGCGGGTGCCGGCGGGGCCGCTGCGCGGCACGGCATGGACCGATGTCGACGCGGACGCCCTGCAACGGTTTGTGAACGACCGCGACGAGGATGTTCGCTATTCTGCCGAGACAGAACGGGCGCGTCGCAGCGGGGCGGTTCCGGCGATCGCGCCGGCGCCGCCGCAGCCCCGCCTGTTGTAAGGCCCGCCGGATCAGCGAGTAGCGTTATAGCGGAGCTGATCCTGCGTCAGCTGGAACCCGACCAGCAGTTCGAAGCTCGCCCGTTGCACGGCGGCGCGCGTCACGGGATCCGACATCGGATCGATCGAGGCATCGGCATCGGTGGGCTTCCGGCGGCGTGTCACCTTCTTCAGCACCTCCGGCGGGAGCGTGGCGGCCGCCGCGGAGATGGTGGCGCCGGCGCTGCCGCTGGCACTGGCGCGCAGCTGCCCGTCCGCGAAGTGCAGCACCGCCTGGTTCACCTGCTTCGACACGATGACCGTACCCCCGCGGATGACGGTCGCGAAATAGGCCAGGGTGACATCGCGCGCCGGGCCGGCCGTGGCGCGGCGGCCGAGAATGTCGAAACTCACGGTGGAGCGGATCGGGTCGGTGGGGCCGGTGCAGGTGGATTTCAGATTGGTGATCGTCGCGGTCACATCGATGGCGCGCGCGTCCCGGCTGGCGGGTGGATCGAACAGGGTGACGTCCCCGGTATAGGTCGGCACCGCAACCGCCGGGCAGGCGGAACGCGTGATCCGGACACCGCCCGTCTCGTCAAATTCCCCCGCGGACGAGCAGGCGGAGAGGGACACGGTCGCGATCGCGCCGAGAAGAACGGGGGTCAGCAGGCGCAAGGGGTCACTCCGGAACACGGCATCAGGTGGTCGATCATAGGAACCGGCTTCCGGACAGGCAAGCAATCGCGTACAGCGCGACCATGCCTGACCTGCCCCATTCCGCCCCGACCGACACACAGGCGGCGTTGCCGCCCCTGGCCCTGCTGATCGCGGCGCCGCGCGGCTTTTGTGCCGGGGTGGATCGTGCGATCCAGATCGTGGAACTGGCGATCGCGAAACATGGCGCGCCGGTCTATGTCCGGCACGAGATCGTCCACAATAAATATGTCGTCGATTCGCTGAAAGCGAAGGGCGCGGTGTTCGTGGAGGAACTGGACGAGGTTCCGGACGGCGTGCCGGTGGTGTTTTCCGCCCACGGCGTGCCAAAATCGGTGCCGGCCGACGCGGCGGCGCGGGGCCTCTATTATCTGGACGCGACCTGCCCGCTGGTATCGAAGGTGCATCGCCAGGCCGAGCGGCTGGTGGAGGCGGGACGCCACATCCTGTTCGTGGGTCATGGCGGGCATCCGGAGGTGATCGGCACGTTCGGCCAGGTGCCCGATGGTGGGATGACCCTGATCGAGACCGCCGCGGATGCCGAGCGGGTGGCGCCGGCCGATCCCGACAATCTGGCGTTCCTGACGCAGACCACCTTGTCCGTCGACGACACGGCGGAGGTCATCGCGATCCTGCGCGCGCGGTTTCCGGCCATTCAGGCGCCGCGCGGCGAGGATATCTGCTACGCGACATCGAACCGCCAGGCGGCGGTGAAGGCGATCGGCGCGGCCTGCGACGCGATGCTGGTGATCGGCGCGCCAAATTCCTCCAACTCGCTCCGTCTGGTCGAAGTGGCCGAGCGTGGCGGGACCAAGGCGAGGCTGATCCAGCGCGCGGCGGAGATCGATTTCGACTGGCTGGCGGGCGTGCGCACGCTGGGGATCACGGCCGGCGCCTCCGCACCGGAAGTGCTGGTACGCGAGGTGGTCGATCATCTGGCGACGCGGTTCACGGTCGAGGAGCGTGAAGCGGAAAGCGTGCGCGAGACCATGGTGTTCAAGCTGCCGCGCAGCCTGGAAACCGCCTGATCCCGTACCGACGCCAGGGGGCGACTGATGGCCGTTTTCACCAACGTCTCCGCCGAGGCGATGAGCGCCCTGCTGACGCGCTACGACGTCGGCACCTTGTTGTCCGCCAAGGGCATTGCGGAGGGCGTGCAGAACAGCAATTTCCTGGTCGATACGACCGGTGGGCGCTTCATCCTGACGCTGTATGAGGAACGGGTCGATGCCGACGACCTGCCGTTCTTCCTGCGCCTGCTGGATCATCTCGCCGATCGCGGGCTGCCCGTGCCGCGCGCGATCCGCGACCGGACCGGCGCGCAGTTGCAGCAGGTGGCGGGACGGCCGGCATGCCTGATCGAATTTCTGTCCGGCGTGTCGGTAACGCATCCGACGGTGGCACAGGCGCATGCCGCAGGCGAGGCGCTGGGCAATCTGCACGTCGCGCTGCGCGATTTCGCACCGCGGCGGGACAATGCGCTGGGGATTGCCGGCTGGAACGCGCTGGCGCTGCGTTGCGGGGCCGATCTGGACTGCATCCTGCCCGGATTGCAGGACCGGATCACGGCGGAGCGCCAGTTTGTCGATGCGCACTGGCCATCGACATTGCCGATCGCCACCGTCCATGCCGATCTGTTTCCCGACAATGTGCTGATGCTGGGCGACGCCGTGACCGGCATCATCGATTTCTACTTTGCCTGCACGGACATCCGCGCGCTGGACGTGGCGGTGACGCATGCGTCCTGGTGCTTCGACGCGGACGGCGCGCGGTTCCACCCCGATCGCGCGGCGGCGCTGCTGGCGGGGTATGAAGCGCGGTTCGGGCTGAGCGCGGCGGAGCGTGCGGCGCTGCCGATCCTGGCGCGGGGTGCGTGCCTTCGGTTCGCGCTGACCCGGGCGTGGGACTGGTTGAACACGCCTGCGGACGCGCTGGTGACGCGCAAGGATCCGGCGGCGTTCGTGCGTCGCATGGATGCCTATCGCGACCGGCCGGCGAAAGCGCTGTTTCCTGTATGACGACCGATCCATCCAAGCTCACCACCGTCGAGATCGCGACCGACGGCGCGTGCAAGGGCAATCCCGGGCCGGGCGGCTGGGGGGCGCTGATCCGCGCGAGCGGCAAGGAAAAGGAATTGTCGGGTGGCGAGGCGATGACCACCAATAACCGCATGGAATTGATGGCGGCGATCCGCGGGCTGGAGGCGCTGACGCGACCGTGCCACGTCGTCCTGTCAACCGACAGCCGTTACGTGATGGACGGGCTGACCAAGTGGATCAAGGGTTGGCAGAAGAATGGCTGGAAGACTGCGGCGCGCCAGCCGGTGAAGAATGCCGATCTGTGGCAGGCACTGGTCGCGGCATCCGAACGCCACCGGATCGAGTGGAAATGGGTGAAGGGTCATGCCGGCCACCCCGACAATGAACGCGCCGATGTGCTGGCGTCCAATGCCGCGATGAACGCCCGACGCCCTGGCTGACCGATCGTGCGGCGGCCGGTTCATTCCACGGCGCGCAGCCGGGCGCGACCGGGTAGCTGGCGGCGAAGCAGTTCATCGACGCGGGCGGCAAGATCGACCTGGCGGAACGGCTTGGCCAGGCGCGGGACGTCCGGCGGAACATCCTCACCAGCCGCCGCATAGCCGGTGATGAGCAGCGCCGGCAGGCGAATGCCGGTGGCGCGCAACTCGTTGATCATCGCGGCGCCGGTCATGGCCGGCATCAGATAGTCGGTGACGATCAGATCGACCTCCACCCCCGACCGCAGCGCCGTCATCGCCTGGCTGGCCGAACTGGCCTCCACCACCGAATAGCCGATGTCGCGCAGCATGTCGGCGGTGGCAAACCGGACGATCTCCTCATCGTCGACCAGCAGCACCGTCGCCGCGCGGCGCGCCGTGATCGGCTCGGCGGACCGCCCGGTGTCGCGATTGGCGGCTTCATCGGTCGCGGGTAGCCACAGTTCGACCGACGTGCCCTCGCCGGGCGTGCTGGACAGGCGCAACGTCCCGCCCGATTGCGCGGCAAGGCCGTGGATCATCGACAGGCCCAGCCCGGTGCCCTTGCCGACGCCCTTGGTCGAGAAGAAGGGCTCCGTCGCGCGGGCCAGCGTCGCCTTGTCCATGCCGGTGCCGGTGTCGGCGGCGCGGACATGGACATAACGGCCGGGCGCGAGATCCAGCAGATTGCGCTCCGCCGCAGTCGTACTGCCGACGGTGATGGTCAGCCGCCCGCCGCCCGGCATGGCATCGCGCGCATTGATGGCGACGTTGAGCAGAGCGAGTTCGAGCTGGTTGGGATCGACGCGCGCGGACGGCAGGTCGTCCGGCACTTCCAGCACCACCTTGATCGTCGGGCCAAGCGACCGGCGGATCAGGTCGACGATGCCGTCGATCAGCGCGCCGATATCGACGGCGCGGGGTTGCAGCGCCTGGCGACGGGCGAAGGCGAGCAGGCGCTGCGTCAGCGTGGCGGCGCGCTCGGCCGCCTGCAACGCACCGCTCACCATCTTCTGCGTCCGTTCGTCATCCTTGTGGCGACGGCGGACGAGATCGAGGCTGCCGACGATCGGGGTCAGGAGATTGTTGAAATCATGCGCGACACCGCCGGTCAATTGACCGATCGCATCCATTTTCTGCGCCTGCGCCAATTGCGCGTCGGCTTCCTTGCGGTCGGTGACGTCCGTGACGACACCGGTCAGGCAGAGCGGGGTTCCGTCCGTGTCATAGCGGACCCGGCCCTTCTTCGTGATCCAGCGCGCCTGCCCATCGGCGCCCATGATCGCACATTCGACATCCAGCGTGCCGGTGGC
The DNA here is from genome assembly GCF_036387535.1 of Sphingomonas sp. GTDB lineage: Bacteria > Pseudomonadota > Alphaproteobacteria > Sphingomonadales > Sphingomonadaceae > Sphingomonas_R. Next base: position 23,785 of record NZ_DASVTO010000151.1, read on the forward strand.
GATCGCCTGATCAAACGCGGCCGCGACCGCCGCCCGCTGTCCTGGCACGACATGGCTGAGCAGATGATCGACCGTCCAGCTGGGTTGCATTTCCGAGTAGCCGAAGATCGCATCGTGGCGAAGGGTGCGTCGTGTCTCGCCGGTGACGAGGTCCATGTCCCAGCTGCCCATGTCGGCGGCGTCGAGGGCGAAGGCCAGACTGTCGCGCGCGGCCTCCAATTCGCTGGTGCGTTCGGCAACCGCCTGTTCCAGCGTGGCGGCGGCCGCCCGCACCTCATATTGCCGGCGCCGGGCCTTCAGGGCGGATCGCACGGCGCCCAGCATCGCTTCGGCATGCAGCGGACGTTCCAGCAGGACCACGTTGCCGAGGTCGCCCAGCCGACCGGTCGCGGTGGCGGTGCGCGGCGCGCGGCCGCCATTGGCGAGCACCACGAACGGAAGATCCGACCAGGTCGGTTGCGCCGCGACCCAGGCGGACAGCGTGGAGCGATCCTCCATGGCCAGCGCCTCCTCGGTGATGAGCACCGCGCCGACCCCGCGATCAAGTTCCCGCACCAGGGCCGACAGATCATGGCAGATGTCGGCCGTTAGATCATTCCGCGCGAGAAGATCGGATGCGATCACCGCATCCCGCCCGCGCGGCGCGAGGATCAGGATCCGGTCCTCCATCACTGCGCCTGATCGCTGACCATTTCCCCGATCCGGCTGGCGAGCAGTGCGCGGCCTTCACCCGAGAAGGTGGGAACGCCGGTCAGGACGCCCTGGAAATCGCGGAGCGGCGCACCGAACAGGATGCCGCCGGCATCGATCCGGAATTCCCGGATCGTGCGTTCATGCTGCGCGGTTCGGGTCTTGATGACCGAAATCGCCTGGCGAACCTCTCCAAACGCCTCGAAATAGCGGAGCTGCACAGCGGTGTCGGCCAGATAGCTGAGATCCACATCGGCGCGGATGTCGCCCATGATCCCGTGCATGCCGAGAATCAGCAGGGTGACGACGCCCCGTTGCCCGAGATAGGTCAGCAGTTCGTGCATCTGCAAAACCAGAAACTGCTCGTTCGGCATGGATTGCAGATAGGCGTTGAGACTGTCGACCACGACGATCCGTGCCTGATGCTCCTCGACCGCGTCGCGCACCGCCGCCGCGAATTCGCCGGGCGACAGTTCGGCGGGATCGATCGCGCGCAGTTGCAGCTGCCCATTTTCCAGGAACGGGTGGAGGTCCATGCCCAGCGCCGCCGATCGTTTGAGCAGGGTCGGCTGCCGTTCATCGAACAGGAAATAGGATGCGTTTTCGCCGCGTTTCAGCGTCGCGACCAGGGCCTGAACGCTGGCCGTGGTCTTGCCGACACCGGCGGGGCCGGTCAGCAGCGTGGCCGTGCCGGGAACCAGGCCGCCGCCCAGCAGCGAGTCGAACTCCGCCGAACCGGTCGAGATCGGCGTATCATCATAATCGGTGCGGTGTTCCGCCGCGACCAGCCGGGGATAGACCTGCAAACCGCCGCGGGCGATTTCAAAGTCGTGATAGCCGCCGCGATAGCGGACGCCGCGCATCTTCACGACATGCATCCGTCGCCGTTGCGTACCGAAGCCCGACAGGGTCTGTTCCAGCGCGAGCACGCCGTGCGCGATGCTGTGCAGTTGCAGGTCGCTGCCCGACGCGCTCTTGTCGTCCAGCACCAGCACGGTGCATTTCCGGGTCGAGAAATAATGCTTCAGCGCCAGGATCTGTCGACGATAGCGGATCGGGCTTTGCGCGAGCAGGCGCAGTTCCGACAGGCTGTCGATCACCACGCGTGCGGGGCGGACCGCATCGACGCGCGCCATGATCGCGCGCACCGTCTCGCCCAGTTCGACCTCGCTGGGATGCAGCAACGTCTGTTCCTGATCCTCGCCCAAACCGTCCGCGGGCACCATCTCGAACAGCGTCAACGGATCCAGCGACCAGCCGTGCGTGCGCCCGACGGCGCGCAGTTCGACCTCGGTTTCCGCCAGCGTGATGTACAGGCCGATTTCGCCCGCGGCGGCGCCGGCGAGCAGGAACCCCAGGCCGAGCGTGGTCTTCCCGGTTCCGGGCGTGCCTTCCACCAGATAGAGCCGGTCCGGCGTCAGCCCGCCGTTCAGGATGTCGTCCAGCCCGACAATTCCGGTGGAGGCGAAACGGTCATCACGGTCATCGTCTAGCGGCACATGCGGTTCCTATGTTCGGACATGCGGTGCGATCCCCGGCGTCCAAAAACCATCGTCGTTTAAGCAACGGCCGATCCCGCGCAAAGTGCCACGATCCCGCCAGCCGCAAAAAAGAGATTGCGGATGCGAAACAAATCTCCTGAAATCACAGCGGCTTGGGCGGTTGGTGCTGCAACGATCCGGAGCACGGATCGTAGAGCCGACAGGTCAGTGACGAGGGTGATGATGACATCGGGGGTGATCGCGGCGGGGTTCTGGGGCCTGGTGGGCGGATCCGCGCTGCTGCTGGGTGCCATGATCGCGTACTGGATCGCGCTTCCGCAGCGGCTGATTGCCGCGATCATGGCGGTCGGATCGGGGGTGCTGATCTCCGCCGTGGCGTTCGACCTGATGGACGAGGCGTTCCGGCGCGGGGGGTTCGATGCGACCGCCTCCGGGTTTCTGGGCGGCGCGATCGTCTACACCGCCGCGAACATCATGGTATCCAGCCGCGGTGCGCGCCATCGCAAGCGCTCCGGGTCCAACCCGGCGGAGAGCCAGCCGGCGGCCGGCGATGATTCGGGGCTGGCGATCGCGATCGGCGCGTTGCTGGACGGCATTCCGGAATCGGTGGTGATCGGCGTCAGCCTGCTTGCCGGCGGCGGCGTCAGCATCGTCACGGTGGCCGCCGTGTTCCTGTCCAACATACCCGAAGGCCTGTCGAGCGCGGCCGGCATGAAGAAGGCGGGGCGGGGGGCCGGCTATATCTTCGGCGTCTGGGGCGGCATTGCGCTCCTGTCCGGGCTGGCCGCGATGATCGGCAATGTCGCACTGGCCGGCAGCAGCCCCGACCTGATCGCCGCCGTCACCGCCATCGCAGCCGGCGCCATCCTCGCCATGCTGGTCGACACCATGATCCCCGAAGCGACCGAAAGCGCCCACAACTATTCCGGCCTGATCGCCGTCACCGGCTTCCTGCTGGCGTTCGTTTTGACGAAGCTGGGAGGGTGAGAAGATGGTGGACGCACTTGGGCTCGAACCAAGGACCCGCTGATTAAGAGTTTGATGGTCCGCGCTTCCGTCAATTTCGGATGGTGTCGCTAACTCGCCTGTTTCCGTGACTTTCGTCCGCTACGTCTGCCCGTAAGTTTCCGTTGGCCTCACCTCGTTTCGGTTGTATTGATTACGTGGCGATTAAGCGGAGTGATTATGGCCGGGCTGAAGATCACAAAGCGTGCGGTTGATGCGGCCCCCGTGCCTGCTGCCGGAGATGCTTATTTTTGGGATCAGGATCTGAAAGGGTTCGGCCTCCGCGTCACCCCAAAGGGCGTTAAATCCTACGTGGTGCAGTACCGCATGAAGGGGATGCCGGCGCGCCGGGTGACGATCGGACAGCACGGATCGCCATGGACCCCCGAGAAGGCGCGCGACCATGCGCAATCGCTGCTGATCGAAGTGCGGCAGGGGAGGGACCCGGTATTGGCTGCACGCAAGCGCCAGCGGGAAACTGTGGACCTTGAGTTTGGGGCTTATATCGAGGCTTTCACGGACGGCTATCTAAAGATCGAGTGGGCGGATAGCTGGGCGGACGGCAAGCAACAACTGGTCCGCCATGTTCTACCGCATCTGAAGGGCAGGGCGCTTCCCCGTATCGAGAAGCACGAAATAGCCGCGGCTATCGACAAGCTGCGCAGCCGTCCGGCGCTTGCCCGAAACACCCATGCAGTTGTGCGCAAGCTGTTCGCCTGGGCTGTCGACCGCGGCGACTTGAAGCATTCCCCGGTTCCAGGCGCTCCGCCGGCCGTCAAGGCGCGTAAGCGGATCATGTCCCCGGACGAGATAGTGGCGATGTGGAAAGCGTCCTACGGGCTGGGCGAGCAGTTTGGCCCGTTCGTCCGAATGCTGGTCGTGACTTTGCAGCGCCGTAGCGAGGTCGGCGAGATGCCGTGGGCGGAAGTTTCCGAGATGCATGGCATGTGGCGGCAGGCTGGCGAGCGAGTGAAGAATGAGGATGACCACCTCGTCCCGCTAAGCGCGCTTGCGATTGCGGAACTGGACGCCTTGGCGATGGGGCCTGCGCCAGAGGCAGGCGCGGACAAGAAGCCGTGGAAGCGGAAAGGGTTTGTCTTCACGACAACCGGGGAAACGCCAATCTCCGGGTTCAGCAAGGCAAAGGCCCGGCTTGATAAGCTGATGCTGCCCATCCTTCAGAAGATGGCGGACGCTCGCGCCGACGCGCTGGGCGAGGAACGCGAACTGGCGTTCCTGCCGCCGTGGCGCTTCCACGACATCCGCCGCACGGGCACGACGCAGATGCAGGCGCTCGGCATCCCGATTGAAGTAACCGAGAAGGTCATCAATCACCGGTCTGGCGAAACCGCCGGCATCCGGGGTGTCTACAATCTGCACGCCTATACGGACGAGAAGCGCAAGGCGCTGGACGCCTGGGCAGGCTTTCTCGTCGATCTGATCGGTGCGGCCGACGCTGCACCCAACGTGGTTCCGATCGCCCGTCGAGCGTGAACGAGAGTGGGGCGGCTAGGGTAGCTCCCGAACGGCTGGTTATCCGCCCAGCCTGCCGCCCCACGACTTTGCGGACGCGCTGGGAGGCGTTGATATGGGCATGTTTGGGCATCAAGCAAAACCGACGTTCTGGGATGCAGGGCGAGAGAACAAGTGGCCGAAAGATATTGTGGGCTGGATTTTCTTAGGGCGAGCGATCCGCCAAATAGGCAAGGCGCTTTACCCTGACGAATGGAAGGGCAGTGAACCGGGCATTGACCTCTTGGCCATTGCTGCGCGACCTCCCAGCTTAGCTGCTTCCTGTGCGACCTCCCCGAATTTGGGTGCGTCGCTTGGTGGGGGTGTCATCGAATACATGCGGCGCACCGCACCTTATCAAGGCGACGTGAAGCGCCGCGAAGACGTTTACGAAAGCCTGACGGTTTATTTGCAGGCCGGCGGGCTTCGGAGCGCAACTAGGCACGATCCCACTGGAGAAATGTTGCCGTGCCCGCCGTTCTGGTGGAACGCAGACCATCTCGAAGGGCGGTTCTGCGATTGCCGGTTGGACCGGCGGCACCCAATGGGCGGAGTAATGGCAATAGATCATCAGTGGATCTTTGTCAGTGCCGTTGGGCTGGACAAGATTATTGGCCTGATAGGAAGTAACGAAGATCAGGAGGTGTTTACGTTTGAGGAGGCGTCAGAAGAAAACGTACCAGCCTCATTTGGCGATCATCCTCCTCGCCTCAAAATAGACGAGATGCGCCGGGTCGCTGCTGCATTGGAGGAGCAAGGAATAGTTAAGCGCAAACTGACAAAAGACGATGTCGATAGAGAATGGGACACCGCCTACGGGATTGCGCCGTACAAGAAGGAGATTGAGGCGCTAATGAAGGACGGGCGAGCAGGGAGGAGGCCCAGCAAATGAAACGACGTTTGATTTAAACGAAACGTCGTTTTTCAGTCGTTGAAGCCGCATTTCTTCTGCTTTCAATAGGTATCCGCGACGCACCTATGCGGCGCTCTATCGCGGAGCCTCACAATGTCCCCAGATGAATTGCTGACCACGGACGAACTGGCGGCAGAAACCAAGACCCCAAAGAGCCGGTGGGATAAAGCCCGGCTGACTGGCGACGGTCCCCCCTTCATCAAGATCGGCCATCTTGTTCGCTATCGTCGGAGCGACGTTCGGGCGTGGCTTTCTGCTCAGCCGTGCGTCACGTCTACCTCTCAGTTGGTCGCAGCTTGATCCGCTATGGCGGCTGCAACGCCACGGGTAGCGAAGCCCGTTAAGCGAAAAGCCCGCCCCGGTGCAACGGGACGGACCTTTCTGGAAACACAAAACGACTGCGAATCCACAGATAGCACCACCACCGCGCGCGTTCAATTCCTCGTCTCGGCCTGCGGGTTGACGACGGGTCGCGCTCGGCTGGTCGCTGCGTTCGCCTGGAGTGACGCCCATGCCTGATGCAACACCCTTCACCGACCACCGCGCCGCCGCCATGGCCCTCCTGACCAGCGGAGCAGCCCTCCGTTCTCGAGAAGGCCAGTTCCTCGGCGGCATCGCGTTCGACAGCAACCCGCTGTCCGAAAAGCAATCGAATTGGCTGCGCGTGCTGCTCGACAAGCACGGCCTACCTGAATTGGAAGGGGATGCGGCATGACCTATTCGGAACCCGATATGTACTCATCCACCCCCGGTCATCGTGGTGTGGACACCTCGATCGAAGCGGCGGACGCCATCGCCTCCGTTACGGCACGCCTCCAACGGGCGGTGCTGGCGTGGATCAGGGCCAAGGGCGCTGACGGTGCAACGACCGTCGAAATTGCGGACGGGATCAAGGTTGACCGGGCCAGCGCGCAACCCAGAACCTCTGAGTTGCGCCAGCTCGGGTTGATCGATGACAGCGGCCGGCGTCGCCACAACCCGAACGGCAAGCGCGCGATCGTCTGGGTCGCGATCGGGGGTGCCGCATGAGCGACACCGTAATCCGCTTCGCCGCCGCGCGGCCTATCGCTCTTGCGCGAAAAGCCAAGCGCGATCCGTTCTTGGGCCTGCATCCGCGCCGCAAGGCCATCACGATCGATCCCGAACCTGATGGAACGTTCGGCGTCCGGCTCTGGCCTCGCGATACGGCTGGGGCGGAAGCGTTCTTCCATAAATACGCCACGGCAACCGAAGCCCGCAGCCGGGCACACGCCGCCGTCCACCGCCATCCGGAGGTCTATCAATTCGTCGTCGACCGGTCGGAAATGCCAGCCGCGGGGGATGACGTATGAAGATCGATAGCTTTCCCCACATCATCGCTCGCGCGCTGGTCGTCGAGCAGCTTAACCCGGATCAGTGGCACGTCGCATTGCGTGGTGACGAGGCCCCGGCCGAGTCGCTGGAAGGACTGGCCAGTGGCGTTGCGTCGTTCGCTGGGGCCATGTCCTATGCGATTGAAGTCGCGGACACGACTGGCCTTCCGGTGCTGGTCGAGCCGCACCAGCGGCCGGCAACCCCTATCCCCTATCCGCCATCCTCGCCTGCGTTCTGGCACCACCGGTTCCGCCGGTCGATGGGCTTGGACGACATCCTATATGGCCCGGCCATGTTCGGAGGCGCGCAATGAACGCCCGCTTGAGCAACGATGACTTTCGGCGCGCGATTGATGACGCCAAGTCCCGCCACCTGCTGTCCGATATTATCGGCCGCAAGACAAAGCTGAAGCCACGGGGGAAACAGGAGAAGGTCGGGCTTTGCCCCTTCCACCCTGACCGGACGCCGTCTTTCGAAGTGAACGACGACAAGGGCACCTATCATTGCCACGGGTGCGGCGCTGGCGGTGACGCCATGACGTTCCTTACGAAGGCTGAGGGCCTGACCTTCCAACAGGCGTTCGAAGCGCTGACCGGCGACGACTCCCCCGTCATCTCCGACGAGGATCGGACGAAGCGCCGGCAGGAGGCGGCGGAGGCTACAGCGCGGCGCATCCAGTCGGGTCGGCGCGTCTGGGATCGCGCGGTGCCTCCGGTCGGCACACTGGCGGAGGTCTATGCCCGGTTCCGCGGCATCATGGCACCGTTGCCCGATACCGTCCGGTTTGCGCGTCTCGACTATCGGGATCAGGAAACCGGCACGGTCATCGCTACGAACGTCCCCGTTATGGTCTGCGCATTGCAGGACGGTGCCGGCTCGGTGGTTGGTGTCCAGCGCATCTATCTGCGCGAGGATGGCAAGGGCAAGCTGGCGGTGCCTAAGCCAAAGCTGTCCCTCGGCGTCATCGTGGGATCGGCGTTTCGGGCGTCTGGGCACGATCTGGGCGGCGCGGCCGGCGTGATCGCGGTCGAAGGGGCCGAGGATAGCTTGACGCTCGCACAGGGCATCCCCGGCCGTCCTGTGCTGGCAACGTGCGGAACGGCGCTCCTGTCCCGGTTGGAACTGCCGGCGCACGTCCGTGAGATTATGCTTGCGGGTGACAACGATGCGGCGGGGC
>NZ_DASVTO010000152.1:0-41793 GCF_036387535.1 Sphingomonas sp.
TCTGATCTCGATGCCGCGCTCCGTGATGTCGAAGCCACGATCCGGATGATCCGGGCGGACGTGCCAAAGGTCGGTGTCGTCGGCTACTGCCTGGGTGGCCTGATCGCCTATCTTGCCGCGACACGTACCGATAGCGATGCCTGTGTCGGCTATTATGGTGGCGGTATCGATACGAAGCTGGATGAAGCGCAAGCCATTTCCAACCCGCTGATGCTGCACTTTGCCGGGGAGGATCATTTCATCACCGCCTCCGCACGCGCGGCGATTGGGGCAGCCCTGTCCAGCAGCCCCAAAGTCGAGATCCATGATTATCCCGGCGTGGATCACGGGTTTGCGGCGACGTCCGGTTCGCGCCGCGTCGCCGATGCGGCCGAACAAGCGGATGCCCGTACCGAGGCGTTCTTTCGCGACAATCTAAGCTGAACAAAAAAGGGGCGGCGCTGGGTGGCGCCGCCCCTCATTTGATATCACCGACCAACATCAGCCAAACAGCGTCAACACGCCGACGTTCGGGTCTATCCAGCCATCATAGATCATCTTGCCCGCGACATAGACGATCACGATCAGGCCGACATAGGCGATCCAACGATAGCGCTCGATCACCCGCGCCAGCACGTTGGCGGCCACGCCCATCAACGCCACCGACAGGATCAAGCCGAGCACCAGGATGCCCGGATGCTCGCGGGCGGCGCCCGCCACGGCGAGCACATTGTCGAGGCTCATCGAGACATCGGCGATCGCAACGGCCCAGGCCGCCTGCGCGAAGCTGCGCGGTTTCTTGATCGCAGCCTCGTCAACGCCGCCGCTATCGCCGCCCGGCTGAAGCTCGCGGTACATCTTCCACGCGACCCAGAGCAGCAGCAGGCCACCCGCGAACACCAGACCGACGATCGCCAGCAACTGCGTCACCAGCAAGGCGAACAGCACTCGCAGGACGAGCGCAGCGGCGATGCCGATCAGGATCACCTTGCGGCGTTGATCGGCCGGCAGACCGGCGGCGAGCGCGCCGACGACGATCGCATTGTCGCCGGCCAGCATGATATCGATCAGCAGCACCTGCCCAAACGCCGCCAAAGCAGAGGGCGACCCCAGATTCGAGAAGTCGTTGACGATATGGTTCCAGAGTTCCATCATCCGAACAGATCCTGATGCCTAGCTGTTCATGGAATCGAAGAAGTCTTCGTTGGTCTTCGAATCCTTCATCTTGTCGAGCAGGAACTCCATCGCGTCGATGGTTCCCATCTGCATCAGGATACGCCGCAAGACCCACATCTTGCTGAGCTTGGTCTTGTCGACCAGCAGTTCCTCCTTGCGGGTACCCGATTTGCCGACATCCATCGCCGGGAAGATGCGCTTGTCCGCGATCTTGCGGTCGAGCACGATCTCGGAGTTTCCGGTGCCCTTGAATTCCTCGAAGATCACCTCGTCCATCCGGCTGCCGGTGTCGATCAGTGCGGTGGCGATGATCGACAGCGAGCCGCCTTCCTCGATGTTGCGCGCGGCCCCGAAGAAGCGTTTCGGGCGCTGAAGCGCGTTGGCGTCGACACCGCCGGTCAGCACCTTGCCCGACGACGGCACGACGGTGTTGTAGGCGCGGCCGAGACGGGTGATCGAGTCGAGCAGGATCACAACATCCTTCTTGTGCTCGACCAGGCGCTTGGCTTTCTCGATTACCATTTCGGCAACCTGGACATGGCGCTGCGCCGGTTCGTCGAAGGTTGAGGAAATGACCTCGCCCTTCACGCTGCGCTGCATGTCCGTCACTTCTTCCGGACGTTCATCGATCAACAGGACGATCAGGAACACCTCCGGGTGATTGTCGGTGATCGCCTTCGCCATGTTCTGGAGCAGCACCGTCTTGCCGACGCGTGGCGGTGCGACGATCAAAGCGCGCTGGCCCTTCCCCTGCGGGCTGACGATGTCGATGACGCGGGCCGACTTGTCCTTGACGGTCGGATCCTGCGGGTCGAGGGTCAGTTTCTGTTCGGGATAGAGCGGCGTCAGATTGTCGAAATTGACGCGGTGGCGCACCACCTCCGGATCGTCAAAATTGACCGAAACCAGCCGGACCAGCGCGAAATAGCGCTCGCCATCCTTGGGCGCGCGGATTTCACCTTCTACCGTGTCGCCGGTACGAAGCCCGAACTTGCGGACCTGGTTCGGCGAAATGTAGATGTCGTCGGGGCCAGCGAGATAGTTCGCCTCGGGGCTGCGCAGGAAGCCGAAGCCGTCCTGCAGGACCTCGATCGTGCCGACGCCCATGATTTCCTCGCCGCGGTCGGCCAGCACTTTCAGGATCGCGAACATCAGATCCTGCTTACGCAGGGTCGAGGCGCCTTCCACGCCCAGTTCATCACCCATCGCGACCAGTTCGACGGGAGGCGTTTTCTTGAGGTCTTTGAAATGCATGCTGATGTTCCCGATGCGGACGCTGCCTATCGCGCGGCGGACAGCCTGCGTCGATATCCTGGGGAAGGAGCCTCACACCGTCGGGAGGCGACACCTTCGCGGGTAGGCCCGCGAGGGTGGCAAAGTCAAGCCGCGTTCTGCCGGAACGACCACGGCACCGGCGGTCAGAACGGCTTGACGATCACCAGGATGACGATGATCGCGGTGGCGATACCAGGCACTTCGTTCATCAGGCGAAGCGCTTTGCCGCTGACCGGACGCTGCCCCCGCGCCAGTTTCTTGCCATAGCCGACCATATAGCCATGATAGCCGGTGAGCACGACCACCAGCAAGAACTTGGCATGGAACCAGCCCATCGACCAGGCACCGATGGTGGACGCTAGGATCAGACCGAAGACCCAGACCGCGATCATCGCGGGCGTCAGGATGATGGTGCGCAGCTTGCGCTCGCGGTCGATCCAGCGCTTTTCCTCGTCCGATCCCGGCGCCGATTCCTGATGGTAGATATAATAGCGTGGCAGCATGAACAGCCCCGCGATCCAGAAGATCACGAAGATCAGGTGCGCAGCCTTGATCCACAAATAGGTCATCGCGAACGCCGTCTCCACATCCATCAGCGCCGCACCAGAGCCAGAAGCTGTTCGACATGCGCGATCGGCGTGTCCGGCAAGATACCATGCCCCAGGTTGAAGATATGCGGTCGTTCCGGAAAGGCTGATAGGATGCGGGCGGTGGCCGATGCAAGCGCTTCTCCGCCTGCGATCAGCGCGAGTGGATCGAGATTGCCCTGGACCGGCAAACCAGCCGGCAGCATGGCATTGGCCCACACCGGATCGACGGTTTCGTCGAGGCCGAGCGCATCGACGCGGGTTTCCCGCGCATAGGCCGGCAATTTGCCGCCCGCCCCCTTTGGAAAACCGATGATCGGAACATCCGGATGCCGCGCGCGCAGGCCGTCCACGATCCGCACGGTCGGCGCGATCACCCAGCGTTCGAATTGCGCGGGTGACAGGCTGCCGGCCCAGCTGTCGAACAGTTGGACCGCATGGACGCCGGCCGCGATCTGCCCGCTCAGATAATCGATCGTCAGGGTCACGATGGCATCGATGATCGCGCCGAAGGCGGCCGGATCGGAATAAGCCATGCGCCGGGCGGGCGCCTGGTCCTTCGATCCCTGCCCCGCAACCATATAGGTCGCCACGGTCCAGGGACTGCCTGCAAAGCCGAGAAAGCTGGTCTGTGGCGGCAACGCGGCCGCGACGAGGGCGACGGTGCGGTAAACGGGATCCAGGCGCTCCGGCACCCGGTCCAGCGCCGCCAGAGCATGATCGACCAATGGTGGCGCGAGCCGCGGCCCCTCGCCTACTTCGAACCGCAGATCCTGACCCAGCGCATGCGGGATGACGAGGATGTCGGAAAACAGGATCGCGCCATCGAAACCGAACCGCTCGATCGGCTGCAGCGTCACTGTCGCTGCCGCCGCACTGTCGTGAACAAGTTCCAGGAAACCGCCGCGATCGGCCCGCAACGCGCGATATTCGGGAAGGTAACGCCCTGCCTGTCGCATCAGCCAGACCGGCGGGATCGCCTGCCGCTGGCCCTTCAGCACCGCGTAGAGCTTGCGGTCGGCCTGCGGGCCAGCCTTGAACGCGGGGTCCATCTGATATCCTTTAAGAGTCTTAAGAGAGTCTGGAGTAGATAGTAGGGGGTGCCGGAAGCGGGGTTTATTCGCGCCACCCGCAATTGCCAACAGGCGGTCGACCGATCGACTCGCGCATCGGCCGCGAGTCGATCGCTTCGCCCCCGTTATCCACAGGCGGAGTCGGCCTGTGCAGCGCATGTGGATAAGCGTGGAGATGCCGGCCGGCCAATGGGGATGAACAGCCGACTTGAAAGCATCCCCGCCCCTGGCCTACCGCAACCCCCACGCTTTTCCACAGGATCGTCCCCTATGCGGCTGCACGTCCATCTGCTGTCCGACTCCACGGGCGAAACCCTGGAAAATATCGCCAAGGCGGGACTGGCGCAGTTCGACGGTGTCGAAGCGATCAAGCATTTCTGGCCGATGGTGCGATCCGAAGGGCATCTGGATCGGGTGATGGTCGAAATCGGCCGCCATCCGGGATTGATCGTCTATACGCTGGCCAATTCCGATGTGCGCCGCAAGCTGGAGGCGCGGTGTCATGCAGCCGGGATCCCGGCGGTGGCCGCGCTGGACCCGGTGGTGGATGCGCTGTCGCGGCTGCTGGGTCAGGAAGCGAGCGCACGACCGGGGCGGCAGCATACCTTGGATGCGGCCTATTTCGCACGCGTCGATGCGATCCAGTGGACGATCGCGCATGATGACGGGATCGCATCAGAAAATTGGGAAGAAGCCGACATCCTGCTGGCCGGCGTGTCGCGGACGTCGAAGACGCCGACGTCGATCTACCTCGCCAATCGCGGGTTCAAGACCGCCAACATCCCGCTGGTCCCGGTGTCCCCGCCGCCGGCCAATATCTACACGCTGCAGCATCCGCTGGTGGTGGGGCTGACGACCAGTTCGGATCGATTAATCGCGATCCGGCGCAACCGGCTGCTATCGCTCAATCAAGCGCCCGAGACCGATTATGTCAATCAGGATGCCGTCGCCGCCGAGTTGGCGTTTGCACGCCGCATCTTCGCCGACAATGGTTGGCCGGTCATCGACGTGACGCGGCGATCGATCGAGGAAACGGCCGCGGCGATCATCAACCTGGTGAACGAGCGCCGCAATTATACCGCGACGCTGCCATGAGCGCGGCGCTGATCCTGGCATCGCAATCCGCGGCGCGGCGCGCGATGTTGTCGGCGGCGGGGGTCCCGCATGTCGCGGTGGCCGCGGGCGTCGACGAGGAGTCGGCGAAGGCGGCGCTGGTCGGCGAGGGTGCCGACGCCCGGCGGCTGGCCGATGCGCTGGCGGAATTGAAAGCGGTGAAAGTGTCGCGACGATACGCGGGCGATCTGGTGCTGGGGTGCGATCAGACGCTGGCGCGGGACGACGGCGTCCTGTTTGATCAGCCACGCGACCGCATCGATGCCGCGATGCAACTGCGGTCGTTGCGTGGACGGAGGCACCGCCTGACCAGTGCCGCTGTCCTGTGTCGCGACGGCCAGCCGATCTGGCGTCATGTCGGTGTCGCGACGCTGACGATGCGGGAGTTTTCCGACGTGTTCCTGGATCAGTATCTGGACGCGGAATGGCCGGCGATCGCAGGCTGCGTCGGATGCTACCGTCTGGAAGGCCCCGGAATCCAGCTGTTTTCCAGGGTCGATGGCGATCATTTCACCATCCTGGGTCTGCCGTTGCTGGCTGTGCTGGATCAACTGCGGATGTTGGAAATGATCACGAAATGATAGCAAGGATTGGCGGGTAGCTATGGCGAAAGTTCCGTATGCCGAGGTGATCGGCGACCCGATCGCCCAGAGCAAATCGCCGATCATCCACCGCTTCTGGTTGCAGGCGCTGGGTATCGAAGGCGACTATATCGCGACGCGGGTCACCGCCGATGATCTGGCGGCGCATTTCCGGATCCGACGCGACGACCCCGACTGGATGGGGAGCAATGTGACCCTGCCCCACAAGCAGGCGGTGTTCGACGTGGTCGACGATCGTGCAGGATTGAAGCAGACGCTGGGCGCGTTGAATTGCGTGTTCGGGGATGCCGATGGCGGGCTGGTCGGGACCAACACCGACGCCGGCGGTTTCCTGGAGCCGTTGGAGAATGTTGCGCTGGAAGGAAAATCGGTTGCCGTGATCGGCGCCGGCGGCGCTGCCCGTGCGGTCCTGCTGGCGTTGGCCAGCCGGGATGTCAGATCGGTGACGATCCTCAACCGCACGCCGGACAAGGGACGCGCCGTGCTGGCGCAGTTCGGGCTGACCGGAACCATATTGCCCCTGGATGCGCCGGTGCCGCCGGTAGACCTGCTCGTCAATGCCAGCGCGCTCGGGATGATCGGGCAACCACCGCTGGTACTGGACCTGAGTCCCCTCCCCGCTTCCGCAATCGTGTATGATATCGTCTATGCGCCGCTGGAGACGGCGTTGCTGGCACAGGCGCGCGCGCGCGGGCTGGCCACGATCGACGGACTGGCGATGCTGATCGGTCAGGCGGCGCTGGCGTTCGAGATTTTCTTCGAAGCACATGCCCCGCGCGAACGCGATGCCGAACTGCGCCAGCTGTTGACCGCATGACCATCCGCCTTGGCCTCACCGGTTCGATCGGCATGGGCAAATCGGCGGTGGCGACGATGTTCCGGTCGCACGGCGTGGCCGTGTTCGACGCCGATGCGGAGGTCCATCGCCTGCAGGGGGCCGGTGGCGCGCTGCTCCCCGCCATCGCTGCAGCGTTTCCGGGAACGGTGGGTTCCGACGGCGTCGATCGCACGCGGCTGGGCGCTGCGGTGCTGGGCGATCCCGCGGCTCTGGCACGGCTGGAGGCCATCGTGCATCCCGCGGTGGCGACGGCGCGGCAGGCGTTCCTGCAACGCCAGGCCGCCGAGTCGCTGGTCGTGCTCGACATTCCGCTGCTGTACGAAAAGGGTGGTGCGGAGCATGTCGATGCGGTGGCGGTCGTATCCGCCCCGCCGGCGGCGCAGCGTGCGCGCGTCCTGTCACGGCCCGGCATGTCGCCGGAGCGGCTGGATGCGATCCTGGCGTTGCAGATGTCCGATACGGAGAAGCGCGCCCGCGCCGATTTCGTGATCGATACCGGCGTGGCGCTCGCCGAAACCGAGGCAGCGGTCGGTGCGCTAGTCGCTTGCCTCCGCGCGCGGGGAGTCCGATACTGCCGGGCATGCGCGAAATCGTCTTCGATACCGAAACCACCGGCCTGAATCCGAAGACCGGCGATCGCCTGGTGGAAATCGGTTGTGTCGAGTTGTTCAACCGGTGCGAGACCGGGCGTACCTTTCACGCGTGGTTCAATCCGGATCGTGACATGCCGCCGGAAGCGGAAGCGGTGCACGGCCTGTCGGCGCGGTTCCTGTCGGACAAGCCCCGATTCCACGAAGGCGCCGCCGAATTGCTGGCGTTCATCGGTGACGCGCCGCTGATCGCCCATAATGCCAGCTTCGATTTCGGGTTTCTGAATGCCGAACTGGAACAGTGCGGGCATCCGATGGTGTGCCTGACGCGGATGATCGATACGCTGGCGATCGCGCGCACCCGGCACCCGGGCGCGAAGCACAGCCTGGACGCGCTCTGTTCGCGCTATGGCATCGATCGCAGCTACCGGATCAAGCATGGCGCCCTGCTCGACGCGCAACTGCTGGCACAGCTCTATGTCGAACTGCTGGGCGGTCGTCAGATCGGATTGATGCTGCCCACCGACGAATCTTCATTCCTGTCGGCACCGGTTGCAGCAACGGTCGTTACCCCGATGACGCGACATGCCCCGCGATCATTTTCGGCCAGTCCCGAGGAACTTGCCCGGCATGCGGCGTTTGTGGAGAAGCTTGTCGATCCGTTGTGGAGCGCGGACGACGACCGGGTCCGTTCGGTCGGTTGACCCCCCGGCGCCCGGGTCCTAAGGCCGCGGCGCCCGATATCCGGGCGGCCGGCCGCAAATTGCTCTTTTGAGGAGGTCTGTACGATGGAAATCCGTGTCTCAGGTCATCAGGTCGACACCGGCGACGCATTGCGGGCGCATGTGGGCGAGCGGATGCAGGGAATCGCCGACAAATATTTTTCGCGATCGATTTCCGCGCACGCGACGTTCGGGCAGGGCCCGCATGGATCCTTCACCTGCGACATCGTGGCGCATGTGATGCAGGGCCTGATCCTGAAAGGCCATGGCCAGGGCAATGAGGCACATCCTGCCTTCGATCAGGCCGCGGCCCGGATCGAGACGCAGCTGCGCCGTTACATGCGCCGGTTGAAGGACAAGCAGGCGACCACCAGCATGGGCGGTGCCGGCTATGACGAGAATGCGGGTTACACCGTGTTCCAGCCCGGCGCGGACGAGGAAGAGGTCAGCGACAATCCCGTCATCATCGCGGAAACCCGTGTCGACGTGCCCGATGCCACCGTGTCGGATGCCGTCATGATGCTGGACCTGCGCAATACCGGCGCGCTGTTGTTCAAGAATGCCGGTACGGGTGCGTTCAACATGGTCTATCGCCGCCCGGACGGGACGATCGGCTGGGTGGAGCCCCAGCGCGCGGCCTGATCGGCCGGTCGCATCATCTCCATGGATTCGCTCGCCGACATTCTTGCACCCGATGCCGTGACGGCCGCGCTGGTCGTTCCGAACAAGAAGGTGTTGTTCCAGCAGATGGCGGCCACCGGTGCGCGTCTGGTGGGGGTCGACGCGCGGATCGTGGCGGACAAGCTGGCGGATCGTGAACGGCTGGGTTCCACCGGATTCGGCGGCGGAGTTGCGATCCCGCATGCCAAGGTGGACGGGCTGCCGCAGGTCGTCGGACTGTTCGCGCGGCTCGCTGCCCCGATCGATTTTATGGCGGTCGACGACCTGCCGGTGGATATCGTGTTCCTGTTGCTGTCGCCGCCAGGCGCCGGCGTGGAGCATCTGAAGGCGCTGGCCCGCGTCAGCCGGCGCTTGCGGGACCGCGCCTTCGTCGCGAAGTTGCGCGGCGCGGGATCGGAGGACGCGCTCTATGCGCTGTTCGCCAGTGGCGACAGCCGTGACGCTGCCGCCTGATTCGGCGCGGTTGCCCCCGAGCGGGGCCGAAGCGCATTATCGGGCTCTGGAGTCGCTCTATGCCGCGGCACCGATCAACCGGATGTTCGCGTCGCGGCTGGAAATCGAGGATGCGGGCGTGGCCCGGATCCGGTTTCGCATCGACCCACCGCTGCATCATGCCGCAGGCGCGGCGCATGGCACCATCTATTTCAAGATGCTGGATGATGCCGCCTTCTACGCCGCCAATTCGCTGGTAAGCGACCGGTTCCTGTTGACGACGGCGTTCAACCTGTTGCTGACCCGTCCGGTGAAGGGTGGCGAGGTCGTGGCGGAAGGCCGCTGGATCAGCGGCAAGCGCCGCGTGTTCGTGGCGGACGCGCGCCTGGTCGATGCCACCGGCGAGGAAATCGCGCGCGGCACCGGGACCTTCATGAAATCGCGCATCCCGCTGTCCACCCTGCCCGGATATGCGCACCCCGCCCCGTGACAGCCGCCCGACTGACCTCCGCACTGCTGGTGTCCGTGCTGCTGCGGCAGATGGCGGCTGGTGGTGGTCATGCGATGGTGCTGGCCAAGGGCGACGCGACGGCGGGCGCCATCCTGATCGTGGTGGCGGAGCGCGGGCGGGTCACCGGTCTGCTGGAGCGGGTTCTTGGCCAGCACGGCTACCGATTGGCGCCGGCCGGACCGTCCGATCCCGACGGGCCCGGCGCGATCGATGCCTATATCGCGGGCCGGCGGCGGCGCGACCCCGATCTGTGGGTCGTGGAACTGGACGGTGCCGAAGCCGCCGCGACCGCCGAAGCGGTAATGGCGTGACGCACTAATCCCGGGCGCAAGCCAGGGTCGCGGCATCGATCGCCGTCGCCGCACCGCGCAGCGCATAGCGGTCGACCAGAACGCCGCCGTCGCGTGCCCGAGCTTCGACCCGCATGCCGCGGGCCTGACGGATCGCCGCCACGATCGCCGCATCCACCGCTGCACTGGGGGCCCACGCATCGGCACCGCCGGCGACGAGCGCGAACCGGCTATCGCCGATCGTCAGGATCACGGGCGTGCCGGGCTGCTTCAGCTTGCGCAGACGTATGTTGACCTGCGCCCTTACCCCGCGCGTGGGCCAGGCGGCGATCGCGGCAAAGGGGCGCCACGCCGCACCGATCGGTCGCCCCTCTGGCTCCGCGATCGCATAGCATCGGCGCGGGCGCGGATCGGAGAAAGCGGCCCAGCCTTCGAACACACCCAGCGCGTCGCGCGCAGCGGCGGGGGATGCGGTCAGGCCCAACAGCATGATCAGAGCGACACAGCGGTTTCGGCTCCGGTGACCGATCATGGTTTGCTCCCGCCGCTCCGCACAGACCACTGTTGCTCAGGTGCAACGAATAATCCTGTTTAGCTGAGGTTCATGCAACAAGTCACTCGCTCATGCACTGAGGCCCCGCACCCGTCATCGGGTGCCCTGTTCATGGAGTTTGATGACATGCGTTGCTTTGCTTACGCCGCCTTGGCCGCCACCACGTTGTCGGTTGCCGTTCCCGCCTTGGCGCAGGATGTCGCACCGTTCACGGGCGCGCGCGTCGAAGGGTTGGTCGGTTATGACAATGTGAAGACCGATGGGCATGACGATGCCGTTGGATACGGCATTGGCGCCGGTTACGACATGCAGATGCGCGGCATGGTGGTGGGCGTGGAAGCCGAAGCGACCGACAGCAATGTCAAGCAGTGCTTCGGCGCGCAGACGCTGGCATCGCCCGAAACCTGCGCCAAGGCCGCGCGCGACCTGTATGTCGGTGGCCGGGTCGGCACGGTCGTCGGTGGTCGGACGCTGCTCTATGCCAAGGCCGGCTACACCAATGCCCGGTTCAAGCTGACCCAGGACGATGGCACCGATCGGGTGACGCTCGGTCGAACCGATCTTGACGGGATCCGCGTGGGTGTGGGCGCGGAATATGCGGTCGGCCCGAACAGCTTCGTGAAGGCGGAATATCGCTATTCGAACTATGAGGACGGGTTCGAGCGTAACCAGGCGATCGCCGGTTTCGGCTTCCGCTTCTGATCCGCCGGAACGGCTGACGATCAGGAGGGGCGGGGGGCAACCTCCGCCCTTTTTCCTTCCCCGCGCGCGTCGTCACGCTATAACGCGGGACCGACGGTTTTGGGATTTGGGGCGGACATGAAGGCGACGATCGAGCGGACCACCCTGCTGAAGAGCCTTAGCCATGTGCAAAGCGTGGTGGAACGGCGCAACACCATCCCGATCCTGTCGAACGTGCTGATCGAAGCCTCGGCGGACGGCACGTTGAAGCTGATGGCGACCGATCTGGATCTGCAGGTGGTGGAGACGGTATCCGCCGCGGTGGACCAGCCCGGCGCGACCACCGTGTCCGCGCACACGCTGTTCGATATCGCACGCAAGCTGCCCGAGGGCAGTCAGGTGCAATTGACGGCTGCGGATGGCAAGATGCTGATCGTGGCGGGACGGGCGCGGTTCAATCTATCCACCCTGCCGCGCGACGATTTTCCGATGATCGCCGAAGGAGACCTGCCGACGAAGTTCGCGTTGCCGGTCGAGACGCTGAAGCAGATCATCGACAAGACGCGCTTTGCCATCTCCACGGAAGAGACGCGCTATTATCTGAACGGGATCTTCCTGCATGTCGCGGACGGTGACGGCAGCGCTGGCCCGGTGTTGAAGGCGGCGGCCACCGATGGCCATCGGCTGGCGCGGATGACCGTGCCGCGGCCCGCCGGGGCGGAGGCGATGCCGGACGTGATCGTGCCGCGCAAATGCATCGGAGAACTGCGCAAGCTGCTGGACGAGGTCGACGGCGATGTCGAAATCACCTTGTCCCCGACCAAGATCCGCTTCGGCCTGAACAGTGCGATCCTGACGTCGAAGCTGATCGACGGCACCTTTCCGGATTATTCGCGCGTCATTCCGACCGCGAACGACAAACTGCTGAAGATCGATCCCAAGAGCCTGATGCAGGGCGTCGACCGGGTGGCGACGATCGCCAGCGAGAAGACCCGCGCGGTCAAGATGACGTTGGATCGCGACAAGATCACGCTGTCGGTCACCAGCCCGGAGAACGGCACCGCAGCCGAGGAAGTCCCCGGCGACTATACCGCGCTTGGGTTCGAGATTGGCTTCAATGCGCGCTATCTGCTGGACATTCTGGGTCAGCTCGACGGCGAAACCATCGAAGTCCACCTGGCCGATGCCGCAGCCCCCACCCTGATCCGGGAAAGCGATACGTCTTCGGCGCTGTACGTGCTGATGCCAATGCGGGTGTAAGGGGCGCCTATTCCGGTCCGCGCAATACCGCGAACACCCGCTCAGCCTGATCGGCGCGGCAGATGAGCAGGTCCGGGAGATAGGGGTTGGCGCAATTATAGACGAGCGGGCTGCCGTCGAGGCGGCTGACGTGCAGGCCGGCGGCCTGGGCGACCGCGACGGGGGCGCAGCTGTCCCATTCATACTGGCCGCCGCTGTGGAGATAGATGTCGGCTTCGCCGCGGACGACCGCCATCGCCTTGGCCCCGGCCGACCCCATCGGGATCAGTTCGGCGTCCAGCGCGGCGGCGACCTTCAGGGCCTCGGCGGCAGGGCGGGATCGACTGACGACCATGCGGATGCGACCGCCCTGTACGCCCGGCGGTGTGCAGCCCGCAGTGCAGATGGTGTGCGCCTGCGCCGGAAGCGCCACGGCGCCGGCGGTGGCGCGGCCGTCGACCGACAGCGCGACGTGGATCGCCCAATCGGCACGACCCTCGCTATATTCGCGGGTGCCATCAAGCGGATCGACGATCCAGGCGCGGGCATTGGCCAGCCGCGCGGGATCGGCGGCCTCCTCTTCCGACAGGATCGCGTCGGTCGGCCGAGCTTCGCGCAGAACGGCCAGGATGAAGGCGTTGGCAACGGCGTCGCCGGCCGCGCCGAGCGCCTTGCCCGCCAACAGGCCGGACCCGCGCAAGGTCATCAGGATATCGCCGGCGGTCTCCGCCACCTTGCGAGCAAGGGCGGCATCATCGGGTGCGATCATGGTCATTCCGCCGCCAGCAGATGCGCGACGATCGCTTCCGCTGCTTCCTCCGGCGTCATGTCGACGGTGTTGACGCGGATTTCGGGGGTGAGCGGTGGTTCATACGGGCTGTCGATACCGGTGAAATTGGCAAGTTTTCCCGCGCGGGCCTTGGCATAGAGCCCCTTCACGTCGCGCCGTTCGGCGACATCGAGCGGGGTGTCGATATGCACCTCGATGAACTCGCCGGCCGGCAGCATGGCACGCACCATGTCGCGTTCGGCGCGAAAGGGGGAGATGAAGGCGGTCAGGACGATCAGGCCGGCATCGGCCATCAGCCGGGCGACTTCACCCACGCGCCGGATGTTCTCGACGCGGTCGGCATCGGTGAATCCGAGATCGCGATTGAGGCCGTGGCGGATATTGTCGCCGTCGAGCAGGAAGCTGTGCCGGCCGAGCGCCAGCAGCTTCTTTTCGACCAGATTGGCGATGGTCGACTTGCCGGCGCCGGACAGGCCGGTGAACCAGAGCAGGCGTGGACGTTGCTGCTTCTGCGCGGCGTGGGCATCGCGGGTGACGTCGATCGCCTGCCAATGGACATTGGCCGCACGGCGCAGCGCGAAGTGGATCAGGCCCGCGGCAACGGTGGCGTTGGTGATCTTGTCGACCAGGATGAACCCGCCGAGATCACGGCTGATCGCGCCATCGCCGCCGGAATAGGGCTCGAACACCACCGGTCGGTCGGTCGACAGATTGGCGACGCCGATCGCATTGAGGCCGAGCGTACGGGCGGCCAGTTGCTCCATGGTGTTGACGTTGACCTGATATTTCGGGGCCTGCAGCTGTGCGGACACGGTCTGCGTCGCCAGTTTCAGCCAATAGCCGCGACCGGGCAGCATCTCCTCGTCCGCCATCCACAGGATCGTCGCCTCGAACTGATCCGCGACCTCGGCCGGTGCGTCGGCGCGGACGATCACGTCGCCCCGGCTGCAATCGACCGCATCGGTCAGCGTGAGCATCGCCGACTGGCCGGCGGCGACGGTGTCGAGATCCCCCCCCGGTGCGACGATGCGCGCGATCGTGCTGGTCCGGCCGGACGGCAGGATGCGGACCGGATCACCGGGCGCGATCCGACCGGTGGCGACCAGACCGGAAAAGCCACGAAAATCCAGATCGGGACGGGCGACCCATTGCACCGGCATCCGGAACGGGCGCAGCTGATCCGCCGTCACGTCGAGCGGTACGGTTTCCAGATGCTCCATCAGAATCGGACCGTCATACCACGGGGTATTGCCGGATCGTCCCGCGATGTTGTCGCCCCTGAACCCCGAAATCGGGATTGGCACGAAGTGGTCGATCCCGATCGTGCGGGCAAAGGCGCGATAGTCGTCGACGATCGCGTCGTAGCGGGCGCGATCATAGCCGATCAGGTCCATCTTGTTCACCGCCAGCACCAGTTTGCGGATGCCGATCAGGTGGGCAAGATAGCTGTGGCGGCGGGTCTGCGTCAGGATACCCTTGCGCGCATCCACCAGAATGACCGCGAGGTCGGCGGTGGAGGCGCCGGTGACCATGTTGCGCGTATATTGTTCATGACCGGGGGTGTCGGCGACGATGAACTTCCGGCGATCGGTCGAGAAGAAGCGATAGGCGACGTCGATGGTGATGCCCTGTTCGCGCTCCGCGGTGAGGCCGTCGACCAGCAATGCGAAATCGATATCCTGTCCCTGCGTCCCGACCCGTTTCGAATCGGCCTCCAGCGCGGCGAGCTGGTCTTCGAAGATCATCTTGGAATCGTAGAGCAGGCGTCCGATCAGCGTCGATTTGCCATCGTCGACCGACCCGCAGGTGATGAAGCGGAGCAGCGACTTGTGCGCGTGGCTGTCGAGATAGGCGTCGATGTCGGACGCGGCGAGGTCGGACGGGCGATAGACGGGGGTGGTCATGCGGCAGCCTTCGTCATCCCGGCGGCGGCCGGCACCCACTTCTGGAGGTCAGTCAGTCCGTACCCGGCCGTGCTGTCGAGTTGGGCCCCGGCCTGCGCCGGGGAACAGAGGTGGGAACAGCGGACGGGTTGGCGTGCCATCAGAAATAGCCCTCCTGCTTCTTCTTTTCCATGCTGCCGGCCTGATCATGATCGATGGCGCGGCCCTGGCGTTCCGATGTGGTGGTGAGCAGCATTTCCTGGATCACCTGCGGCAAAGTGGTCGCCCGGCTTTCGACCGCGCCGGTCAGCGGGTAACAGCCAAGCGTACGGAAGCGGATCGAGCGTTCGACCGGAACCTCGCCCGGGCGGAAGCGAAAGCGATCGTCATCAACCATCAGCAGCATGCCGTCACGTTCCACCGTGGGGCGCGGGGCGGCGAAATAGAGCGGAACGATCGGGATGTCCTCGGCCTGGATATATTGCCAGACGTCGAGTTCGGTCCAGTTGCTGATCGGAAACACGCGCATGCTTTCGCCCTTGGCCTTGCGCGCGTTGTAGAGCCGCCAGAGTTCGGGCCGCTGGGTCTTGGGGTCCCAGCGATGCGTGGCGGTGCGGAACGAGAAGACGCGTTCCTTGGCGCGGCTCTTCTCCTCGTCGCGGCGGGCGCCCCCGAAGGCGGCGTCGAAGCGGTGCAGGTCGAGCGCCTGGCGCAGCCCCTCCGTCTTCCACATGTCGGTATGCAGGCCGCCATGGTCGAACGGATTGATCCCCCGCGCCTCCGCATCGGAATTGCGGTGGACGAGCAGTTCCATCCCGCTTTCTACCGCCATCCGATCGCGCAGGCAGTACATGTCCCGGAACTTCCAGGTGGTGTCGACATGCAGCAGTGGAAACGGCGGCGGCGCGGGGTAGAAGGCCTTTCGCGCCAGATGCAGCATCACCGCCGAATCCTTGCCCACCGAATAGAGCATCACCGGCCGTTCCGCCTCCGCCACCACTTCGCGCAGGATGTGGATGCTTTCGGCTTCCAGCCGCTGGAGATGGGTGAGGGTGATCGGATCGGATGTGGCCATGCCCGCTTATCTAGACCGGAGGTGCGGCCGGAAAAGCGGGTTTTCCTTTCATGGCGGATAGCCGGGCAGGGTCAGTCGCGCAGCAGTTCGTTGATGCCGGTCTTGGCACGCGTCTGCGCATCGACGCGCTTGACGATGACCGCGCAGTAGAGGGCGGGCCCGCCGTCCTGGCCCGGCATCGTCCCGGGGACCACCACGGCATAGGGCGGAACCTCCCCCCTGAAGACCTCGCCCGTCGCGCGGTCGACGATCTTCGTCGACGCGCCAAGATAGACGCCCATCGACAGCACCGCGCCTTCGCGGACGATCACCCCTTCCGCCACCTCGGCGCGCGCGCCGATGAAGCAGCCATCCTCGATCACGACCGGATTGGCCTGCAGCGGTTCGAGCACGCCGCCGATGCCGGCGCCGCCCGACAGATGGACGTTGCGGCCGATCTGCGCGCAAGAGCCGACTGTGGCCCAGGCATCGATCATCGATCCCTCGCCGACATAGGCGCCGATGTTGACGAAGCTGGGCATCAGCACCGCGCCTTTTGCCACGAATGCGCCGCGGCGGACGATCGCGCCGGGAACCGCGCGGAAGCCGGCGGCGCGAAACGCCGCGTCGTCCCAGCCGGTGAACTTCGACGGCACCTTGTCGAATGCAGGCGCACCCGCCGCGCCGCCATCGACCAGCTGGTTGTCGTTCAGCCGGAACGACAGCAGCACGGCTTTCTTGAGCCATTGCTGCACGACCCACTGTCCGGATTCGGGTGCGGCGACGCGGGCCTCGCCGCTGTCGAGCAGGCGCAGCGCCTCGTCCACGGCCGCGCGGACCGGGCCCTGCGTATCGAGACCGATGCTGGTGCGGTCTTCCCAAGCGGCGTCGATGATGGTGGACAACTCGGTCATGCGTCGGTCTCCTGGATAGCGTGCAGCCATTCGCCGACATCGGCGATTTCATGATCGATCGTGGCGGGATCGGCGCCGTGGCCACCCGATTCCGATCCGTTGTTGACCCAGACGGTGGTCATGCCCAGCGCCTTGGCCGGCACCAGATTGCGCGCCATATCCTCCACGAACAGCGCCGTGGCGGGATCGATGTCGAGCGCCGCAAGCAGCGAGGCATAGCTTTGCGGATCGGGTTTCGGCCGATAGGCGCAGGCATGGATATCGTGGATCGCCTCGAACGCGCCGCCCAGGCCGATGCGGTCGAGGACGCGGCCGGCATAGGTCGCGTCGCCGTTGGTGAAGATCAGCTTGCGGCCCGGCAACCGCGCCATCGCCGCCACCAGTCGGCGATCCTCCGCGATCCGGTCCATCTCGATGTCATGCACATAGTCCAGGAATTCGCGCGGATCGATCGCATGCGTCCGCATCAGTCCCGACAGGGTGGTGCCATGTTCCAGGAAATGCGCCTTTTGCACGCGGCGGGCCTCGGCCGCATCCACGCCCAGCAGGCGCTGGATATAGCGGCCCATCCGCACGTCGATCAGCGCGAACAGATCGGTCGACGCCGGATAGAGCGTGTTATCGAGATCGAAGATCCAGGTCCGGATCGTGGCAAAGGCGGCGTGCATGTCGGCCAAGCGCCCTAGCGGGCGCGACGGCGCTCGACAACCGCGTGGGTGACGTTAGCATGCCGGTTCGGCGCGCTGGCACGGATCCGTGCCGCCGTCGCCGAACGGGGTATGCGTGATGGCGGTGGGTTTGCGTTCCGGCTTGCTGCTTGGCACCGCATTGCTGGCGACGGCATGCGGTGGGGGAGGCGGCGGTGGCGGTGGTGTGACCAGCACGCCCGCGCCGCCGGTCGCCACCAGCCCGCCGGTGACGCAGCCCGACCCGATCACCCCGACGCCGGCGCCGACACCAACCCCGACACCCACGCCCACGCCTACACCCTCGGCGAACAACAACACACCGGAATATCAACGATCCGCGGGCGCTGCGCAGGCCAGCGCCATCACCGCTTATGATCGTGGCACCACCGGCGCAGGTATCGTGGCCGGGATCATCGACAGCGGAATCGATGCCGGCAGTACGGAATTTGCCGGGCGGATCAGCGCGGCGTCGGCCGATCTGGTGGGATCGCGCGGATTGCAGGACGAATCGGGTCATGGGACCGCGGTGGCGGCGGTGCTGGGCGCGGCGCGCAACGACGCCGGCCCGCTGGGGATCGCCTATGGCGCGACCCTGCTGGTGCTGCGCACCGACACGCCGGGCAGTTGCACCGGCACCGATGGCTGTTCCCACAATGACAGCGCGATCGCACGGGGGATCGATACGGCGGTGCAGAACGGCGCGCGCGTCATCAACATCTCGCTGGGTGGCGACGACGCGGGTGGCTCCGCGTTCCAGGCGGCGGTCGGGCGGGCGACCGCCGCCGGGACCATCATCGTGATGTCGGCGGGCAATGATCCCACACCCAACCCCGACGCGTTCGCCCTGATCGCGAACAGCGCCAACGCGCGCGGGCTGGTCATCATCGCCGGCGCCAGCAACCAGGCAGGGGACATCGCCGATTTCAGCGCGCGTGCCGGCAGCGGCAGCGCGAATTACCTGCTGGCGCTGGGCGAACGGGTGCGGGCGTTCGATCAGGCGGGCACCGCCTTTCTTTATTCCGGCACCTCCTTTTCCGCGCCGCTGATCTCCGGCGCGGTCGCGCTGCTGGCGCAGGCATTCCCGAACCTGACCGGCAAGCAGATCGTCGATATCCTCTATGCGACCGCAGCCGACCTGGGCGCGAGCGGCGTGGATTCGATCTATGGTCGTGGCCGGTTGGACCTGACCCGCGCGTTCCAGCCGCAGGGAACGACCATGGTCGCCGGTACGGCGGTGACGATCGCGGCGGCGAACAATGGCACCATGTCGGCCGCGATGGGCGATGCCGGGCGCAGCGGCACGGCGATATCGGCGGTGCTGCTCGATCGCTATGCGCGCGCGTATAGTTTGGATATCGGGCGGACGCTTTCGCATGCGGTCCCGCAGTCACGGCTGCTGCCGGCGCTGTCGGGGGGGGTGCGGAACGTGTCGGGGCGCATGCCGGGCGCGATGTTTGCGGTCACGATCGCATCGCGCGGGGCGGAGGTTGCGGTGGAACGACTGACCCTGGGGCGGGCCGACGCGGCGACCGCGCGGGCGACCGCGGGGATGGTGGCGACACGGATCGGCCCTGACCTGACCGTCGGTGCAGGATTTGCCCAGGGCGCGGAGTCGATCGCCCGCACGATGAGCGACCGTGATGGATCCCCCTTTCTGGTAGCGGGCGATCCCCGCGAGACCGCCGGTTTCCAGCAGCGGATCGGATCCAGCGTCGCGGTGCGGCGGCGGATCGGGCGGGCGGGTCTGACGCTGACCGCGGAGCAGGGCGACGCGCTGGTACCCGGGCGGGTCGGGCTGCGTTCCCGCTATGATCGGTACGGCTATGTCAGCATGGGGGCCGCCGTCGATCGCAGCTTTGGCGCGGTGACGCTGACCGCGGGCCTGTCGCGGCTGGAGGAGGACGCGACGATCCTGGGTGGACAGTTCGCCACCGCGCTGGGCGGCGGCGGTGCGCGTAGCGACTTCGTCGACCTGTCGGTGCGGCAGGAATGGCCCGCGGGCTGGACATTGGCGGGAACATGGCGGCGCGGCCGGACCCGCGGGCAGGCCAGCGGGCTTGCGCAGACGGGCGCGCGGCTGTGGAGCGCGGCCTGGAGCGTGGAGGTCATGAAGACGGGCCTGGTGACGCGCGGCGATCGGGCCGGGTTGCGGGTGGCACAGCCGCTGCGGGTGGCGCGCGGCGGCATCGATCTCGCGCTGCCGGCCGGCTATGATTATGCCACCGGGGTGACCGGAACCACGATCCAGCGGCTCGGCCTCGCGCCGGATGGGCGCGAACTCGATGTCGAGGGCAGTCTGGCGCAGGCGCTGCTTGGCGGGTGGCTGTCGACCAACCTCTACTGGCGGCGTGATCCGGGAAATTGGGCGGACCTGCCGCCCGAGATCGGCGGCGCATTGCGGTTCTCGCTGGCGCTCTGACCGCGTCGGCCGTCAGACGGTGAAACTTTCCCCGCAACCGCAGGCGCCCTTGGCGTTGGGATTCGCGAACACGAAGCCAGCGGTGAAATCGTCCTCGATCCAATCCATGGTCGATCCGATCAGGTACAGGATCGACCCACCATCGACGTAGAGCACGCCGCCGGGCGTCTCGATCCGTTCGTCCATCGGATCGGCATTCGCGACATAATCGACCGAATAAGCGAGGCCCGAACAGCCGCGGCGCGGGGTCGACAGCTTGACCCCGATACTCCCGTCCGGCGCGCGCGCCATCAGGTCGGCGATGCGCGCATGCGCCGATGCGGTCAGGGTCAGCGCAGCGGGACGGGCGCGGAGCGTGGTGGCCATTACAGCATTCCCAGTTCGAGTTTGGCTTCGTCCGACATCTTCTGCGGATCCCAGGGCGGATCCCAGACCAGATTGACCTCGGCCGATCCGACACCGGGTACGGCTCCTACCCGCATCTCGACCTCGCCCGGCATCGATTCCGCGACGGGGCAGTTGGGCGTGGTCAGCGTCATCGACACCACGACATGATCGTCGACGACATCGACGCCGTAGATCAGGCCGAGATCGTAGATGTTGACCGGGATTTCCGGGTCGTAGATTTCCTTCAGCGCCTCGATCACCATATCATAGGTCTGGCCGCCGGGCTCACCGGGCGCGATTTCCGCCGGCTTCTGCGTCAAAAAGCCTTCGAGATAGTCGCGCGGACGATCCTCGACCGCATCCGTCACCCGCGCGCGGGGCGGCGGGGGTGGAGCCTGGTCCAGCTGTTCGGTCCTGATATCGTCGTTCACCCGAAGATCCTCGTCACCCGTTCCAGCCCGCGCACCAGCGCATCGACATCGGCCAGGCCGTTATAGACGCCGAAGCTGGCGCGCGCGGTGGCCGATACGCCAAGATGCGCCATCAGCGGCTGACAACAATGATGCCCGGCGCGGATCGCGACCCGCTCCTCGTCCAATATGGTGCCGACATCGTGCGGATGCACCCCCCGCACGTCGAAGCTGACGATCCCCGCGGCATCCCCAGGGCCGAACAAGGTGATGCTGTTCAGCGTCGACAGCCGGTCGCGCGCGGCGGTCACCAGCGCGGTTTCGTGCGCATGGATCGCGTCCAGCCCGATCGCGTCGACATAGTCGATCGCGGCATGAAGCCCCAGCGCCCCGACGATGTGCGGGGTGCCCGCCTCGAACCGGCCCGGCGGGGGGGCGTAGGTGGTGCCGGAGAAGGACACCGTGTCGATCATCGCACCGCCGCCCTGCCAGGGTGGCATCTCGCCAAGAATATCGGCACGCGCCCACAGCACGCCGATGCCGGTGGGGCCGTAGAGCTTGTGCCCGGAAAAGACGTAGAAGTCGCAGTCGAGCGCCTGCACATCGACCGCGACCCGCGCGACCGACTGGCACCCGTCGATCAGGATCTTCGCCCCCACGGCATGCGCCAGATCGGCGGCGCGGCGCGCGTTGAGGACGGAGCCGAGCACGTTCGAGACATGGGCGAGTGCGACCAATTTGTGCTGCGGGGTCAGCATCGCCTCCACCGCGTCGAGGTCGATGTGGCCGTCCGCAGTGAGCGGAGCGACGTCGATGACCGCGCCGGTGCGATCCGCCAGCAGCTGCCACGGCACGATATTGGCATGATGTTCGAGCTGGCTGAGCAGGATGCGGTCGCCGGGCTTGAGCGTCCGGCCCCAGCTGTTCGCGACCAGGTTGATCGCCTCGGTCGCACCGCGGACATAGACGATCTCGTCCGCGCTGGCCGCACCGAGGAAGCGCGCGATCCGGGCGCGCGCGGCTTCATAGGCCAGGGTCATGTCGGCCGAGCGCTGATAGACACCGCGGTGGACGGTGGCATAGGTTTCGGCATAGCCGCGGGCGATCGCGTCGATCACGACCTGCGGTTTCTGCGCGGTGGCGGCGGTATCGAGATAGGCCCAGCCGTCGGGGATCGCAGGGAAATCCGCGAGCACGTCGAGCGGTGCCGTTCCCCTCTCCGCCCACAAGAGGGCGGGGCCCACCGACTCTTGGCGATGGGAGGGTGATTGTGATTGGATGGCGCGCGTGTCGCCCTCACCCTTCTCTCGCCCGGTGGGAGAGGGGTTGGTCATGACTCCGCTCCCAGCCACAGATCGGCGGCGGCGCGAAACGCCTCGCGCACTGCTTCATCGTCGATGCCGTCGAGCGCGTCGCCGACGAAGGCGCGGGTGAGGAGCGCGCGGGCAGGCTGTGGCGGGACGCCGCGGCTGGCGAGATACCAGAGCGCCTGCGCGTCCAGTTCGCCGACGGTGGCGCCGTGCGCGCATTTCACGTCGTCGGCGAAGATCTCCAGTTCGGGCTTCAGATTGATGGTGGCGGTGCGGCGGAGCAGCAGGCCACGCAGCGATTGCTCGCCATCGGTCTTCTGCGCATCGCGCGCGACCTCGACCCGCGCGGCCAGGCTGGCGGTGGCGCGATCGTCGGCGACCGCACGCCAATGCTGACGGCTGACCCCGTCCAGCGCGGCATGGCGGACGACGACGGCGGCGTCGTGCCGCTGCTGATCGCGGGCGAGCAGTGCGCCGCCATAGGCGACATGCGCGGCATCGCCGGTGAGGGTCAGCGCCGCGTCGATGCGGGTGCCGGCATCGCCGAGCGCGAGCAGGGTGGCGGCGAGATGCGCACCGGCCGCCGCCGTCGCGGTTTCGCGCAGCGCGGTGAAGCCGCTCGCCTGCATCAGCCGGACATGGCGGTCGAGGCGGGCATCGGTGCCGAGAACGATCTCGGTCAGCCGGTTCGACCAGCCGTCGCCGGCATGCGTCTCGACGATGCTGGCGCGGGCGCCATCGGCCAGCATGATCCGCGCGGGGATATGATTGGCGCCGCCGGTGGCGATGTGGACGATTTCGATCGCGGCAGATCCGGTGTCGCCGGCGGGAACCGACAGCGTCCAGCCGTCCTGGCCGGTGGCGAGTTGCCCGAGCGGATGATCGCTGGCGATCGCAAGCGGGCCGAGCATGACCGGACCGGGGGCGCTGTGCGCGGCGTCATAGCGGCCGTCGACGAACAGCAGGCGCAGGCCGCCGGTGCCGATCCAATATGGCGAGGGATCGACCGGGCCGTGGCCGGGTATCTGCGCCGCCAGCGCGGGCAGGGCGGACAGGTCCGACCAGCGCCAGGCCTCGTCGCGGGGGTTGGGGAGGGCGAGGGTCATGCTGTTCCCTTGCATATCCCCGCGCAAGCGGGGACCCAGGTCGGAGCGCGGAGCTGGGCGCCGGCGTTTGCGGGGGAACGGAGCGGCTGCACCATCACGCCGCGATCCCCGCATAGCCTTCACGTTCCAGGTCCAGCGCGAGGTCGGCGCCGCCGGAGCGGACGATGCGGCCATCGGCCAGGACATGCACGAAATCCGGGCGAACATAATCCAGCAGCCGCTGATAATGGGTGATCAGCAGCACCGCCTTGTCGGGCTTGCGCATGATGCGGTTGATGCCGTCGCCGACGATACGCAGCGCGTCGATGTCGAGCCCGCTGTCGGTCTCGTCGAGGATGGCGAGCGCGGGGTCGATGATTCCCATCTGGACCATTTCGTTGCGCTTCTTCTCGCCGCCGGAAAAGCCGACATTCACCGGCCGCTTCATCATGTCCATGTCGAGGCCGAGCCCATCGGCCTGCTCGCGCGCGATCTTGAGGAAGGCGCCGCCGGACAGTTCCGCTTCGCCGCGGCCCTTCTTCTGCGCGTTGAGCGCGGTGCGCAGGAACTGGACGTTCGAGATGCCGGGAATCTCGACCGGATATTGGAAGCCGAGGAACAGGCCGGCGGCGGCACGTTCGTGCGGCGCCATGTCGAGCAGGTCCTTGCCCTGGAAGGTTACCGATCCGGCGGTGACCTCATAGCCGGGGCGGCCGCCCAATACATAGGCCAAGGTCGATTTGCCGGCGCCGTTCGGCCCCATGATCGCGTGGATCTCGCCCGCGTTCAGGCTGAGCGTCAGACCCTTGAGGATGGACTTGCCGTCGACTTCGGCGTGGAGGTTTTCGATCTTCAGCATCAATACGTCATTCCGGCGAAGGCCGGAATCCAGGTCCGGCGGTTGGTACGGGATCCCGGCCTGCGCCGGGATGACGGGGAGGGGGTTAGCCCACACTCCCCTCAAGCGAGATTCCCAAGAGCTTCTGCGCCTCGACCGCGAACTCCATCGGCAGCTGCTGCAGCACTTCCTTGGCGAAGCCGTTGACGATCAGGCCGACCGCGCTTTCGGGGTCGAGACCGCGCGACATGGCGTAGAACATCTGGTCGTCGCTGATCCGGGAGGTGGTCGCCTCATGTTCGATCTGCGCCGAGGGATTCCGCACCTCGATATAGGGGATGGTGTGCGCGCCGCAGCGGTCGCCGAGCAGCAGCGAGTCGCACTGCGTGAAGTTGCGTACCCCCTCCGCGGTCGGCCCGACACGGACGAGGCCGCGATAGGTGTTGTCGGAGCGGCCGGCGGAAATGCCTTTGGCGACGATCGTCGAACGGCTGCCCTTGCCGAGATGGATCATCTTGGTGCCGGTATCCGCCTGCTGCCGGTTGTTGGTGACCGCGACCGAGTAGAATTCCCCGACGCTGTTCTCGCCCGCCAGCACGCAGGATGGATATTTCCAGGTCACCGCAGAGCCGGTTTCGACCTGGGTCCAGCTGACCTTGCTGTTCTTGCCCTGGCACAGTGCGCGCTTGGTGACGAAATTATAAATGCCGCCCTTGCCGTCGGCATCGCCCGGATACCAGTTCTGGACGGTGCTGTACTTGATCTCGGCATCGTCGAGCGCGATCAGCTCGACGACGGCGGCGTGCAGCTGATTCTCGTCGCGCATCGGCGCGGTGCAGCCTTCCAGATAGGAAACGTAGCTGCCCTTGTCGGCAACGATCAGCGTGCGTTCGAACTGGCCGGTGTTGGCGGCGTTGATCCGGAAATAGGTGCTCAGCTCCATCGGGCAGCGCACGCCTTCCGGGATGTAGACGAAGGTGCCGTCCGAGAAGACCGCCGCGTTCAACGCCGCGAAGTAGTTGTCGTGCGCGGGGACGACCTTGCCCAGCCATTGCCGCACGAGATCGGGAAATTCGCGCACCGCCTCTGAAATCGAGCGGAAGATGACGCCGGCCTTCTCCAACTCGGCGCGGAAGGTGGTGGCGACCGATACGCTGTCGAATACCGCATCGACGGCGATCCGGCGTGGCGGCTCCGCGCCTTCGACCCCGGCGAGCAGCTTCTGCTCCTCGATCGGGATACCCAGCTTTTCATAGACGCGCAGAATTTCGGGATCGACCTCGTCCAGGCTGCCGAGCTTCGGCTTCTCCTTGGGCGCGGCATAATAATAGGCGTCCTGATAATCGATCGGCGCGATGTTCAGCTTGGCCCAGTCCGGCGACTCCATCGTCAGCCACCGGGCATAGGCCTTCAGCCGCCAGTCGAGCATCCATTGCGGCTCGCCCTTCTTTGCGGAAATGAAGCGGACCGTGTCTTCGCTCAGCCCCTTTGGCGCGAAATCCTGTTCGATGTCGGACACGAAGCCATATTTGTAGACCGAGGCTTCCTCGACCGCGTCATGGGCTTCGCGATTGCGGACGTCCGTCATGCTCTTGCTCCTGCCAGGGCCGCGAGCGAAACACCGCCCAGCGCACCCTTCACCGCTGCGTTTACGGCCGACCAGTGCGGCTTGACCTGGCACGCGCCTTCCAGCGCGCAGTCATGCCGGCCCTCGTCGACACAGGCCGTCATCGCGATCGGCCCCTCCACCGCCTCCACGATCTCCGCCAGGCTGATATCCGCTGGCGCGCGCGCCAGCAGGAAACCCCCGCCGGTGCCGCGGGCCGAGGTCAGCAGGCCGGAAGCGGCGAGCCGCCCCATCAGCTTCTGGGTCGTCGGCAACGGCACGCCGGTTTCGTCCGCCAGCGTCGTCGCCGACAGCCGTTCGCACGTCGGCCGACGGGCGGCGGCGGTCAGGATGACGACGGCATAATCGGCAAGGGAGGAGAGTCGCACCTGCGTCCAATCGGAGTGAATCGGTAGGATTGGCAGATAGGGCTTTTGCGCGCGCGATCAAGCGCGCCGAATGTCGTCGACGCGCTTAAAATCCGGGACGCGCAGGTCGTTCGCGAACAGCGGCGGGACGGAGCGGCACGATGCCTGCCCCGTCCCGCGCGATCCTACTGCACGCGCTTGTAGTTGAGCAGCTCGTCGCCGGTCAGCCGCACGACATGCAGGACGTTGGTCGAACCCGGGGTGCCGAACGGGACGCCCGCCATCACGATGATCCGGTCGCCGGCGCGTGCAAAGCCATGGCGCAGTGCCATGCGCTTCGATTTGGCGACCATCGCCTCGAAACTGTCGACATCGCGCGTGAGGACCGCATGCGCCCCCCAGAGCAGGCCGAGCCGTCGTGCCGCCTCCGGCGACGGCGTCAGCACCAGCAGCGGGACCGACGGACGTTCCCGCGCCACCCGGCGGGCGGTGGAGCCCGAGGTGGTGAAGCAGATGATCGCCTTTGCACCGACCGTGGTCGCAATGTCAGTCGCCGCCGCCGCCAGCGCATCGGCGGTGGTGGGGTCCGCCGGGGTTTCGGTGAAATGGATGCGCGCATGATAGCCGGGATCCGCCTCCACCGAAACCGCGATCTTGTCCATCATCGCGACCGATTCCTCCGGCCAGTCGCCGGCGGCGCTTTCGGCGGACAGCATGACCGCATCGGCGCCATCATAGATGGCGGTGGCGACGTCGGACACCTCCGCCCGGGTCGGCGTGGGCGCGCGGATCATCGATTCGAGCATCTGGGTCGCGACGACGACCGGCCGGCCGAGTCGGCGGGCGGTTTCCACAATGTGTTTCTGCAGGCGCGGCACCTCCTGCGGCGGCATTTCGACACCCAGGTCACCGCGCGCCACCATCACCGCATCGGCCAGTTCCAGGATCTCCTCCAGCCGGTCGACCGCGGCCGGCTTCTCGATCTTGGCAAGCAGCAGGGCCTTGCCACCGATCAGGCGCCGCGCCTCCGCGACGTCCTCCGGCCGTTGCACGAACGACAGCGCGATCCAGTCGGCACCCTGTTCCAGCGCGAAGGCGAGATCACGGCGATCCTTTTCGGTCAGCGCCGCCATCGGCAGCACGACATCGGGGACGTTCAGCCCCTTGCTGTTCGACAGCGCGCCGCCGACCTCGACCACCGTATCGATCCGGTCGGGGGTACAGGCGGTGACGCGCAGCACCAGCTTGCCATCGTCGAGCAGCAGGCGCGCGCCAACCTCGATCGCCGCGAAAATCTCCTTGTGCGGCAAGGAGACGCGTGTCGTGTCGCCCGGTGTCGGATCGCGATCCAGCGCGAACGGATCGCCGGTCTTCAGCGCTACCAGGCCATCCGCGAAGCTGCCGACCCGCAGTTTCGGTCCCTGAAGATCGAACAGGATCGTGCTGGGACGTCCGAATTCCTGTTCCAGGTCCCGGATGGCGGCGATTACCGCCGCCTTGTCCGCATGGGCGCCATGACTCATGTTGATGCGGAACGCATCGGCGCCGGCCAGGTACAGTTTGCGAATCATGTCCCGGCTGGCGCTGGCGGGACCAAGGGTCGCGAGCACGCGAACCTTGCGGGCGCGCGCATGGGCGCGAATGGCGGTCGTTTCGGCCAAGACGATCTATCCTTCTTCGTCTACGGAGTATGGGGGACTAGGCCAGTATCGGCGCGGAGCAAAGAATGGAGTTTCAATTGCCTGATAAAAGCATTCCGGACGCTGTCGCGGCGGCGGCATTCCACCGGCTCGTCGCGCATCTGCGCCACCGCACCGACGCGCAGAATGTCGACATCATGGGTCTGGCCGGCTTCTGCCGCAACTGCCTGGGCGACTGGGTGGCGGAGGCGTCCGACGGCACCCTGACGCGCGAGGAAGGCCGCGCGGCGGTCTACGGCATGCCCTATGCCGAATGGAAGGCAGCGCATCAGCAGCCCGCGACGCCGGAACAGATCGCGCGGATGGAGGCGAGCCTGAAGTTGAATCCGTGAAGCGCCACCCCGAGTCCCGCCCTTGATCGTAACGGCGTCCACCTTCTAGGAGCGGCAGCTTCAAATCTTGACCGGGGAGACTGACCATGGGTGACGACAATGTCGCCGCCGACCAGCTGCGGCTGTTCATCGAACGCATCGAACGGCTGGAGGAAGAGAAGAAGGGCATGTCCGACGACATCAAGGACGTCTATCTGGAGGCCAAGAGCCAGGGATTTGTGCCGGCCACGATGAAAACCATCGTGCGGCTGCGCAAGATGGAGAAGGATGCGCGCGACGAGATGGACGCGCTGCTCGAAACCTATCGCAACGCGCTGGGTCTGCACTGATATCGGATGAGGGACATCGGGGGCGGATCGGCATGACGCCAGGCGTTCGGCGGCAACGACGGGGCACCGGCGACTGGATCCAGCTGATGTTGGCAGAGGCGCGGGGGGTGCCGCCGGGATATTGGGTGATGTCCGGGCTGGTGGTGATCGGCATCACGTTGATGCGGGTCGCGACCGCCGGATCCGCGGCCATGGGAGCCGACGTCGTACAGGCGCTGGCGCTGATCCTGATGACCTATGTCCTGTACCGCGCCGCGGTGCCGGTGCGGCCGGTGGTGCGGATAGGGCCGCCGCTGATCCGGTTCGGGGCGGCGTGGATCGCGGCGATCCTGTTCACGCTCGTTCCCCTGGCAATCGCGCGGGCGTTGTTGCCGGCGGGGGCCAGGCTGGCGGATCTCTGGTTGTGGGCGTTCGTGGCGACGACCATCGCCAATCTGGTCCTGCTGCCGCTGGCGCCCTGGATCGCGGCGCTCGCGATCGGCGATCGGCAGATCGGGCCGGGCGGCGGCTGGCGGCTGCTGCGGCGGCAGTTCGGGTCCTTTGCCGGGGCCTATCTGGCGGTGGTCAGCCCCTGTTTCGCGGTCCACCTGATGCTGACGATGCTGCTCGACGACCCCGCGTCGACGCTGTCGGGAACGGCGCTGATCGCGGTCGTGTTCGTCGATTCGGCGGCATCGCTGGCGCAATTGGTGCTGAGCGTGGCGCTGGGCACCGCGGCGTGGCGGTTGCGCGAGGGCAAGCCAGCACGCTAGACGCCGCTTTTCCGCAATTTCAAGGCGAGCAGCCCGCACATGGCCGGCCATTCCAAGTTCAAGAACATCATGCACCGCAAGGGTGCGCAGGATAAGAAGCGCTCCTCGCTCTTTTCCAAGCTGAGCCGGGAAATCACGGTGGCCGCCAAGTCCGGCCTGCCGGATCCCGACATGAACGCCCGACTGCGTTCCGCCGTCATTGCGGCACGCGCGCAATCGATGCCGAACGACAATATCCAGCGCGCGATCAACAAGGCGAGCAGCAGCGATTCGGAAAATTACGAGGAAATCCGTTACGAAGGCTTTGGCCCCGGCGGCGTGTCGCTGATCATCGAGACGCTGACCGACAATCGCAACCGCACCGTGACCAACGTCCGCACCGGCATGGCCAAGAATGGCGGCAATCTGGGCGCCAGCGGATCGGTGAGCCATGGGTTCGACCGGATGGGCCTGATTTCCTACCCCGCCAAGGCCGGCACGCCCGACGCCGTGTTCGAGGCGGCGCTGGAAGCGGGCGCGGAGGATGTGCAATCGTCCGAGGACGGGCACGAAATCTGGACTGCGCAGGGCGACCTGCACGAAGTCGCCAAGGCGCTGGAGCCGGTGCTGGGTGAGGCCGAAGGCGCGAAGCTCGCCTGGCGCCCGCAGACGATGGTGACCGTGGGCGAAGCCGATGCCGCCACGCTGATGAAGCTGATCGACGTGCTGGATGATGATGACGACGTCCAGACGGTGTGGGGCAATTACGACGTGCCCGAGGATGTGATGGAGAAACTGGGCGGATGAGTTTTCGCCGCCCCGATCGCGGCAGGGGATTGGAGCGGTTTCGCGTGCGTTCGCCGGGCGCACCACAATGATCCTGCTCGGCCTTGATCCCGGTCTCGGCACCACCGGCTGGGGGATCATCGCGGCGGAGGGCAACCGGCTCAGCCATGTCGCCAATGGCCAGATCCGGACCGAGCCGGCAATGCAGCTGCCGCGACGGCTGACCCTGTTGTTCGAGGCGCTGGGGGCGGTGATCGCGACGTACCGGCCGGGCGGGGCGGCGGTGGAGGAGGTGCTGGGCAACAGCAATGCGCAGTCGACGCTGAAGCTGGGACAGGCGCGCGGCGTGGTGTTGCTGGCGGCGGCCACCGCCGGTGTCGCGATCGGCGAATATCATCCGAGCATCGTCAAGAAAGCGGTGGTAGGGACCGGCGGTGCCGACAAGAAACAGATCCAGGCGATGATGGCGCACCTGTTGCCCGGCGTGAAGCTGAGCGGTCCCGATGCGGCCGATGCGCTGGCGGTGGCGATCACGCACGCGCATCATCTGGCCAGCGCGCGGGCGCTGGCGCGGCGCGTGGTGCCGACATGATCGCGCGGCTGACCGGCCTGCTCGCGGAAAGCGCGGCCGACCATGCGGTGATCGACGTGGCCGGTGTCGGCTATCTGGTGTGGATGTCGGCGCGCGCGCTCGGCGTGATCGGGCCGGTCGGTGGGCAGGTGACGGTGTTCACCGAATTGCAGGTCCGCGAGGATGCAATGACCCTTTACGGCTTTGCCAGCGGCGCCGAGCGCGACTGGTTCCGGTTGCTGACGTCGGTGCAGGGCGTCGGCGGCCGGGTGGCGCTGGCGATCCTGTCGGTGCTCGATCCGGTCGAACTGGTCCGGGCGGTGGCGGCGGGCGACAAGGCGATGGTCGCGCGCGCCAATGGGGTCGGGCCGAAACTGGCGATCCGGATCGTCACCGAACTGAAGGACAAGACCGGCGGCATCGTGCTCGGCCCGGGCGTCACCGCGCCGCAGCCGAAGGGATCGGCCGCAGGCGACGCGCTGTCGGCGCTTGCCAATCTGGGGTTCCGGCCGGTCGAGGCATCGGCGGCGGTGACCGCGGCGGAGGAGGAACTGGGGCCGGGCGCCACGCTGGACGCGCTGGTGCGGCTGGCGTTGAAGAAGGCGGCGCGGTAAACATCGCACGTTCGAGGAGAGTCGCATCGTGCACGTCACCGCCATATTAACCCGGGCCGAAGATGGTTTCGTCGCTTATAATCCCGAGACGGGTACGACGACGCAGGGCGATACGCTGGAGGCGGCGTTGTCCAATTTGCACGAGGCGGTGGTCCTCTACCTGGAGGAGTTTCCAATGACGTTCGGAGCGGCGCCACTCATCACGACTTTTGCTGTGGCGGATGCCTAGTCTGCCGGTCCTGTCGGGACAGGAGATCATACGCATCTTGGAACGGTTGGGCTATGTCAGGGTGCGGCAGCGCGGGAGCCATGTGGTGATGCGGCGCGACAGCTCAGGCTGCGTGGTTCCTCTGCACAACGAGGTCAAGGCGGGAACGCTCGGCGGGATCCTTCGGCAGGCGGGACTGACCGCGGACATATTCATCGCGGCCATCCGCTGAGATGGATTCCAATCCTTTGCTTTCCACCGCCCGCCGACCCGAGGATGTCGATGCGGCGTTGCGTCCCAAGTCGCTAGACGATTTCGTGGGGCAGAAGGCGGCACGGGAAAATCTGCGGGTGTTCGTGTCGGCCGCGAAGGGGCGGGGTGATGTGCTGGACCATGTGCTGTTCTTCGGGCCGCCGGGGCTCGGCAAGACCACGCTGGCGCAGATCGTGGCGCGGGAGATGGGCGTGGGGTTCCGGGCGACATCCGGGCCGGTGATCGCCAAGTCGGGCGATCTGGCGGCGCTGCTGACCAATCTGGAAGATGGCGACGTCCTGTTCATCGACGAGATCCACCGGCTGAATCCGGCGGTGGAGGAGGTGCTGTACCCGGCCATGGAGGACCGGGCGCTCGACCTGATGATCGGCGAAGGCCCGTCGGCGCGGTCGGTCAGGATCGACCTGCCGCGCTTCACGCTGGTCGGCGCGACGACGCGGCAGGGATTGCTGACGACGCCCTTGCGCGACCGGTTCGGGATTCCGATCCGGCTGCAATTCTATACGGTCGAGGAACTGGAGCGGGTGGTGACGCGCGCCGCCGGGTTGCTGGGCATGGCGATTTCGGCGGACGGTGCGGTGGAGATCGCCCGGCGCGCGCGCGGTACGCCGCGGATCGCCGGGCGGCTGCTGCGGCGGGTCCGCGACTTTGCCGATGTCGCGGGCGCGCCGGTGGTGGATGCGAAAGTCGCGGATGTGGCGCTCACCCGGCTGGAGGTCGATTCGCTGGGGCTGGACGCGATGGACCGGCGTTACCTGATGATGATCGCCGATATCTATCGCGGCGGACCGGTGGGGGTGGAGACGCTGGCCGCGGGCCTCAGCGAACCGCGCGACACGATCGAGGAAGTGATCGAACCCTATCTGATCCAGCTCGGGCTGGTGGCGCGGACCGCGCGCGGACGCTGCCTCAATTCCCGCGCCTGGGGACATATCGGACTGCCCGAACCGGAGGGAAGCATCGTGCAGGGCGGCTTGTTCGAGGGGTAGCGGCGTGGAAACGGGTTGTCTCGCGCGCACAAGCCGTTAGACCGCGCGGCAATGGTTAACGACGATCTCGATCGGCCCTATGCGGGCGGGTTCATCGGACAGGCGCATCATTTTGCGGTGCGGGTGTATTTCGAGGATACCGACCTGACCGGGGTGGTCTATCACGCCAATTATCTGCGCTACATGGAACGCGCGCGGTCGGATATGCTGCGCAGCGCCGGGATCGACCAGCGCGCGGCGCACGAATCCGGGGTGGGCGCCTATGCGATATCCGAACTGGCGATCCGTTACCGCCGCCCTGCGCGGCTGGACGATGCGTTGCGGATCGTCAGCTTGGTGTTGCGAGTCGGCGCGGCGTCCTGCGTCATTCACCAGACAGTCATGCGGGGTGACGAAGATCTGGCGGAGGCGGAGGTGACCGCGGCCTTCCTGTCGCCGGAGGGGCGCCCGCGGCGGCAGCCGCGCGATTGGATCATGATTTTCGAACGGCTGACCGAGCGGCCAACTGGGAGCGACACGACCGCATGACTGGTATCGAAGTAGCGGCGAACGGATCGATGCTGTCGCCCGTCACCCTGTTCCTGCAGGCGGACATCATCGTGAAGACGGTGATGATCGGCCTGACCATCGCCAGCATCTGGACCTGGGCGATCATCATCGGCCACGGGCTGAAGCTGCGGCGCGTCGGGGCGAAGTCGGACGCGTTCGAGCGCGATTTCTGGAAAGCCGAGGATATTGACCGGCTGTATGACGGCGCGGGCAAGGAAGATCTGCCGTCGGCCCGGATCTTTTCCGCCGGGGTCAGCGAATGGCGGCGGTCGACCGCCGCCAAGGTGGTCGACCGCGAAGGCACGCGCGCCCGGCTCGCCACCGCGATGGCCGCGTCGGTCGGGGCGGAGATGGACCGGCTCTACGACCGCATTTCCATCCTCGCGACGATCGGATCGGTGGCGCCGTTCGTCGGGCTGTTCGGGACGGTGTGGGGGATCATGCGCGCCTTCACCGATATCGCCGGGCAGCAATCGACCAATTTGGCAGTGGTGGCGCCGGGCATCGCAGAGGCGCTGTTCGCGACCGCGCTGGGCCTGTTCGCGGCGATCCCGGCGGTCATCGCCTATAACCGGCTGACGCATCACCTCAACCGGTTCGAGGCGAAGCTGAACCGCTTCGCGGACGGGTTTCATGCGACGTTGAGCCGGGAACTGGAAGCGTGAGGGGGGGTAGAAACAACCCTCCCCTCCCGGGAGAGGGAGGGGCCGGCGGCGTCAGCCGTGGGAGGGTGCGGCCGATCGCCTTTTCCCCTGACGCGCCCTCACCCTCCCATGCGCAAGCGTGCATGGGGCCCTCCCTCTCCCGGTGGGAGAGGGGATAGTCATGGCGATGGGTCCCATATCCGGGCGCGGGTCCAAGGGCCGGCGCGCGCCGATGGCGGAGATCAACGTCACGCCGCTGGTCGACGTGATGCTCGTGCTGCTCATCATCTTCATGGTGACGGCACCGCTGTTGACCGCGGGCGTGCCGGTGGAATTGCCGGACAGCCGCGCCGGCGCGCTGGAACAGGAGCAGGAGCCGCTGCAATTGTCGCTCGACGGGCAGGGGCGGATCTTCATCGGGGAGACGCCGGTGTCGGATGCCGCGTTGCCGGACCGGCTGGCGCGGGCGGCGGCTGACGGGGCAGGCAAGGATCCGCCGCAGGTGTTTCTGCGGGCCGATCGCACGCTGGACTATGGCCGCGTGATGAAGGTGATGGGCGAACTCAACAAGGCGGGGCTGAACAAGGTCGCGCTGGTGACGGTCGGCGCGGACACGCCGGCGGCCGCGCGCTGATCCGATGACCATGGAACGGTCGGAAAGGGCCGGGCTCGGCATCGCGATCGTGGCGCATGCCGCCTTGCTGGCGGTGCTGTCGCTGGGATTGCTGACGCCCA
The DNA here is from genome assembly GCF_036387535.1 of Sphingomonas sp. GTDB lineage: Bacteria > Pseudomonadota > Alphaproteobacteria > Sphingomonadales > Sphingomonadaceae > Sphingomonas_R. Next base: position 34,557 of record NZ_DASVTO010000152.1, read on the forward strand.
AGCCCGTGCCGAAGCCGGTCAGCGACACGATCGACATCCAGTTCGCGGACGAGGTGGGGCTGGTATCCGGTGCCCCCGATCCGGCAAGCGAAGCGCCGGCGACATCGCAGGCCCCCGAAACGGGTAAGCCGGAAGAAGCCGCGGCGGCCGCGTCCGAACCGACGCCGGCGCCGCCGGAACCCCGCCCAACGCCGCCGCCCGCGCCGAAACCAAGTCCCACGCCGGTGAAGACGCCGACGCCCCCCGCCCCGCCGCCAAAGCCGAAACCGGTCCCGAAACCCACCCCCACCCCAAAGCCGGTTCAGAAACCCGCGCCGAAGCCCGCACCCGCACCCGCCAAGCCAAGCCCGGCGAAGCCGACGCCCGCCAAGCCCGCGCCGGCCAAGGCCGCAGCCGACCGTGTCACCCCCGCCAAGGCTGCGCCGGCCCGATCCGCACCCGCGAAGAGCGCGGCGGGCAGCGCGTCGGACTCCGCCGCCAAGACGGGCGCCGGCAGCGGGCGCAAGACCGCGGGCGCGGCGCTGGGCGATGACTTCCTGAAGGGGATCAGCCCGGAGAAGAGCGACAGCAAGACCCAGGCCCCGCGCGCCGCGACGGTGAGCGCGAATCAGATGGCGGGGCTGGTCGGTGCGATCCAGCGGCAGTTGCTGCCCTGCGCCGATCGCCGATCGAGTCCGGGGCCGGGATCGAACCGGATCGTGACGCGGATGCGGTTGCAGTTCCGCAAGGATGGGTCGCTGGCAAGCGCGCCGACCGTGCTGGGTCAGACCGGCACCGACGACGAAAACGCCCGCTATGCCACCCGGGTCGGGGAACTGGCGATCGGCATCGCGCGCGAATGTTCGCCGTTGAAACTGCCGCCCGAACTCTATCAGGTCGGAAACGGGCAGGGCTGGAACGATATCGTGATACGGTACAAGCTGCCGGGATGAGGAACGAGATGAGAGCCAAGTTTCTGACGCTGATCGCGCTGCTGTCCACCGGTGCCGCCGGTGCGCAGGTGCCGGCCCCGGCACCCGCAGCGCCGGCCGCGGCGGGGCAGGCGTCCGGCCCGCTGGAGGTGGATGTGGTCGGCGGTATTTCCGCGCCGATGCCGATTGCGGTGCCGGTGATGCCGACGCCGACGGGCGCGGCAACCCCGGCCGGCGACACTGCGTCGCTCGGGCGGCAGGTCGCGGACATCGTGACCAACGACCTGCGCAATTCGGGCCTGTTCACCCCGCTGGTCGGATCCGCGTTGCGGCCGGTGTCGTTCGCGCAGGTGACCGCACCGGATTTTCCGGGCTGGGGCAGCACCGGTGCGCAGGCGCTGGTCCAGGGTTTCGTCCAGGCCAATGGCGACGGCACGCTGACCGTGGGCTGCTATTTGTACGACGTGTTTGCGCAGACCGAACTGGCGCGGCAAGGCTTTGTCGTGCCGCCGGCGCAGTGGCGGCGCGCCGCGCATAAATGCGCGGATACGGTCTATACCCGGCTCAGCGGCGAGGGCCCGTATTTCGACAGTCGCGTCGTCTATGTTTCCGAAACGGGCCCGAAGACGCGGCGGGTGAAGCGGCTGGCGGTGATGGACCAGGACGGGGCCAATCACCGGTTCCTGACCAACGGCCGATCGATCGTGCTGACGCCGCGGTTCGCACCCAACCAGCAGACGATCACCTATATGTCGTTCGAGAATGATCGCCCGCGTATCTATGTCTACGACATGGGCAGCGGCAAGCAGCGGCTGGTGGTGGATCAGCCGAACATGACGTTCGCGCCGCGCTTCTCGCCCGACGGTCGCTCTATCGTGTTTTCCATGTCGGTGAACGGCAATACCGATATCTACCGCGTGGCGACCGGCGGCGGCGCGCCGCAGCGGCTGACGACGTCGCCGGGCATCGATACGGGTGCCAGCTATTCCCCGGACGGCGCGCGGATCGTGTTCGAAAGCGACCGGTCGGGCGGGCAGCAGCTCTATGTGATGAACGCCGACGGATCGGGGCAGAACCGGATCAGCTTCGGCGGCGGGCGATATGGCACGCCGGTATGGAGCCCGCGCGGCGACCTGATCGCGTTCACCAAGATCAGCGGCGGGTTCCGGATCGGTACGATGACGCCCGGCGGCGGCAACGAGACGATCCTGACCAATGCGTGGCAGGATGAGGGGCCGAGCTGGTCCCCCAATGGCCGCGTCATCCTGTTCTTCCGGACCGGGCAGGGCAGCGGCAAGGCCGACCTGTGGTCGGTCGACCTGACCGGCAAGAATCTGCGTCCGGTGCCGACGCCGCTGGATGGATCCGATCCTGCGTGGGGGCCGTTGCTGCCCTGACGCACCCGCTTACCATCACGACAGTGACGCGGCCGGAGCGGGGCCGCCGACGATCAAGGGAGACGATCATGAACCATCTGACGAAATATGCGCTGGCCGGTGCCATGTTGATCGCGGTCGCCGGATGCGCGAAGAAGAAACCCGCCACGCTGCCGCCGGCACCGGCGGGAACGGGTATGACGGATGGCGGTGCAGGTAGTGCCGGTGCGGATACCGGCATGGGATCCACGACCGTACCCGGCAGCCGCGCCGATTTCATCGCGCAGGCCGGTACCGACACGGTGCTGTTCGGGACCGACAGTTCGGATGTCGACAGCGAGGCGCAGGCGATCCTCCTGCGTCAGGCGCAGTGGTTGCAGAAGAACCCGAATGTGCGTGTCACGGTGGAGGGGCATTGCGACGAGCGCGGCACCCGCGAATATAATCTCGCGCTGGGCGACCGTCGCGCCAATTCCGCCAAGAACTTCCTGGCGTCGAACGGTGTCTATGCGGCGCGGATCTCGGTCATCAGCTATGGCAAGGAACGGCCGGCGGCGACCGGTTCGGACGACGCGGCCTATGCGCAGAACCGCCGTGCGGTAACGGTGGTGCCGGTCGGGGCCAACGGTTCGTTCTGAACCCGGAGAGCCGCTTTCTGTCGGGAAGGATGCCCATCCTGCCCGCAGAAGAGCGGCCGGGTCATTCGCCGCCCAGTACGAAATCCCGCAAGGCGCGGGCATCGTGGAGCGCGTTGTGCGGCACCTTGCTGTTGCGCGCGGTCGAGAAGCCGGGGGTGCGCAGATATTCGAAGCGCAGCCCCGGCAGGTCGACGACATCGGTCGCGGCGGGCATGAGCAGGCGGCAGAACAGCGCGATGTCCTCCGGCCAGTCGGCGACGATGACCGGATCGGGATCGGTGCGGAGATAGGCGGCGATATCGTGCGCGGCGGCGATCCGGTCTAGTTCCGTGTGGAGCAACGCGGGCACGCTGCGCAGATAGGGCAGAACATGGCGCGCGACCCACGGCTCCGGTGGATCCGGCAGCGGGAGGATGACCGCGTAATAATCATCATCGCCATATTCCGCCGCCAGCCCGACGCTGATCAATTCCCCGCCAAAGCCGTTGAATTCGGTATCCAGGAAATAGCGCATGTCAGCCGCGGCGCCGGCGCGGCAGCCGCGACGGATCGGGGGTGGCGCCGCCTAGCGCCTCATCGAGCAGTTGCGCCAGCCGCAGGCCGCCGCGCGCGACCTGGCGCCGGAGCAGCGGGATGTCGCGCGTGATCGCGTCGGGCATCAATGTCGGCCGGCCGGCGGGTTGCGGGCCACAGCCGTCACCGCCGAGCAGATCGGCATAGGCCTGCTGCGCGACCGTCCAGCTTTCACGCGACCAGTCGGCGACGCTGCCGGCCACGGCAGCCCGGCGCTCTGCCGGCGACAGTTCGGACAGGATCCCGAGCGAGCCGCCGGGCGGCGTCGAGATGGCGCGATCGGCCAGCAGCCCGTCCCAGACGGTGTGCAGGTTCCGCTTGCCCGCCATCACCCCGTAATTGGCGGGTTGATCATTGCCGCCGCGGTCGCTGCGGTCGCCGGCGTGGAGCGGCTGGTGGAGATCGCCGACAAAGTGGACGAGGAACGCGAACGCCTCGACCCGGTCGCGGGTCGGCAGGCTGCGATCTTGGAGCATGCGGGTGGCGCGTTCGATCTGGGCCGACACGCAATTGCCATCGGCACAGGCGGCCTTGATGTCGAACGGCTTGCAGATGTCGGCATTCTGATAGTGCCAGCTATAGGCGTAGCTGAAGCGGTCACCGAGCGGCTTGATGCAATCGGCCCAGGTGCTGGCATCCTCGATCGACCGGATCGGACAGGTCGGCGTGCGGAGGGTCGGCGATTGCGCGATCAGCCGGCGGATCGCGGCACGGGTGCGGGGCGTGACCTGCGCCATGGCGATCGTGGCGACGGTGCGGTGGCCATAATCCCACCAGGCGAAGGCGGGGCTGGTGGCGGTCAGCGCCAGGAACAGGGCAATGATGCGATACAGGCGACTCATGAGCGCCCCGCTACGCCTGTCGCGCAGGAAAGGCGAGGGCGGGGTTCCGGAAGCGAGCCCTGTCCTACTCGTCGCCGTAGATCGCGACCTCGGGCGTGGTGTCATGCGTGGCGATGGCGCGGTACATGCCCGGAGTGTTGAACGCCCAGCCGCCCGATCCATCCGGGCTGACAACGATGACGCCGCCCTTGCTGCCGATGTCACCCAGTTCGCCGATCAGCATGTCGGCCGCGTCCTCGATGCTGCAGCCCGACAGGCGGACGCGCGCGGCGATTTCATGCGCGACGCCAAGCCGGATGAAATATTCGCCCGCGCCGGTGCAGGAGATGGCGGCGGCGCGATCGTCGGCATAGGTACCGGCGCCGATCAGCGGGCTGTCGCCGATCCGGCCCCATTTCTTGGCCGTGAGCCCACCGGTGGAGGTGGCGGCGGCGACATGGCCGGCCCCGTCGACCGCGACGGCGCCCACCGTGCCATATTTCATGCCGATGTCGAACGGCCCGTCCGGATCGGCGAGCAACTCGTCAAGCTGACGGCGGCGTTCGGCAATCGCGAACCAGTCCTGATCGGCCTGTTCCAGGCCATGATCGCGGGAAAAGGCATCGGCCCCGGTCCCGGCGAGCAGGACATGCGGACTGCGTTCCATCACCGCCCGCGCGAGCACGATCGGATGGCGGGTGGCGGTGGCACCGGCGACCGCGCCGGCATTGCGGTCCCGCCCGTCCATGATCGCGGCATCGCATTCGATGCGGCCGTCCGCGGTGAAGACCGATCCGCGGCCGGCGTTGAAGGCGGGATCATCCTCCAGCACGCGGATCGCCGCCTCGACCGCGTCGAGCGCGCTGCCCGATGCAGCGAGGACCGCAGTGCCGGCGGCGAGCGCGGCGTGCAACCCGGCGCGCCCGGCAGCATCGGCCTCCGGCGACAGCGTGTGGCGGGTCATCGATCCGGAGCCGCCGTGCAGGACCAGCGTCCAGGAGGGGGTATCGGTGGTCATGGGGTCTGCTCTGCTTTCCGCGGGTGACGCTGTGCGCGTGTTGCTCTATATAGCGGGCACTGCAACCATCCGGGAAATATCATGTCCCTCCGTCCCTGGCGCGATATTGCGCGCCGTCCGTCGCGCCAGATCATGGTGGGCAAGGTGCCCGTCGGGGGCGATGCGCCGGTGTCGGTGCAGACGATGACGAACACGCCGACCACCGATGTTCGGGCGACCGTGGACCAGATCCGGCGGTGCGAGGATGTCGGTGTGGATATCGTTCGGGTCTCCGTGCCGGACGAGGCATCGTCCGCGGCGCTGAAGCAGATCGTGCGCGCGGCCAAGGTGCCGATCGTCGCCGATATCCATTTCCACTACAAGCGCGCGCTGGAGGCAGCGGACGCGGGGGCGGCGTGCCTGCGGATCAACCCGGGCAATATCGGATCGAGTGCGCGCGTGGCCGAGGTGGTGCGCGCGGCCAAGGCCAATGGCTGTTCGATCCGGATCGGGGTGAATGGCGGCAGCCTGGAACGCGATCTGCTGGAAAAATATGGCGAACCATGCCCCGACGCGCTGGTCGAAAGCGCGATGGATCATATCAAGCTTCTGCAGGATCATGATTTTCACGAATATAAGGTCGCGGTGAAGGCATCCGACCTCTTCCTGGCGGTGGCGGCCTATCAGCAACTGGCGGAGCAGGTGGACTGTCCGCTGCACCTGGGCATCACCGAAGCCGGCGGGCTGATCGGCGGGACCGTCAAGTCGGCGATCGGGATGGGATCGTTGCTGTGGTACGGGATCGGCGACACGATCCGCGTATCGCTGTCCGCCGAACCCGAAGAAGAGGTCCGTGTCGGTTACGAGATCCTGAAGGCGCTGGGTATCCGGACGCGCGGCGTGCGCGTGGTGTCCTGCCCCTCCTGCGCGCGGCAGGGTTTCGACGTGATCCGCACGGTGGAGGCGCTGGAGGCACGGTTGAGCCATATCGCGACGCCGTTGTCGCTGTCCGTGCTGGGTTGCGTCGTCAACGGCCCCGGCGAGGCGCGCGAGACGGACATCGGGCTGACCGGCGGCGGGGCGGGCAAGCATATGGTGTATCTGTCGGGCGTGACCGATCATACCGTGCAGGATGAGGGGATGATCGACCACATCGTCCGCCTGGTCGAGGCGAAGGCGGCGGCGATCGAGGCCGCGGAGGCGGAAGCGGCGCTGGTACAGGCGGCGGAGTGAGCGTCGGAACGAGCGCCGGAGTCAGCGTACGGCGCGCCCGACCGGGTGACGTCGCCGCCATGCTGGCGTTGATCGTTGCGCTGGCGGTCTATGAGCGTGAACCGGATGCGGTGCACGCGACGGAGACATCGTTGCACGCCACGCTGTTCGGTGCCGATGCGCAGGTGTTCGCGCATGTCGCGGTGCTGGAAGAAACCGTTGTCGGTGTCGCGGTGTGGTTCCAGACCTATTCGACCTGGACCGGGCGGCCGAGCCTGTATCTGGAAGACCTGTTCGTCGCGGATGCCGCGCGCGGGACCGGGGTGGGCAAGGCGTTGTTCCGGGCGCTGGCACAGGAAGCGGCGGCCCGGAACTGCGCGCGAATCGACTGGGCGGTGCTCGACTGGAATGCGACGGCGGCGGGATTTTATGCGGCGCTGGGTGCGCGGCCCGCATCGGGCTGGCAGCCCTGGCGGCTGGAGGGAGCGGCGCTGGCGGCACTGGCAACGTAGCACGCCGCATTACCAGACAGAAAAGGGTGGCTGACCCGTCGATGAGCCACCCTGTTCGTGAGCATCCGCGATCAGGCGGCGACGTCGCCGCTGTCGCTGGCTTCCATTTCCGCGCGGGTGCGGCGGCGGCGGCGCGGCTTTTCCTCCGCGGGCGCGACATCGGCCGGTGCCGGGTCGGCCGCGGGGTTCGACAGAAA
>NZ_DASVTO010000153.1:0-3659 GCF_036387535.1 Sphingomonas sp.
CTTCGCCTTTTCCGCTGCATCCATCGGCATCGGCTTGGCCGGGATCCCGACCATCACCGCGCCCGGCGCCACCGGCTTGGTGACCACGGCATTGGCACCGATCCGTGCCTTGGTGCCCACCGTGATCGGTCCCAGGATCGCCGCACCCAGGCTGACGATCACGCCGTCTTCCAACGTCGGGTGGCGTTTGCCGCCCACCCCGCTGGTCGGATTGGTCCCGCCCAGCGTCGCCCCCTGATAGATGGTGACGTCGTCGCCAATCTCCGCCGTCTCGCCGATCACGACGAAACCGTGGTCGATGAACAGGTTGCGGCCGATCTTGGCCCCCGGATGGATATCGATCGCGGTCAGCGCACGCGCGATATGGTTCACGAACCGCGCCGCGAACCACATCTCTCCTTCGTACAACCAGTGTGCGACGCGGTGCAGGCCCACCGCCAGCGTCCCCGGATAGAGCAGGATTTCCCACAGGGATCGCGGCGCGGGATCCCGTGCCTTGATCGACTGCAGATAATCGGCAAGCCGGTTCAGCACGGGCGGTCTCCGGGTCGGGTCATCGCGGGAATATAGGCCGCACGCCGGACCTTTGCGAGTCCCGCGTCCGGCCCTGGCGCGGTCCTCAGGCCGCGGTCATCGTGGCATGCACCGTCGCCACCGCGGTCATCACCGCACCGACGCGCGCGGCGGTCTGGATCACCTCCGCATTGACGCCATGCTGCTTCAGCACCTTCTCGTGGCTGTCGATGCACATGCCGCACCCGTTCTGGGCGGATACCGCCAGGCTGAACAGCTCGAAATCCGCCTTGTCGATGCCGGGATTGCCGATCACGTTCATCCGCAGCTTCGCGGGCATCTGGCCATATTCCGGGTTCGATGCTAGGTGCACGAACCGGTAATAGACATTGTTCATCGCCATCACCGCCGCCGCCGCGCGCGCCGCATTGGCGGCTTCGGGGCTCAGCTTGCCCACTGCATCGGCTTCGACGGCGTCCACCAGCGGGCGATATCCCGAACCGTGCGCACAGGCGAGCAGCAGCCCCCATTTGCGCTGGTCGCCCAAGGTCTGGTCATTGACCAGCGACCCGGCATTCAACCGGATGTCCTTGGCATAATCGGGCAATGTGTCGGCAAAGCTCTTGAGCGACATCGGTAAACTCCTTCGGGAACAGACAAGAAAAGGGCGCGGGGACAATGATCATCCCCGCGCCCCGTCTTGCGACGACCGCCCGGCCGGAAACCCCGGCGTCCGTCGCGGTGGACATCAGGCCGCGGGGCGCAGAACCTCGTCCTCGGGCGTCCAGTTGCACGGGCACAGCTCGTCGGTCTGCAACGCGTCGAGCACGCGCAGCGCCTCCTGCGGGTTGCGGCCGACGTTCAGGCCGTTGACCGTCACATGCTGGATCACATTGTCCGGATCGATGATGAACGTCGCACGATAGGCGACACCCTCTTCCGGATGGATGATGCCGAGCGCGGTGGCCAGCTTCTTGCCGTTATCGGCAATCCACGGGAAATCCGCGGCGGCCAGTCGCTCGTCGGACTTGCGCCAGGCGAAGTGGACATGCGTCGTATCGGTTGACGCACCGATCAGGACGGCATCACGGTCGGCGAAATCCGACTTCAGCTCGCCATATCCGACGATCTCGGTCGGGCAGACGAAGGTGAAGTCCTTCGGCCAGTAAAACAGGATCTTCCACTTCCCGTCCTTCTTGGACAGGTCGATGGTCTCGTCACCGGGCAGTGCGGACACGCCCTGTTGGACGGGGAGAACAAAATCGGGAAGCTTGTCGCCAACGGTCAGCATCGCGCTTTTCCTTGTGATGATTCGGGGTCGGCCGGCAAAACCGGTCTGCTGCAGTGCAATATCTTTTGCCACGGATGAAGCAAATCGATTATTCTATGGGTTCCTGATCGATGAAAGCGATCTATGTCAACCTATCTCCCGACGCTGAAACAGCTGCAATATCTCGTCGCGCTGGAGGAGCAGGGCCATTTCGGCCGTGCCGCCGATGCATGTTTCGTCACGCAATCCACGCTGTCGGCCGGGCTGCGCGAACTGGAATCGCTGCTTGGTACCACGCTGGTCGAACGCACGCGCCGCGTCGTCCGGTTCACGCCGCTGGGCCACCGCATCGCGGCCAAGGGCCGCCGCGTGCTGCGCGAGGCGGAGGAGCTGGCCGACATGGCCCGCGCGGCCGGCAAGCCCCTGTCGGGCGATCTCCGCATGGGCGTCATCCCCACCATCGCGCCATTCCTGCTGCCGCGCATGCTCCCGCGGCTGCGCGCCGAATGGCCCGATCTCAAACTCTATCTGCGGGAGGAAACTACCAGCGCCGCCTGCGATTCGCTCCATCGCGGTCATCTCGATTGCGTGCTGCTGGCGCTGCCGTATCAGTGTGGCGACATCGACAGCATCAAGCTGTTCGACGACACGCTTTATGTCGCCTTTCCGGGTGGTCAGGCGATCGATCCCCCGCCCCGCATCGCGGCGGAGGCGATCGACGAGACCCAGCTACTGCTGCTCGAAGACGGGCATTGTCTGAAGGATCACGCGCTTGCCGCCTGCAACCGGCCCGAATTGCGGTCGGAGGCATCGATGCTCGGCACCTCGCTGCACACGTTGGTCCAGATGGTCGATAACGGCCTGGGCGTCACCCTGTTGCCGGAGATGGCGATCCGCGCCGGCATCCTGCGTCATACCGATATCGTCGCGGTGCCGCTCGACGCCGATCGCCCCTCCCGCCAGATCGCCCTGGCCTGGCGGCGCGGGTCGCCGCGCGAGAAGGAGTTTCAACTGATGGCCGGCGCGCTGGCCCGCGCCGCCGCGGCCGACGGCATGGGCGAATAATCACCGATTCCCTGCTGGGTCCTGCGGTCCGACGCAACCTTGTCACGCTTCGGCGCGTACATAGGTTAGTTTCGTCCGTACCAGGATGGAACAGCCAGGAGATTATTGATGTCGAAGATGCTCAATCGCGTGCTGCTCGCGACCGCGCTGACCCTCGCAACCGCCGCCACCCCGATCGCCGTGTCGGCCAAGGTGCCGACCGTCGGCGGCGCGCCGATGTACCCCACCAAGAACATCGTTGAAAACGCTGTCAATTCCAAGGATCACACCACGCTGGTCGCCGCGGTCAAGGCTGCCGGTCTGGTCGAAACCCTGTCGGGCCCAGGTCCGTTCACCGTGTTCGCCCCGACCAACGCTGCCTTTGCCAAGCTGCCCGCCGGCACCGTCGACACGCTGGTGATGCCGGAGAACAAGGCCACCCTGACCGGGATCCTCACCTATCATGTCGTCGCCGGTCGCATGACCGCGAAGGATATCGCCAAGGCGATCAAGACCGGTGGTGGCAAGGCCACGCTCACCACCGTCAACGGTGAACCCCTCACCGCATCGATGATGGGCAAGCAGATCATGCTGACCGATGCCAAGGGCGGCATGAGCCACGTCACGCAGGGCGACGTGCTGCAATCGAATGGCGTGATCCACGTCATCGACACCGTGCTGATGCCGTAATCGGCCAGCGATTACGGACGGAGCCCCGGCGCAGGCCGGGGCTTCACCCTTGCATCCGCTACCGCGGTACGTCCCAGGGGACGCCTGCCTCCGCCACCCGAAATCGCACGCGTTCCTCCGGCTGCAACGCCGCCGCCAAGTC
>NZ_DASVTO010000154.1:0-77803 GCF_036387535.1 Sphingomonas sp.
CGGTATCCTCGCGGTATTCGGTTATTCGATCAACACTTTGACATTGTTCGGGTTGGTGCTCTCGATCGGCCTGCTGGTCGACGATGCGATCGTGGTGGTCGAAAATGTCGAGCGCGTGATGGAGGAGGAACCGGGCATCAGTCCGCACGATGCCACCGTCAAATCGATGTCCGAAATCCAGACCGCGCTCATCGCGATCGCGCTGGTGCTGTCGGCGGTGTTCCTGCCGATGGCGTTCTTCGGCGGCTCGACCGGCGTGATCTACCGGCAATTCTCGATCACGATCGTCTCCTCGATGATCCTGTCCGTGGTGGTGGCACTGGTGCTGACCCCCGCCCTGACCGCCAGTCTGCTGAAGCCGCCCGTGCACGACCATGATGGTGCACCGCCGCGCAACCGCGTTGCCGCCTGGTTCGCGCGGGGCAGTGACTGGTTCAACGATCGCTTCGAACGCGGCCAGCGTCGCTACGTGTCCGGCGTGCGCCACGTCCTCGGACGGGCGGTGCCCTGGCTGATCGGTTACGCCGTGATCGTCGCGGTGCTGGCGCTCGTCTTCTTCCGGCTTCCGACCAGCTTCTTGCCGACCGAGGATCAGGGGATTGCGCAGATCCAGTACACGCTTCCCCCCGGCGCAACCCAGGCGCGAACGATCGCGGCCGCCAAGCAGATCGAGAATTACTTTCTCGGCCCGCAAAGCGGGAACGTCGCCGCGGTCTATACGGTGTCGGGTCAGAGCCAGGGCGGATCCGGCCAAAATGCCGGTCAGGGCTTTATCGCGCTCGCGCCTTGGGATCAGCGCAAGGGCGTGGAGAATAACTCCACCTCGATCACGCAGAACGCCACCCGCGCCCTCAGCACGTTGCGCGACGTCCAGTTCTTCGCGCTCAATCCGCCCACGGTGCGCGGGCTTGGCCAGTCGAACGGTTTCACCCTGGAACTGCTCAACAGCGGCGGCTTGTCGCGGCAAGAGTTCAAGGCGCGCCGGGATCAGTTGCTCGCCGCTGCGCAGTCTGACACGTCGCTGTCCGCCGTCCGCCTGAACGGGCTGGAGGACACGCCGACGCTCACAGTCAATGTCGATCAGGAAAAGGTCGGCGCTCTCGGCATCAGCCAGGCCAGCGTCGATGCCACGCTGTCCGCGGCGTGGGGCGGAAATTATGTCAACGATTTCGTTGATCGGGGCCGCGTCAAGCGCGTCTATGTGCAGGGCGACGCCCCGTACCGCTCGCGGCCGGAGGATCTGGACAGCTGGTTCGTCCGCACGGACAGCGGACAGATGGCGCCCTTCTCCGCCTTCGCGACCACTGCCTGGGGTCAGGCGCCGGCCACGCTCACGCGTTTCAGCGGCCTCCCTTCCTATGAGATCCAGGGCCAGGCCGCACCCGGCAACAGTTCGGGCGATGCCATGAACCGGATGATGGAACTTGCCTCCAAACTGCCGGGCACGTCGGTCGCTTGGAGCGGACTGTCGTTCCAGGAACAGCTGTCCGGCGGGCAGGCGCCGTTGCTGTACGGCCTGTCGCTGCTCGTCGTCTTCCTGTGCCTTGCGGCATTGTACGAAAGCTGGTCGATCCCGTTTTCGGTCATGCTCGTCATTCCGCTGGGCCTCATCGGCGCGGTGCTGGCGGTGGCGCTGCGCGGGCTCTCGAACGACGTCTATCTCCAGGTCGGACTGCTCACCACCATGGGCCTGTCCGCCAAGAACGCGATCCTGATCGTCGAGTTTGCGGAACAGGCCGAACGAGGTGGCAAATCGCCCTATGACGCGGTGATCGAAGCCGCCCGACTCCGCCTCCGCCCGATCCTGATGACCAGTTTGGCGTTCATCTTCGGCGTGCTGCCGCTCGCCATTTCCACCGGCGCCGGTGCGCAGAGCCGGATCGCGATCGGCACCGCCGTGATCGGCGGCATGCTGACCGCCACCGTGCTCGCCATCTTCTTCGTACCGCTGTTCTTCGTGCTGGTCCGCCGCCTGTTCCGGCGCGGTCATCTTGCCGACCACCGCCCCGATCCGCAGCCGGAGGGCGCACCCGCATGATCCGTATCGTCTCCGCCGTCTCGCTCGCTGCGCTGCTTCTGGCCGGATGCAGCCTTGAACCCCGCTATGAACGCACGCCGGCACCGGTCACCGTCGGCTGGCCGGTCGGCGATGCCTATCTGCGCCGGAGCGAAGCGACGCTGCCGACGCTCTCCTACCGCGACATCTTCCGTGATCCGCGGCTGCAGACCATCATCGGCCAGGCGCTGGCCAACAACCGCGATCTGCGGATTGCCGCGGCAAATGTCGCGTCGGCGCGCGCACTCTACCGCGTGGAACGATCATCGCTCCTGCCCCAGATCGCCGCGACCGGACGGGCGCAGCTTGGCGACAACGGCACCAGCGGCATCAGCAATAATCTTGGCAATGGCACGGTCGGAAACGGAAACGGCGGCGTGGGAACCGGGACCGGCGTTGGAACCGGGACTGGCGTGGTCACCACCGGCAGCAATGGCGGCTTCACCGATCAATATTCCATCAACGCCGGCATCAGCGCGTTTGAAATCGACCTGTTCGGCCGGATCCGCTCGCTCAGCCGTGCCGCGCTCGCCACCTATTTCGGTACGGAGGCCGGCGCCCGCGCCAGCCGCCTGACCTTGGTTGGCGAGGTCGCCAGCGCCTATCTCACCTACGCTTCGGACCGCAGCCTGCTCGCGATCGCGCAGGCAACCGAAGCGAGCGCGGCGCGCTCCGTGGCGCTCACCCGTGCCCGGCTGCAGGGCGGCATCGCCCCGCGCACCGATCTCCGCCAGGCGGAAACCGTGCTGTTCACCGCGCGCGCCGATACCGCATCGATCACCACGGCTCTGGCGCAGGATGTCAACGCGTTGACGCTGCTGGTCGGTGCGCCGGTCGATCCCGCCCTGCTGCCTGCTTCGATCGAACGTGTCGACGGACTGTTGGGCGAAGTTCCCGCCGGTCTCAATTCCGACATCCTGCTTCGTCGCCCGGACGTGGTGCAGTCCGAATTCACGTTGCGGTCCGCGAACGCCCGAATCGGCGCGGCGCGCGCGGCCTTCTTCCCGACCATCAGCCTGACCAGCCTTGCCGGGTTGGCCAGCGGAGCGCTGTCCTCGCTCTTCTCCGGCGGCGCCTTCAACTGGAGCGTGTCACCGACCGTGTCGCTCCCGATCTTCGACGGCGGCGCCAATCGCGGTAATCTCGCTTATGCCCGCGCCCAACAGCAACTGGCGCTGGCCACCTACGAACAGACGATCCAGACCGCGTTTCAGGAGGTGTCGGACGCGCTTGCCCGCCGCGGCACGATCGATCGCGAACTCGCCGCGCGGCGGGATCTTACCAATGCGGCGCAGGACAATTATTTTCTCGCGGAGCGCGCCTATCGGGGCGGAATCGGGGCTTTTCTCGATACGCTGGATGCACAGCGCACGCTGTACAGCGCGCAACAGCAGCTGGTGACCACCCGCCTCACGCGCGCGACCAACCTGGTGACCCTCTACCGTGTGCTTGGCGGGGATGCGCTGATCGCGGGTGACCCCGCCGCGGCGCCGTCGCTGCGCTCGCCGGAGGATGCCGCAGCCGCGACACGCTGATCCGCCGCCCACTGCCACCAGCGCCGTTCCTGGCGCTCCAGCAATTCGTGCCGGATCTTGATGCTCTTCATCGACAGATGCACCTCGAACAGGAACATCGTGAGACCGCCGATCAGCATCATCATGGCGATGGCGAAGATGATCGCCATCGTCCGTGAAAACCCGATCCCGATCAGCCGCGCCAGGAACAGTCCGGCCACGACGCCGCAGATCAGGGCGGCACTGGCGGTACAGAGCGAAATTGCGATGCTCACCACCCGCATCCGACGATCGAGCAGGCGCAGCTCCCAGACTTGCCGTGCATGATCGGCGTGCCCCGGCGGCGTGAACCGCATCTCCAGCGCGCGGGCGCGATCGACGACCCGCGCCAGCCGCCCCACCATCACGTTCAGGAAAGCACCGATCCCGGTCAACAGGAACACAGGCGCCGTCGCCATCTGGATGGTATGCGCAAGCTCCGCGGCGGCGTTGGGTTCGATCATGAATAGTCGATGACGGCAGCGACGATGCGGCGTCAAGGGAAATGGCGGCATCAGCAGACCGCCATCGCCGTCATCCCGGCAAATCAGGCGAGCAGGACAACCGCGGTGATCAGCGACGTCCACAGCGCGAGCGATAATCCGGTTACCGTCACCAGCCCAAGCAAAAGGCTGTCGTGGTTGCTTGGCCGATCGGAATCGGAGTCGTCGCGGGAAAAAGTGATCTTGTTCATGACATCCTCAAGGAAGCCCTCTCTGTGGCTTCTCTTGATAACCATAAATCATGGATGTTCGCTAAGATCAATGGGCGCCAAGGAGAATCTTTGATCGTGGCGGGCGCGAACGGGTACCGGAAAATCCGACCCGGCATTCTCCTGAATGCCGGGTCGCAGGGTCATGCTAGGGAGCATGATCCAAGCTAACTCTTCTTGCAGGGTAGACAAGATAGAGTCGCTTGTCGGTGCGATAGGATGTGTCGCGGCTGCGGCGTGATTGCGGGCGATCCGCCGCTCGGCTAACGCCGCGGATCGGACCGGGATCAAGGGTGCCTGCATGCCAAATCTTCTGCGTGGGATGGCCACGGTTCTGATGTGCGCGGCGGTTCCGCTCGGTGCACAGACACCGGGCCCTGTCGCCGTCAACCCGGCCGGCGATACCGCCTGGCTCTACCGTGGCAGCGACATTCCTCAGGACCCGGCATGGCGGTTCGGCACGCTTTCCAACGGCTTGCGCTATGCACTGCGCCGCAATGCGCTGCCGGCCGGAACCTTGTCGATCCGTGTGCGGATCGGTGCCGGCGGGCTGGAGGAACGGCCCGACGAACAGGGCTATGCGCATTTTCTCGAACATATGCTGTTCCGCGGTACGGCGGCTGTTCCCGATGGCGAGGCGATCCGCGTATGGCAACGGCTTGGCGCCAGCTTCGGCGCGGACACCAACGCGTTCACCTCGCTGACCGCCACCACCTATGTCCTCGATCTGCCGCGCACCGACACGGCATCGGTCGATACCGCGCTGTCGGTGCTGTCGGGCATGATGCGCCAGGCAACGCTGGGCGGACCGGCGGTGGACATCGAACGCAAGGTGGTCATCGCAGAACGCGACCTCCGGCTCCCACCCCTTGCCCGCCGGCTGCAGGATCTCACCAAACCCCTGTTGTTCAGCGGCACGCGCGCCGCCACCAGTGAGGTGACCGGCACCGAACAGACCCTGTCCGCCGCTACGCCCGATCGCCTGCGTGCCTTCTACGATCGCTGGTATCGCCCGGACAATGCTGTGCTGACCATCGTCGGCGATATCGATGTCGCGCAGATGGAGGTACTGGCCCGTCGCCATTTCGGCGGCTGGACGGGTCGCGGGCCGGCGCCCCGGCCGATCGCCTATGGCACGCCGGTGGTACCCGCGATCACCAGCGCGGTGCTGTCCGATCCTCAGGCGTCGAACGGGCTCGCGCTGTTTTGGGTGCGTGCGCATGACGATCGCCCCTGGACGAAAGACCGCCAGGCCGTCGCCTATGTCCGTGAACTCGCGTTGCGGATCATCAACCGCCGCCTGACGCGGAAAGCGCGCGCCGGCGCCGGCTTCGTCGCGGCCGGCGCCAGCCAGTCGGAAGGACGTCACGGCGTCGACCTGGTCCAGATCGGCGCCACCACCCGAACCGGACAGGCGCAGCAGGCGCTGAACGATCTGTACGGCGTGCTCGCCGATATCGATGCCACACCGCCGACCGCGGCAGAGATCGCCCGCGAAGCCGCCGACATAGACGAACTGTTCCGCGCGCGTGTCGCGGGGGAAACGACCGCGACGTCGCCCGCCCTCGCCAATCTCCTGATCCAGTCGGTGGACGAAGGCGACGTCGTCGCAACGGCAACCACCTATGCGACGATCTTCGCCGCGTCGAAGGCGATGCTGGCTCCGGACAAGGTCGGTGCGGTCATGCGCAGCCTGATCAGCGGCCCGCCCCGGGCGCTGCTGACATCGCCGGCGCCGGTTCCCGGCGGTCAGCCGGGTTTCGCCAGGACGCTGGTCGCCGCCCGCGCGATCAAGGCGGCGGCACGATCGACCGACCGCGACGTCAGCTTCGCCGATCTGGCGCCGCCGGCCGCACCGGGTCGCATCGTGTCGCGCACGCAGATCGCCGACTATGACGCGACCCGGATACGTTTCGCCAACGGCGTCGATCTTGTCGTCAAACGCACGCCGTTCGACAAGGATCGGGTTGCCGTCGTCACGCTGGTCGGCAACGGGATGGCCGCGCTCGATCCCGCCCGCCCCGCGCCCTTATGGTCGCTCGGCGCCGTCGCCGAAGGCGGCATCGGCCCGTTCGACGCCGATGCGCTGGAACGGCTGATGGCCGGCCGGCGCCTCGGCATCGCGCTGTCGCTGGGCGAACGCGAAATCCGGTATAGCGGCTTCACCAATCAACGGGATCTGGCCGACGAACTCCGCCTGCTCGGCGCGGCGGTCGCCGAACCGCGGTTCGATCCGAGCAGCCTGGGCCGGCTCAAGGACGCGGCCGTCCAGAATTACGACACCAGCCTCGCCACGCCCGGCGGTGCTGCCGGCACCATGATTACGGAGATCCTGCACGGCGGGGACAAGCGCTATGCCTACCCCGCGCGCGACGCCATTGCCGCGCTGACCCTTGATGCGTTTCGCGGCTTCTGGACGCCGCTGCTGGCGCCGGGCATTCGCCGGGTCGTGATCCTGGGTGACGTCGATGTCGAAGCCGCGATCCGCGCCGCCGCCGCGACTGTCGGTGCCACCCCCGCCCGTCCGCAACAGGCCGTCGCACCCGACCGACTGGACTCCCACCCGTTCACGCCCGCCGCGACGCCCGTCATCATCCGCCACCGCGGCGATCCGGCGCAGGCCATCGCGGTCGTGGCCTGGCCCACGACCGGTGGGCTGGCCGATCTGGATCAAACCCGCGCGCTCAGGGTGGCCGCCGATATCGTCCAGGCGCGGCTGTTCGACCGATTCCGCGAAGCCGAAGGCGGCGGCTACGCCCCCAATGTCGCCAGCGCGGCATCGCTGACGCAACCCTCGTTCGGCCTCTTCTCCGCCAGCAGCCAGCTGCGTCGCGACCGCATTCCCGATTTCGAACGCGCCGTCCGGGAAATCCAGGCCGATCTCGCCACCAACGGTCCCACCGCCGACGAAGTCGCGCGGGTGGTCACCCCGATCGTCAGCGGCAACGAACGCGCGCTGCGTACCAATGGCTATTGGCAGGGCGTGTTGATCGGCGACCTGGACGATCCCCGTCTGCACCGCGTCCATGCGACCATCGTGGCGGGCTACCGCGGCGTCACGCCGGCGGCGGTCAAGGCCGCGATGATGACATGGATCGCCGGCAAACCGTCACTCCGCATCCAGGTGCTCGGCCCGGGGAAACCCTGACCGCCGGGCTGCGTCAGTCGCGGTAGCTCGGGTCGCGCCGGTCCAGCTTGCGCAGCAGCGCCGGCCACGCCATCAGGTCGGCCAGCATCTTCATGCCGGGTCCGCTCGACTGCCCCTGCACCTTTTCCGGCGTGCCCTGCGGCGGTGCGCTCAGCGCGTTGCGCCCGGCCGACAACATGTGCACCTGCGCCTCGCACGCGCGTTCCAGGAAATACATCCGCAGAAACGCCTGCCCCACCGTCTCGCCCACGGTCAGCGTACCGTGGTTGCGCAGCAGCATCGCATTCTTCGATCCCAGATCGGCAACCAGCCGGTCGCGCTCCTCCAGTTCGGTCGCGATCCCTTCATAGTCGTGATAGGCGACGTCATGCCGTGCAATCATCGCGGTCTGGGTATGCGGCAACAGCCCTTCGTCCATCGCAGACACCGCCTGTCCATAAGAGGTATGCAGGTGCAGCACCGCCATCGCATCGTCCCGCCCCATGTGGATGGCACTGTGGATCACGAACCCCGCTGCATTGACCATATAGGGCGTCTCCATGACCGGCCGCCCGTTCGTGTCGATCTTCACCAGCGATGACGCGGTGATTTCCTCGAACATCATCTGATACGGGTTGATCAGGAAATGATGTTCCGGACCCGGCACCCGCGCGGACAGATGCGTGAAGATCAGGTCGTCCCAACCATAGAGCGCCACCAGCCGATAGGCCGCGGCCAGATCGACCCGCGCCTGCCATTCCTCGGGTGAAACCTGGTCTCGCACATTGCTGCTGTTCAGGGCCACACTCGCCATCACGCACATCCTCTTCGACTATTTTGCGGCAAGCCTAAACCGCCCAACGTCCCCGCGCCAGTCGCTGAAAATGACCCGCAGGCCCCCGACGGACACGGGCGCCTGCGGACGTAGCGGCAATCTTCGAGATATTTTTACGGCCATCATCATGGCCCATCGCGGCATGCCGATCACCGCTGCGTGCGTGCCCGGTTCAGGCGGGTGCGACTCCGTCGACGTCGACCAGTCCCTCCGCCACCATCAGGCCCTGCACCCGCACGCGTTTCTCGATCCGGTCGACCGGTACACGGTGCAGATCCAGCCGCCAGACTCCGCCGGCGTCGCGGCGCAGCGCGAACCCGCCGCCATCGCGGATCAACGTGCCCGTCTCGTCGACCGGACTCCCGATCGCGACCATCCTGGCTCAGCGCTCCCGCTTCACCACGAACGGCCCCGCACCCTGCACCACCGGCATCAACTCGATCCGGTTGACGTTCACATGCCGCGGCAGGCCAACGATCCAGAGCACCGCTTCCGCGACATCCTCCGCCGTCATCGGCGTGGTGTCGGCATAGGGCGCCGCTGCCTTGTCCGCATCGCCGCCAAACCGGATTATGCTGAATTCCGTCCCGCCGACCAGTCCGGGTTGCACGTCACTCACCCGCACGCCGGTGCCCGCCACATCGGTCTTCAAGCCCAGTGTGAACTGCTGCACGAACGCTTTGGTCGCGCCATAGACGTTGCCACCCGGATAGGGATAGTTGGCGGCCACACTGCCCAGATTAACGATATCACCCCGCTCGCGCGCGACCATGCCGGGCAGGATCGCGTGCGTCATCCGCATCAGGCCCAACACGTTGGTGGCGACCATCTGCTCCCATTGGCCCAGGTCGCTGTCCTGCGCGGGTGTCGTGCCCAGCGCGAGCCCGGCGTTGTTGACCAGGATGTCGATCGCCCGCCATGCCTCGGGCAGCACGCGCGGCAAGCCCGCCACCGCCGCGGCATCCGTCACGTCCAGCGTCCAGGGCAGCACGGATTCCGATCCCAAATCGTGCTGCAACGCCTCCAACCGTTCGGTCCGTCGCCCGGTGGCGATCACCCGATAGCCGGCCGCAACCAGCCGCCGCGCAATCTCGCGCCCGAACCCGGCGGTCGCCCCCGTCACCAACGCCGTCCTGCCCATCGCCCCGCGTCCTTCCATTCGCCGATCCAACCCGCCTAGCGCGCCAACGCGGTCAGCGTTCCCGGGGTCAGCACCTGCGGCAGCACGCGCAGCGCTCCCCCGCTTTTGCCGGAAAACAGGTAGAGCGGTACCCCCGACCGGCCATGTTCGCCCAGGAAGCGGGAAATCTCCGCATCGCCGTTGGTCCAGTCGCCTACCATCGTCACGATACCCGCCTTCGCAAACGCGTCGCGGACTTCCGCCCGCTCGATCGCGCCCTTTTCATTGACCTTGCACGTCAGGCACCAGTCGGCGGTGAAATACAGGAACACCGGCGTTCCCGCGGCCTGATATGCGGCCAATTTGACGCGGTCGAACGGCACGCCCGTTGACGCGGTGCTGGTGGCGGTGGCACCCACGGCATCCACGGAGCGCGGCACGATCACGACCAGCGCCAGCGCTGCTGCCGTCGCCGGCACCAGCGGCCACCAGGCGCGCGTTTGCCCGCCCGCCTGCCGCACCCCGACCCACCACAGCCCGATCGTCAGCAGCATCGCCGCGAACAGCCCCAGTGTCATCCCGTCGACCCCCGCCTGCCGTCCCAGGATCCACGCCAGCCCCAGTGCAGTCGCGAACATCGGCAGCGCCAGCACGCGGCGCAGCACATCCATCCATGCGCCCGGTCGCGGCAACACCGCCCGCAACCGTGGAATATAGCCCAGCAGCAGGAACGGCACCGCCATCCCCAGTCCCAGTCCGGCGAACACCGCCAGCGCCGCCAGCGTGGGCAGGACCAGCGCCGCGCCCAACGCCGCACCCATGAACGGACCGGTACAGGGCGTCGCAATGAACGCCGCCAGCGCACCGGTCCAGAATGCGCCGCCCACGCCGCGCTTCGCCGCCAGCGCACCGCCGCCGGAAATCGCCGGCAACTCGAACAGCCCCGCCAGGTTGAACCCGATCGCCGCCGTCAGCAGCATCAGCAACAGGATGATGCGCGGGTCCTGCAACTGGAACGCCCAGCCTGCCGCGCTGCCGCCCGCCCGCAAGGTCAGCAACACGGCACCCAATGCGACGCAGACCAGGATCACACCCGCGGCATAGGCCAGCGCCTCGTGCCGCACGGTGCGCTCATCGTGACCGCCCCGCGCCAGGCTCAGCGCCTTCAGGCTCAAAATCGGGAAGACGCACGGCATCACGTTCAGCAGCAATCCGCCCAGCATCGCGCCGCCCAGCGCCGCCAGCACGGTGCCAAGCCCCGCGCTTCCCGCCTGATCCGTCGCATCGTCTGCGGCGCCGATTGCCACGCCTGCGGCAGGCACCGACCCGGGCACGGCGGTCAGCGTCAGCCCGACGCCTCGCGCGATCCGCAATACGCCGGTCACCACGGCCGGCGCCGCGCCCTTGGCCACAGTCTCGACGATCAGCGCATCACCCTGCCGCGACACGCGCTGCGGGGCGGCATAGTCGATCACGCGGTCGGTCAGCGGGAAGAAATAGGGATCGGCGACCCGCACCGAAGCCGGCATCGGCACCGCCATCCGATAGCGTCCGCCCGACACCGCAAACCGCGCCCGCCCGCCAAGCGGCTTCGGCAGGGCCGCGCGATATCCGTCGAACACCCGTCGCGCCGCTGGGGTCACGGCACCGTCGCCCACCGTCAGCACGGTCGACAGGTCCGCGCGTTCCGGGACGCAGATTTCGCGGGTGCACGCCAGATAATCGATCCGCACCCGGATCGGCAGCGTCGTGCCCTTCGCCAATCCTGCCGGGATGGTCAGTGTCAGCGGCTGTGCATACCGGCCTTCATAGACGAAGTTCATCAGTCCCGCGACGATCAGCGTCTGCGGCACCGGATAGCCGATCGGTCCCGCCGTCACGCCACGCGGCAATGTCCACGTCGCCCGCGTCTCGACGCCCGCATCGCCCGGATTCTTCCAATAGCCGTGCCAGCCCGCGTCCGGCGTCATGACGAACGCCAGCGTGGTCGTCGCTCCGCTTCTGGGTACCGCGCTCTCCGCGACCAGTTGCGCACGGATGTGCGGCACGCCGCGCCCGCCCGGTTGCGCGGTGGCGGGCGCCGCAATCACATGCATCAGCAGGCCGATGGCCAACAGTGTCACGATACGGAAACAGGACGCGATCATCGACACTCCCAACATGCTGGTGATGGGCTATAGCATGGCCGACCGCGCTGTGGAGAATGTCCTTGTCCCGATCGTTCCGTGCCCTTGCCGCCGTCGTCCTGCTCGCCACCCCGCTGACCGCCATCGCGCAGCCGACGCCCCCAAAGCTGCTCGTTACCATCTCGATCGATCAGTTCTCCGCCGATCTGTTCGCGGAATATCGCCCGCTCTACACCGCCGGTCTGAAGCGTCTGGAACAGGGCGCGGTCTTCCCGTCGGGCTACCAAAGCCACGCCGCAACCGAAACGTGCCCCGGGCACAGCACGATCCTGACCGGCGCGCACCCGTCGCGAACCGGGATCATTGCCAACAACTGGTATGATCTGTCGCTGCCGCGCGCGGACAAGAAAGTCTATTGCACCGAAGACCCCACCGTCCCCGGCAGCAGCTCCGACAGCTACACCGTCTCCCCGCAATTTCTGAAGGTGCCGACGCTG
This sequence comes from Sphingomonas sp., assembly GCF_036387535.1. Taxonomy (GTDB): domain Bacteria; phylum Pseudomonadota; class Alphaproteobacteria; order Sphingomonadales; family Sphingomonadaceae; genus Sphingomonas_R. The sequence goes on from NZ_DASVTO010000154.1 coordinate 12,027, forward strand.
GGCGACAGGATGAAGGCCGCCAATCCGCAAAGCCGCGTCGTCTCGGTCGCCGGCAAGGACCGTGCCGCGGTGATGATGGGCGGCCATGCCATCGACCAGGCCTGGTATTGGGGCGGCAAGAGCTTCGTCACCCTGCCCGGCCGCACGGCGCCGGCTCCGGCAGCCGTCGCCCGCGTCAATGCCGATGTCGCGGCGGTTCTCGCGCGTCCCGGCCGCGCCGTGCTGCCGGCCGCCTGCACTACACGGGCGGCCGCCGTGCATGTCGGCACGCGCGACGTCGGCACGCTGATCGCGCGCAAGGCGGCTGACGTCGGCGGCTTCCGCACCGCACTCGATTTCGATCGGGAGGTGACCGATCTGGCGGTGGCGCTCATCAAGGATCTGAAACTGGGTCAGGGCGATGCCCCCGACGCGCTGTCGATCGGCCTGTCCGCCACCGATGCCGTCGGTCATGCTTATGGTACCGAAGGCGCGGAGATGTGCGCGCAGGTGCTGGGCGTGGATGCCAATGTCGGCCGCATCCTCGCCGCGCTGGATGCCAGCAAGGTGCCTTACGCCGTCGTCCTGACCGCCGATCACGGCGGCCATGACCTGCCCGAACGCAACGCCGCCCGCGGCATCGCCGATGCGCAGCGCGTCGATCCCGCGCTGTCTCCCGCAGCCGTGGGTCAGGCGCTTGCGGCCGAATTCAAGCTGACCGGCCCGGTCCTCTACGGAGATGGTCCGTTCGGCGACATCTATCTGTCGCGCGATATTCCCGCCGATATCCGCCCCCGCGTGCTGGAAGCGGCGCGTGCCCGCTATCTCGCCCATCCACAGGTCGCCGGCGTGTTCACGGCAGCCGAACTGCGGCGGATGCCCAGCCCGCGCCCGCCGGTGGAGGAATGGTCGCTTGCCGAACGCTTCCGCGCCAGCTTCGACCCGGAACGCTCGGGCGATCTGCTCGTCGCGCTCAAGCCGCACGTCACGCCGATCGCCGATCCGAAGGGCAGCGTCGCGACCCATGGCTCACCCTGGATCTACGATCGCCGTGTGCCAATGCTGTTCTACCGCCCCGGCACCACGGGGTTCGAACAGCCGCTTTCGGTGGAAACTGTCGACATTCTGCCGACCCTGGCCGCCCTCATCGCGCTTCCGGTGCCCGCCGCCGAAATCGACGGCCGCTGTCTGGATCTCGATCCCGGCCCCGTGGATACCTGCGCGGCGCGATGATCGCGAGTTGGCGCCCCGGCGGAGGCCGTGGCCCGGGCGCTTCCGCCAATCCGGCGTTTCAGGCATGGCACCTGCGTTCCTGGATTCCGGATTACGTCCGGGATGCCATGTTCGGGAATGTCAGTTCCGCGAATCCATCGCCGTTATCCTGGGTCCAAGCTGGTTGCGCCCGATCTTCAACGGCTCATGCGCGAAATCCGCGACGAAAGTCGACGACCACGTCACCCCCGGCGCCAGCGATGCGCGGTTGCCGTCGATCACCAGCCCAGTCGAGGGGTTGGCGCGTGCCTCGGGCGCAACCGTGATGAAAGCGCTGTGGTTTTCCTTGTCCTTGCCCTGGACGAATTCATTGCCCGTGATCCGCCCGGTGGCGCCGTTGGACAGGTCGATCATGTAATTGGTGCCACGCCCCTGCGTGTCGTCGAAACTGCTGTCGACGATCGCTACGCGCCGCGCCCGGGTCTTGACATAATGGCCGCCACGTCCGCGTTCGAACCGGCTGTTCGCCACGTCCAGCATGCCGGAACTGCCGATATACAGCCCATGCGCACAGCCTCCGGCTCCCTCGCATGTCCCCAGTCCGGAAAAGGTCGACCGGCGGATCGTCACCACCTGCGCCGGATCGTCGACGGTCAGGATACCCTGCTCGCTGTCCCGGAACGCGCTGTTCGTGACGGTCAGGTTCCCTTTCTCCAGCCGGATGCCGGCGCCGTTGCGGTCGGGCACGCCGATGTTGCGAAACACCAGCCCGTCGACGGCCGCATCACGCCCGCGCAGCACCAGCGTCGCCTTGCCCTCGCACGTCCCGCCGTCGAAGATCGCGGTTCCCGATATCGCCGCCGCAAACGCCACCCGGCCGCCACTGACCACCGCGCAATCCTTGAACGTGCCGGCCGCGATCCGGATCGTCCCGTCGCCTGCCCCGATCGCGTCGACCGCATCCTGCAACCGGTAGAAACTCTGCCCGTTTCCCGTCACGGTGAAGGGGCCAGCCCCCTGTGCGACAGCAGTGGCGGACAATAGGGCGGCAGCAAGGATCAGCTTTTTCATGGCGCGGACAATGCCCGCGTACGCACAGAAGTCGAGCGCGATCCTCCGCCATTGCTGCTCCATAACGGAACAGCCGGCCTTCGTCAGTCCAGGTTCGGCCGTAACCAGCGTTCCGCCGTATCCAGGTCGACGCCGCGCCGCGCCGCATAGTCGACCAGTTGGTCGCGACCGACCCGCGCCACCCCGAAATAGGCGCTGTCCGGATGCCCGAAATAGAAACCGGACACCGCCGCAGTCGGCAGCATCGCAAAGCTTTCGGTCAGCGTGATTCCGGTTGCCTGTGAAGCCTGCAGCAGGTCGAACAGGATCGGTTTCAGGCTATGGTCCGGACAGGCGGGGTAACCGGGCGCCGGGCGGATGCCACGATACTGCTCCTTCACCAGCGCCTCGTTGGTCAACTGCTCGCCCGCGGCATAGCCCCACAGGTCGGCGCGGACATACAGATGTAGCCGCTCGGCAAACGCCTCCGCCAACCGGTCGGCCAGCGCTTTCAGCAGGATATCCTGATAATCGTCGTGGTTCGCCTTGAACCCGGCCAGATGCTCCTCGATCCCGTGCCCCGCCGTCACCGCAAAGCCGCCGATCCAATCGCCCGCCGGATCGATGAAATCGGCCAGACACATGTTGGCGCGACCCTCGCGCTTGCGGATCTGCTGGCGCAGCATCGGCAGCGCAATCTCGCCATCGTCGGTCCGCACCAGGATATCGTCGCCCTCGCGCCGGCATGGCCACAGCGCGGCGACACCCCGTGCCGTCAGCCACTTCTCGCCGATGACCCGGTCCAGCATCGCCTGCGCATCCTCCCACAGGCCGCGCGCGCTTTCCCCCACGATCGGGTCGGACAGGATCGCCGGATAATTGCCGGCAAGCTCCCACGCACGGAAGAAGGGCGTCCAGTCGATATAGTCCCGCAGATCCTCCAGCGGCCATTCCGGAAAGACATGCGTGCCCGGCCTGTTCGGCGCGGCCGGCTTCTGCGCGAAATCGGCCGCGAAGCCATTGTCCCGCGCCTCGTCCAGCGGCGCCAGGTCGCTTTGCCCCTTGTTGGCACGCGCCACCCGCACCGCTTCATATTCGGCGGCCGTCCGCGCCACGAACCCGTCGCGCTGGGTATCGGACATCAGGGTCGACGCGACGCCCACCGCGCGCGATGCATCCAGCACATGCACCACCGGCCCTGCATATTTCGGCGCGATCCGGAGGGCGGTATGCACCTTCGACGTGGTCGCCCCACCGATCAGCAGCGGCATCGTCATGTTGCTGCGCGCCATCTCGGCGGCAACCGTCACCATCTCGTCCAACGATGGCGTGATCAGGCCGGACAGCCCGATCATGTCGGCATCATTGTCGGCCGCCGCCTTCAGGATCTCCGTCCACGGCACCATCACGCCCATGTCGATCACTTCATAGCCGTTGCATTGCAACACCACGCCGACGATGTTCTTGCCGATGTCATGCACGTCGCCCTTGACGGTCGCCATGATGATCCGGCCCTTGGCGCGCGTGCCCGGCTCCTTCTGCGCCTCGATGAACGGCAGCAGATGGGCGACCGCCTTTTTCATCACCCGCGCGGATTTCACGACCTGCGGCAGGAACATCTTGCCCGATCCGAACAGGTCGCCGACGACGTTCATCCCGTCCATCAACGGCCCTTCGATCACCTCGATCGGCCGCGGATAAAGCTGTCGCGCTTCCTCGGTATCCTCCACGACATGCGCGTCGATCCCCTTGACCAGCGCATGTTCCAGCCGTTTCACCACATCCCAGCCGCGCCATTCCGCCGCCGCCTTTTCCGCCACCGCGTCGGTCCCGCGATATTTCTCGGCCAGCGTGATCATCCGCTCGGTCGCATCCTCGCGCCGGTCCCAGATGACGTCCTCGCACGCCTCGCGCAGCTCGGGATCGATCGCGTCGTACACGTCAAGCTGCCCGGCATTGACGATGCCCATGTCCATGCCCGCCTGGATCGCATGGTACAGGAACACCGAATGCATCGCCCGCCGCACCGGTTCGTTGCCGCGGAACGAGAAGCTCAGATTGGAGACACCACCGGAAATGTGAGCATGCGGGCACCGCACCCGGATGTCGCGGCACGCCTCGATGAAATCGATCGCATAGCGGCGATGCTCGTCAATGCCGGTCGCAATCGCAAAGATGTTCGGATCGAAGATGATGTCCTGCGGATCGAACCCGATCCCCACCAGCAGGTCATAGGCGCGTCCGCAAATCTCGACCTTGCGCGCGCGGGTGTCCGCCTGTCCGACCTCGTCGAACGCCATGACGACGACGGCCGCACCATAAGCCATCACCTTCCGCGCATATTTCAGGAACTCGGCCTCGCCCTCCTTCATGCTGATCGAATTGACGATCGGCTTGCCGGACACGCATTTCAGCCCGGCCTCGATCACGGTCCATTTGGAACTGTCGACCATCACGGGCACGCGCGCGATATCGGGCTCGGCCGCGATCAGCTTCAGAAAGGTGGTCATCGCCACCTCCGCGTCCAGCAGGCCCTCGTCCATGTTGACGTCTACGACCTGCGCGCCCGCCTCCACCTGCTGCCGCGCCACCTCGACCGCGGCGGGATAGTCGCCCGCCATGATCAGCTTCTTGAACTTCGCCGACCCCGTCACATTGGTCCGCTCGCCGATATTGACGAAGTTGGCGGTCGACACCGCCGGGGTCTCGTCATCGGGAAGCAGGGAAGCGGTCGCCACGTTCATTCTACCTTCAATCCAGTACCGGCCGCGCAGGCGGGGTCCAATTCCAACCGTCGATCTGGCCCCCCGCCTGCGCGGGAGAGCGGACTTATGCCGCCAATACCATCGGATCCAGGCCCGCCAGCGTCGTCTTCACCGCCAGCACCGGCACCGGCCGCGGCCTGTGTCCTTGCACCGCCTTCGCCATCGCCGCGATATGCCCCGGCGTCGAACCGCAACATCCGCCGACGACATTGACCAGCTGCCCCTCCGCCCATTCGCGGATGAAACCGCCCGTCGTCTCCGGCTGCTCGTCATATTCGCCGAGATCATTGGGCAGCCCGGCATTGGGATAGACCATCACCAGCGCATCGGCGATCCCCGACAGCACCTGTACATGCGGCCGCAGCAGGTCCGCCCCGAATGCGCAGTTGAGCCCGATCGTCAGCGGCCGAGCATGCCGCACCGTATACCAGAATGCCTCGACCGAATGGCCCGACAGGTTGCGCCCCGACATGTCGGTGATCGTCATCGAGATCATCACCGGCACCTCAGTCTCCCGCGCCTCCGCCACCTCGATCACCGCCATGATCGCCGCCTTCGCGTTCAGCGTGTCGAAGATCGTCTCGATCAGGATGAAATCGCAGCCGCCATCCAGCAGCGCCGCCGCCTGATCGGCATAGACCGCCTTCATCGTGTCGAAATCGACCGCACGGAAACCCGGATCGTTGACGTCCGGCGACAGCGACAATGTCTTGTTGGTCGGCCCGATCGCCCCGGCCACGAACCGCGGCCGCCCGTCACGCGCCTGATACTCATCCGCCGCCACCCGCGCGATCCGTGCCGCCGCCAGGTTCATGTCCCGGACCAAGTGGACCGCGCCATAATCCTCCTGGCTGATCAGGTTGGCATTGAACGTGTTGGTCGACACGATGTCCGATCCCGCATCCAGATAGGCGCGCGTGATCGCATCGATCACATCGGCGCGCGTCAGCACCAGCAGGTCGTTATTTCCCTTCTGGTCGAGCGCGAGATCATACCCCCCGCGATAATCCGTTTCCTGCAACCCATAGCCCTGGATCATCGTCCCGAACGCGCCATCGGTGATCAGCACGCGGTCGGCGGCCTGTTCGCGGAACCGGGCGGCGGCGGCAGAGGGCTTCATAGTCGTTTCCAATGGTAAAGGGCTGACATCCCGGCCTGTCCCCCGGCGGGAGGATCAGGCCGCCTGCTCCAGCGCCACAGTTCCTGTTCCCGGCCGCTTGCCGAGCAGATGGCAGATCGCATAGGCCAGTTCGGCCCGGTTGAGCGTGTAGAAGTGAAATTCCCGCACCCCGCCCGCATACAGCTTGCGGCACATCTCGGCCGCCACCGTCGCCGCCACCAGCTGCCGCGTCGCGGGATGATCGTCCAGCCCGTCGAACAGCCGGTCCATCCACGCCGGGATCTCCGCGCCGCACATCGCGGCGAACTTGCGCGTCTGCGCCACGTTCGACACCGGCAGGATGCCCGGCACGATATCCGCGCTGATCCCCGCCGCCGCCGCGCGGTCGCGAAACCGGAAATAGGCTTCGGGGGAGAAGAAGAATTGCGTGATCGCGCGGGTCGCGCCGGAATCGATCTTGCGCTTCAGGTTCAGGATGTCGGTATCGGCGCACGTCGCCTCCGGATGCATCTCAGGATAGGCCGCGACCGAAATCTCGAACGGTGCGATCCCGCGCAACCCCTCCACCAGTTCGGCCGCCGATCGGTAGCCGTCGGCATGCGGCGCGAACCGTTCGCCCTCCCGCGGCGGATCGCCGCGCAGTGCCACGATATGGCGCACGCCCGCCGCCCAATAGGCCCGCGCCACCTCGGCAATTTCGTCGCGCGATGCGTCGACGCAGGTCAGGTGCGCGGCCGCCGGCACGTCGGTTTCCGCGGCGATCCGCGCCACCGTCGCGTGCGTGCGCTCGCGCGTCGACCCGCCGGCGCCGTACGTGACCGACACGAATTCCGGTTTCAACGGCGCCAGCGTCTGGATCGCCTGCCACATCGTCTGTTCCATCTTCTCGCTTTTGGGCGGAAAGAATTCGAACGACACCTTCGCATCGCCCGCGACATCCGCGAACAGCGGCGCGTCCAGCGCGCGCCGCGCTTCTTCCAGTTCGGCGACCGACATCGTCATGCGGCGATCCTCTTCGATAGGGGCCCGGCACCCTTGCGCCCCAGCCACAATTTCACCGTCAGCGCACCACCGGCCAATTCCTGCACTTCGTCCAGGATCAACCCGGCGTCGCCGAACCATGCCTGCACCTGCGCATCGTCAAACCCCAGCCGGACATGCGCCGCCCGCTGCCGCAATTCCTCGCGCTCGTGCCGCGCGAAATCGACGATCAGCAAGCGTCCGCCACGCACCAGCAGCCGTGCCGCCTCCGCAATTGCCGCCGCCGGCTGCTGCGCATAATGCAGGACCTGATGCAGCACCGCGGTATCCGCCGATCCGGGTGGCAGCGGCAGCGCATACATGTCACCCTGGCGCAGTTCGACCGACGCCAGCCCGGCGTCCGACAATTTCGACCGCGCCATGCGCAGCATCTCCGGGCTTCGGTCGACACCCAAAGCCTGGTTCGCCAACGGCGCAAGCAATTCGATCATCCGCCCGGTCCCGGTGCCGATATCCACCAGCCGCCCGACCATGCCCGCGGACAGCATCGCGACCGTCGCCGCCTCGACCTCGCTCTCCGCCACATGCAGCGACCGGATCGCATCCCATTCCGCCGCGTGATCCGCGAACCATGCTTCCGCCGCCGCCGCGCGATCGGCCCGCACCGCGGTCAACCGATCACGATCGGCACGCGCCTCATGGTCCTCCGGCCGCCGCCAGCCATCGGCCGCTGCCAGCAACGGTTCGACCCGCACGCGGTCACCCAGCCCCACGAAAACCCAGGCGCCTTCCTTGCGTCGATCCGCCAGCCCGACGTCGGTCAGGATCTTCACATGACGCGACACCCGCGGCTGGCTTTGCCCCAGCACCTGCGCCAGTTCTCCGACCGAAAGTTCCATCGCGCGCAACAACGCCATGATCCGCAACCGCGTCGGGTCCGCCAGCGCGCGGAAGATGTCGATCAACGGTGCCATGTCGATATAAGGACATAAAGATGTCTTTATATGAATGCAAGCGACTTGTGTGGGTTGGGGTGCTGTGGCACGCGCCGGTCTTGCCCGCGGGCACTGTGCAATACGGGATATGAAGATGCGGATAATGGCAACGGTCTGTGTGGCCGCGCTGCTCGGCGGCAATGGTGCGGCACAGGCACAGACGCCGGCATCTCCCCCCGTCTCGGCGCCCACGCCGGCACAGCCCGGACCGACGTCCCCGGCACCGACCGCCGCCGCCGCGGAGCCCGGCTTCTTGACCGACGGGCTTGGCGATCCCGCGCCCGAACCGCGCGACCGGTATGAAAAACTCAATCGCGGTATCTGGGACTTCAACCAGGTGGTCGATCGCATCCTGCTGAAACCCGTATCGTCGGGCTATCGCAAGATCGTGCCGCGCATCCTGCGCAGCGGCATCAGCCATGTCTTCAACAATCTCGGCGAACCCTGGTCGTTCGTCAACAACCTGCTTCAGGGCAAGCCGAAACGCGCGCTCAACAATCTGGGCCGCTTCGTGGTCAACACCACCATCGGCGTCGGCGGGCTGGTCGATCACGCCAGCAAGATCGGCATCGCGCCACGGCCGGAGGATTTCGGCCAGACGCTGGCAGTCTGGGGCGTGAAGAGCAGCGCCTACGTCGTCCTGCCGGTGCTCGGCCCCTCGACGGTGCGCGACGGCGTCGGCACGGGCGTATCGTTCGTAGCCGACCCGTACCAGATCGCGCTCAACCAGAGCGACCTGTCGGTCTGGACGAAACGCGGGATCGCCGCCCTGTCGGTCGTCAGCATCCGCGCCGATCTGACCGAAAGCGGCGCCGACGAGTTCCTCGCCTCCAGTCTTGATCCCTATGCCAGCGCGCGCTCCGCATTCCTGCAACGGCGTGCCGCCGCGATCGCCAATCAGGAGGATGATGCGCTGGACGACGCTGGACCTGGCATGGGCGCCGACACCGGCGGAACCGATCCGGCCATTGCCGATCCGTCTACCTCGACCACAGCGCCCGAAACGCCCGCAGCCGCGCCAGCGTCGGAACCGCAAGCCCCGCCGACGCCGACACCCAGCGCCATCGCAAACCCGCCGGCGGCATCGCCGCGGCTCGCCTATCTGCTCGATTGACCAACCCGAAGGAAGGATTCTCATGAAGAAGCTCACGACCGTCTCACTGGCCCTGATCGTGGCTGCCGGCCTGTCCGCATGCAGCGCAAAGACGCAGAACGAGGCCAGCCAGGCCACCGACGCCGCATCCGCCGATATCAACGCCACCGCATCCGAAGCCGTCGCGGACACGTCGAATGCGCTTGATGCCGCCGGCAGCAGCATCGAGAATGGCGCCGCCGCGCTTGGCAGCGCGACCGAAAACACGCTGGATGCCGCGGGCCGGGAAGCCGACAAGACCGGCGCGGCACTGGAAAATGGCGCCAAGGCCGTCGACAACAGCATGTAATCAGGCGCCGACCGCGTCGCGCTTGCGACGCGGTCGGCCGGCATCACCGCACGGCGATCCGCTGCCGCCCATCCACAAGCTCGGGTCGCCAGTCGATCAGCGTATCGATGCCGACATAATCCAGCTTCGGTGCGCTGGCGGCCGCTTTTGCGGTGCCGCTGTCCTGGCCGCTCTCCCAGGCCGCCAGTTCGCGGCGATACTGATCGTAACCCCGATAGACATCCAGGAACGGCGCCTCCAGCCGCGCCAGCGCCGCACCGGCAAAGGGCAGGAACCCGGCCGGATCAATCGTCCGCGCCTCTGCCAGGATGCTGGTCGCAACCGCGCAGAAGCCGGGCTTTGCCGGCGGCAGTGCAAAGAAATTATAGACCCGCGTCGCCGCGATATCCTGTGCCGTCTGCCAGTCCGATCCGCCCGCCACCCGGAACCTTGCCTGCACCGCGTCATACGCCTTGGCGAGCACCGCCTTCTGCCGGCGCAGCATCGCATTATAGTCGGCGGCCAGCACCGCCTCATCCGGTCCACGGCATGCCAGTACCGCGACGTTCAATGCCGACCGGACATGCCACCCCGCCTGCTCCGGCGTCAGCGCGCTGTTGATCGTGCGATAATGCCCGTCCGCATCGATCGGCGGGACGGACAGCCGTTCCGGTATGCCCGCCGGCAATTCCGGACGCGAAGCCTTCGCCTCTGGCGGCGCGGTGACGTGCAGCGATGGCACTGGCGTCCGCGTGGCACAGCCGCCGAGCGCCATCAGCGCGCCGATGACGGTCCCGGCCAGCCGGACCGATCTCTTGCCTGTCGCCGTCACTGCCGCTCGCCCCTTTGATCGCCGGTCACGGAGGGAACAGTCCGGAACCGCAAAAGACCAACCATTTCCGGTGAATACCGTCCGGCTGTGTCGCCGCGGCGACAGGTTCCGCAGCGGCCAGTCACCCATATGCAAGAAGGGCCGGGGTTCGCACCCCGGCCCTTCCTGTCGTTCGGTCTGTTCGGCTGACTTAGAAGTCCATGCCGCCCATGCCGCCCATTCCACCCATGCCGCCGCCCATGCCGCCGCCAGCAGAGGCCTGCTTGTCTTCCGGCGCATCGGACACGGCCGCTTCGGTCGTGATCAGCAGGCCGGCGACCGAGGCCGCATCCTGAAGCGCGGTCCGGACGACCTTGGTCGGGTCGATGACACCGGCCTGGACCAGGTTTTCATACACGTCGGTCGACGCGTTGAAGCCCATGGTCTCGTCATTCTCGCGCAGCAGGTTGCCGGCGACGACGGCGCCGTCGAAGCCCGCATTCTGCGCGATCTGACGCAGCGGTGCCTGCAGCGCGCGACGGATGATGTCGATGCCGCGGGTCTGGTCGTCGTTGATGCCCTTGACGCCTTCCAGCACCTTGGTCGCATACAGCAGCGCGGTGCCGCCACCGGGGACGATGCCCTCTTCGACGGCTGCGCGGGTCGCGTGCAGCGCGTCATCGACGCGATCCTTGCGCTCCTTCACCTCGACCTCGGTCGAACCACCAACCTTGATCACGGCTACGCCGCCGGCGAGCTTGGCGAGACGCTCCTGGAGCTTCTCCTTGTCATAGTCGCTGGTGGTGTTCTCGATCTGGCGACGGATCGCATCGACGCGGCCCTTGATCGACTCATGGTCGCCCGCACCATCGACGATGGTGGTGTTGTCCTTGTCGATCGTGACGCGCTTGGCGGTGCCGAGCATGTCGATCGTGACATTCTCCAGCTTGATGCCGAGATCCTCGGAAATCATCTCGCCCTTCGTCAGGATCGCGATGTCTTCCAGCATCGCCTTGCGACGATCGCCGAAGCCCGGAGCCTTGACCGCTGCGACCTTCAGGCCGCCGCGCAGCTTGTTGACCACCAGCGTGGCGAGCGCTTCGCCCTCGATATCCTCGGCGATGATCAGCAGCGGACGACCGGACTGGACGACGGCTTCCAGGATCGGGAGCATCGCCTGCAGGTTCGACAGCTTCTTCTCGTGGATCAGGATGAAGGGATCCTGAAGCTCGGCCACCATCTTCTCGGGATTGGTGATGAAGTAGGGCGACAGATAGCCGCGATCGAACTGCATGCCTTCGACGACGTCCAGCTCGAATTCGAGACCCTTGGCCTCTTCGACCGTGATGACGCCTTCCTTGCCGACCTTGTCCATCGCTTCGGCGATCTTCTGGCCGACGACGGTGTCGCCATTGGCGGAGATGATGCCGACCTGGGCGACTTCATGGCTGCCAGCGACCGGCTTCGAACGCGCCTTCAGGTCCTCGACGACCTTGCCGACCGCCAGGTCGATCCCGCGCTTCAGGTCCATCGGGTTCATGCCCGCGGCGACCGACTTCATGCCTTCGCGCACGATGGCCTGGGCCAGCACGGTCGCGGTGGTGGTGCCGTCGCCGGCGATATCGTTGGTCTTGGACGCGACTTCGCGCAGCATCTGCGCGCCCATATTCTCGAACTTGTCCTTCAGTTCGATTTCCTTGGCGACGGTGACGCCGTCCTTGGTGATGCGCGGCGCGCCGAACGACTTGTCGATGACGACGTTGCGGCCCTTCGGCCCCAGCGTGACCTTGACCGCGTCGGCCAGGATGTCGACGCCGCGCAGGATGCGCTCACGGGCGTCGCGGGAAAATTTGACGTCTTTGGCTGCCATGATGGCTACCCTTTCCTAGGAAGTTGACGAAGTTGTCTTGTGAAACGACCGCGAAAATCGTGGCTCAGCCAACGATCCCGAGAATGTCGCTTTCCTTCATGATCAGCAGGTCCTGGCCGTCGACCTTGACCTCGGTGCCCGACCATTTGCCGAACAGGATCCGGTCACCGGCCTTGACGTCCAGCGGCGTGATCTTGCCCTCATCGGACCGCAGCCCGGTGCCGGCGGCGACGACTTCGCCTTCCTGCGGCTTTTCCTTGGCGCTGTCCGGGATGATGATCCCGCCGGCGGTCTTTTCCTCGGCTTCAATGCGCTTGACGAGCACGCGGTCGTGCAACGGACGGAAAGTCATGGCTCTGCCTCCTGTTCGAGTGCCGCGGCGACCGGATCGTAAGTCCGGCCTGCCCCCGCACCACATAGGGTGAATTATGTTGGCACTCACCAATGTCGAGTGCCAGCAACAGCCATATGGTCCGATCCGCCGCCCGGTCAAGCACGTACCCGCGATCTTTTTCGATCGCGTGACAGAGCGGTGGCGCAGTGGGTCAGACAGGGGCGGACCTCGATTGCTTCCGGTCGACGACCACATTTCGACAAACGGACTAGCCACGCCGGGCCGGACCCGATAGCCGCGAAGGGAAGGCCCTCTCGAAAGTCCGACCATGCGCATTCTCCGCGGCTTCTGGAAACTGCTCGTCGCGATCAAGGACGGGCTCGTCCTGCTGCTGATGCTGCTGTTCTTCGGTGCGCTGTTCGCCGGGCTTTCGACCGGGTCCAACCCGCGCGTGCCCAGCAACGGGGTCATGACCGTTACGCTCGACGGTCCGCTGGTGGAACAGCCTTCGGACGTGGATGCCTTTGCCGCGGTCGCCGGCACCGGCCAGATTCGCCGCGAATACCGCCTGCGGGACGTCACCCGTGCGATCGCGGGGGCGGCCGGCGATGCCAACGTCAAGGGGCTGGTCCTCGATCTCGATCGCTTTGCCGGCGGTGGCCAGGCCGCGCTCGCCACCATCGGCGAGGCGATGGACCGCGTCCGCCGCGCCGGCAAGCCGGTGCTGGTCTATGCCAACGGCTATTCCGACGACAGCTACCAGCTGGCGGCGCACGCCTCCGAAATCTGGCTGGACCCGATGGGCGCGGTCATGCTGACCGGGCCAGGCGGGTCGCGGCTCTATTACAAGGGCCTGCTCGACAAGATCGGCGTGACGCCGAAGGTCTACCGCGTCGGCGAATTCAAATCGGCGGTCGAACCCTATATCCGCACCGATCAGTCACCGGCCGCGCGCGCCGCGAACCAGGCACTGGCCGACGCGCTGTGGGGCAGCTGGACGCAGGAGGTCGGTCAGGCCCGGCCGAAAGCGCAGCTGGCCACGTACATCGCCCGTCCGGAACAGGCGGCGGAGGCCGCGGGCGGCGACATGGCCAAGGCCGCGCTGGATGCCGGCATGGTCGACCGGATCGGGGATCGCGTCGCCTTCGGCCGCCGCGTGGCGCAGGCCGCCGGCGTCGGTATCGGCGACGACAAGCTGCCCGGTTCCTATCAGGAAATTCCGTTCACGGGCTGGATCGCCGGCCATCCCGAAAAATCGACCGGAACCGCAATCGGCGTGGTCACCATCGCAGGTGAGATTGTCGACGGCAAGGCCGGCCCCGGCACCGCCGCCGGGACGACCATCTCCGAACTGATCCTGAAGGAACTCGCCAAGGGCAGGATCAAGGCGCTGGTCGTCCGCGTCGATAGCCCCGGCGGCTCCGTCTCCGCATCGGAGCAGATCCGTCAGGCGATCGTCGAGGCGCGGCGGCAGAAGCTGCCGATCGTCGTGTCGATGGGGAATGTCGCCGCGTCGGGCGGCTATTGGGTGTCGACGCCCGCCACCCGGATCTTTGCCGAACCCTCCACCATCACGGGATCGATCGGTGTGTTCGGTATCATCCCGACCTTCCAGGATGCGCTGGCCAAGGTCGGCCTGTCGGCGGACGGCGTCGCCACCACCCCGTTGTCGGGCCAGCCCGACGTGCTGCGCGGGACCAGCCCGCAGTTCGACCGGCTGGTGCAGTTGGGGATCGAAAATATCTATCGTCGCTTCACCGGCCTGGTCGCGGTGTCGCGCAAGCTGCCGCAGGCGCGCGTCGATCAGATCGGACAGGGCCGGGTGTGGGCCGGCGGCGTCGCACGCCAGATCGGGCTGGTGGACCAGTTTGGCGGGCTGGACGACGCGGTTGCCTATGCCGCCCGTTCCGCCGGGCTCGATCCCGCCAAGACCTATCCGCTGTTCATCGAACGCGAACCGAGCCCGTTCAAGAAGCTGTTGGCCGACACCTTCCGCAAGGAAAATGAGGGCGATCAGGCCAGCATCGATCCGTGGACCCGGCTGGCGACCAGCCCCGAACGCCTGCTGGGTCAGGCGATCGGCGATGCCCGCCGCATCGCCGCCGGACCCGCCATCCAGGTCCGCTGCCTGGAATGCCCCGCCGACCCCGCCACCCTGCCGCCGCAGGACGCCACGCTGGCCAAGCTGATCCTGGCGAAGCTTGGCCTGTAAACCCGTCCGTCACACTGGCCGTGCCGCCAGCGATGTAACGGCGCCCGCGCACGAAAAACACCGCTCTGTCGCGGCGGCGGCCGGATCAGCGTTGCCGGCATTTCAGCACAGCGTCAGATGCGGGATCTCGTGAAGGCCGGCGCCATGTCCCGCGACACACGACGGATATGGACGGCATGAGCACCCGCCGAAATGCTACCGTACCCAGACGGCACCACCCAACATGGCCCTTTCGTCGGGCATCGCCAGCAAATAGATCGCGATCGCTGCCCAGAAAACAACATTGAGCAACAACAATCGATAGAATCCGGCCTTGCGCATCGTCCGGCTCCTCACTGCCTTGGGCGTTGGGGTAACGGGCGTGCTGTGATGTGTTGCCATGGCCTTGCTCATAATCTGCCGAACGCAAATTGATACCGCAAGTTCCTGATTTCAATCGCATACATGGATCAACACCCCTGGCTGTCGGCGGGCCGCAGTCACGTCCGGAGCAGCGCGTACGCCTTCCGTGATCCGGCCGGCACATCAAGCCGTCGCCCCTCGCGACCGTCGGCAGGATCGGAACACCACGCCGTCATTCGCGGTGTTCAGCAACCAGATCCTTACGGCCCCCGGTCCGCTTCCCCCAATCGCGGCGGCGCGTTATCTCCGGTATCCCGGCAGCGCCAGCCCCCGTGCGATCGCCGCCGCGCGCAGGACGAAACCCGCCCCCGCCGCCAGCACGGCCGCCACCCAGAACGGCACGCCCGACAGGGTGAGCAGGACAAACAGCACCGATGCCAGCGCCGCCGCGGTCACGTAGATTTCCGGCCGCAGGATGATCGACGGCTCACCCGCCAATATGTCGCGGATCACCCCGCCCATGCACGCGGTCACGATCCCCATCACGGCGGCGGGCAACGGCGGCACCCCGTGGTTCAGCGCCTTTGCCGCGCCATAGACGGCATAGGCCGCCAGACCGACTGCATCGAACCAGTCGAGGGCCTTCGGACTCCAGATCCGCTGCGGCGTGAACCACACCAGCACCGCCACGCCGAGGCACACGCCGATCGCGCGCGCATCCTGCATCCAGAACACCGGCGCGCCGATCAACAGGTCGCGCACCGTTCCCCCGCCCGTCCCCGTGACCGCCGCGAAGAAGGCAAAGGTCACCAGCGTCTGCCGCCGCGCCGCCGCCGCCAGCGCACCCGACGCCGCGAACACCGCCAGCCCCGCCAGATCGAGCGCGGTGAAGGCGGAGGTCGGAAGGATCGGCGTCATGCCCGCCCGATACCGTGCATCCCTGGCGACGCCTACCACCAAAGGGATACATCGCAACCGCAGCCGGCAATGCGCTGGCGGCGCGATTCGGCGCAGCGACTTCGACCCGCGCGCCGCGGTTCAACCGGCGCATCCGGTCAGCGGCGGCGTCAGAATGCGAACGAGGCCAGGATCACGACGCCGGTCTGCGGCTCCTCCTTGTACCGGATCTCGGTTTCGCCGGTCGGCAGCGGGCCGTTGGCCTTGAGTCCGTCGCCCAGGATCCGGGTGTTCGGATCCACGATCATGCCGATGCCGATGTTGAAGCTTTCGCTGCCGGTTCCTTTGCGGAAGCCGATCATCGCACCCAGCGCGACCGCCTCGATGATCTCGTCCGTGCCGGGCTGCAACGCCATGAACGGACCAAACCCGACATCCCCGACCGGCAGACCCAGGACGGGTTGCTGGTTCTTGAAGAAATAATGCGACTCCAGCATCAGCCGCGCCCGGCTGTTATCGGAATCCTTGACGCGGACGATCCCGTTGACCAGTTCGGCCTCCGACACCCGGTCGTTGCTGCCGATATCGATGGTCAGCGAGATGCCGACACCGAATTCCAGCCCGCCGAACTTCTGACGTCCATTATCCTCGGCCGCGGCCGCAATATCCTTGGCCAGCACCTTTTCATCAATGGGTGCGGGTGCGGGTGCGGGTGCGGGTGCGGGTGCTGCTGCGGCCGGCGGTTGGGGCGCGGTCTGTGCGGCCACGCCGGTGGCTCCCAGTCCGGTGCTCGCCAGTCCGATGCCGGCCGCACAGCCCAGTGTCAGCCACCGTCCAACCGCCTGTCCCATGTCTTCCCCCGCCTGCTTCCGGAGGACAGCGTGCCGGCGAGTGCAGATCGTGGGAAGGAAGACCTGATCCGTTTCGGGCAGGACAGTCGGCTATCCCGTCCGAACCGGACCGACCGGGTGCTTACATGTGGATCGGCTTGCCCGTCACCGCCATCGCCGCTTCCTTCAGCGCCTCCGAATGCGTCGGGTGCGCGTGGCAGGTGTACGCGATGTCCTCGCTGGTCGCGCCGAACTCCATCGCCTGCGCCGCCTGCCCGATCAGCACGCCGGCCAGCGAGGACACGATGTGCACGCCCAGCACGCGGTCGGTCTTGGCGTCCGCGATCACCTTAACGAAGCCGTCAGTGTCGCGGTTCGTCTTGGCACGGCTGTTGGCCAGGAACGGGAACTTGCCGATCCTGATCTCGGTCCCGCCCTCGCGCAGCGCTTCCTCGGTCTGGCCGACGCTCGCATATTCGGGATGGGTGTAGACCACGCTCGGGATCACCGCATGGTTCACGATCCCGGTCTGGCCCGCGATGTTCTCGGCGACCGCGATCCCCTCATCTTCCGCCTTGTGCGCCAGCATCGGCCCCGGCGTCACATCGCCAATCGCCCAGATACCCGGCACCGACGTGCGGAAATCATGGTCGACTTCGATCTGGCCGCGGCCATTCTGCTGCAACCCGGCCTGATCGAGCGCCAGGCCCTCGACATTCGGCTTGCGCCCGATCGCAAGCAACACGACGTCCGCCTCGATCGTTTCGCTGGCCCCGCCCGTGGCCGGTTCGACGATGATCGTGGCCCCGGCCTCGCCCACGGCAACCTCCGTCACCTTGGTCGACGTGCGCAGGGTAAAGCCCTGCTTCTTGAACAGCTTGTTCGCTTCCTTGCGGACGTCGCCGTCCATGCCGGGCAGGATCTGGTCGAGATATTCGACCACCGTCACCTCGGCACCCAGCCGCTTCCACACGGAACCCAGTTCCAGGCCGATCACGCCGCCGCCGATCACCACCAGATGTTTCGGCACCTTCGCCAGCGCCAGCGCGCCGGTCGAGTCGACCACAACCGTCTGATCGACCGTGACGCCCGGCAACGGCGTCACCGACGATCCGGTCGCGATCACGATGTTCTTCGCACGGACCGTGCGCCCGCCGACCGCAACGCTGTCGGCCCCCGTAAATGCCGCGCGGCCCTTCAGCCATTCGACCTTGTTCTTGCGGAACAGCCCCTCGATCCCGCCGGTCAGCTCCTTGACCGCCTTCGCCTTCTCGGCGTGCATCTGATCCAGGTTCAGCGAGGCGCCCGCAATGTCGATGCCGAACTTCGCCAGCGCGCCCGAGGACGCCTCCTGGAACAGTTCCGACGCGTGCAGCATCGCCTTCGACGGGATGCAGCCGACATTCAGGCAGGTGCCGCCCAGCGTCTCCCGGCTCTCTGCGCACGCGGTCTTCAGCCCCAGCTGCGCCGCACGGATCGCGGCGACGTAGCCGCCCGGACCGGCACCGATGACGAGGACGTCGAAATCATAATCAGCCATGATGCTTCTCACTGGTAATTGCGCGGCGGCCGGTCGGCGACTTGGCGATCGCCTACAGGTCGATCAGCAGCCGGGTGGGATCCTCGATCGCATTCTTGATCGCGACCAGGAAGGTGACGGCTTCGCGCCCATCGATCAGCCGGTGATCGTAGCTAAGCGCCAGATACATCATCGGCCGTGCCACGATCTGCCCGTTCAGGACCACCGGGCGCTCCTCGATCCGGTGCAGGCCCAACACCGCCGACTGCGGGGGGTTGATGATCGGGGTGGACATCAGCGATCCGAACACGCCGCCGTTTGAGATGGTGAAGGTGCCGCCCTTCATCTCGTCCATCTTGAGCGACCCGTCCTTGGCGCGCTTGCCGAAATCCCCGATCGTCTTCTCGATACCCGCGACCGACAGTTGCTGCGCATCGCGGATTACCGGAACGACCAACCCGTTCGGAGCGGACACCGCGACCGACACGTCGACATAGTCGCGGTACACGATCTCGTCACCCTCGATCGAGGCGTTGACCGACGGCACGTCGCGCAGCGCCTGCACCGCCGCCTTCACGAAGAAGCCCATGAAGCCCAGCCGGACATCATGCTTCTTCTCGAACAGATCCTTGTACTTCGCGCGCGCGGCCATGACATTCGTCATGTCGACGTCGTTGAACGTCGTCAGCATCGCGGCGGTGTTCTGCGCTTCCTTCAGGCGCCGTGCCACGGTCTGGCGCAGGCGGGTCATGCGGACCCGTTCTTCCTTGCGGCCGCCCGCATGCGACACCGCGGGCGCGGCCGGCGCGGACACTGCCGGCGCGGATACCGTCGGGGCCGGCTTGGCGGCGGCGGCCTGAACATCCTGCTTGGTCACGCGACCGTCGCGGCCGGACCCGGCCACCGTCGACGGGTCGATACCGGTTTCCTGCACCGCGCGGCGGGCGGACGGCGACAGCGCATCATTCTGTGCCGCAGGGGCGGCGGCAGGTGCGGCCGCCGGCTCGGGCGGGGCGGCCCGCTCCGCTTGTGCCACCGCCGTCTTGTTTTCCGGCGCCGGCGTGGCCGACGTCGATGCCGAACCGGACTCGATCAGCGCGATCACCGCCCCGACCAGCACCGTATCGCCCTCGGCCACCGCCTGCTCACCCATGACGCCCTCAACCGGTGACGGCACGTCGACCGCGACCTTGTCGGTTTCCAGGCTGGCGATCGGTTCGTCGGCCTTCACCGCCTCGCCCGGCTTCTTCAGCCACTGGCCCAGTGTCGCCTCGGTGATCGATTCACCCAGCGTGGGCACGGTTACTTCGGTCGCCATCTCAGTTCACCTTCGTTTCATGGCCGAGCGCGTCGGCAACGAGCGCCGCCTGCTGGGCGGCATGATTACGGGCCAGGCCCGTCGCGGTCGCGGCCGATGCCTTGCGGCCGGCATAGACCGGACGCAGCGTCTTGCCGGCGTCCTTCAACGCGTCCTCGATCAGGCTCTCCACGAAGAACCATGATCCGTTGTTGCGCGGTTCCTCCTGCGCCCAGACCACCGTTTCCAGGTTGGTCAGGCCGTGCAGCCGCTTGACCAGCGCGTCCGACGGGAACGGATAGACCTGCTCGATCCGGACGATCGTGGTCGTCTTGTCACCGGCTGCGTCGCGCGCCTCGGCCAGATCATAGAACACCTTGCCCGAACACAGCACCAGCCGCTTCACGTCCTGATCGGCGGGGGCGTTCGGATCGGACAGGATCCGGCGGAAATGACTGTCGCCGGTGAAGTCGGCCACGCTCGACACCGCCGATTTGTGCCGCAGCAACGACTTGGGGGTCATGATGATCAACGGCTTGCGGAAATTGCGCAGCATCTGCCGCCGCAGGATGTGGAAATAATTGGCCGGCGTGGTGCAGTTGGCGACCTGGATATTATCCTCGGCACAGAGCTGCAGATAGCGCTCCATCCGCGCGGAACTATGCTCCGGCCCCTGCCCTTCATAGCCATGCGGCAACAGCATCACCAAACCGTTGGCGCGCAGCCACTTGGCCTCGCCCGCGGCGATGAACTGATCGATGATGACCTGCGCGCCATTGGCAAAATCGCCGAACTGCGCTTCCCACAGCACCAGCGTGTTCGGCGCCTGTCCCGCATAGCCATATTCGAAACCCAGCACGCCGAATTCCGACAGCGGACTGTCGAGCACCTGGAACTTGCGGTTCATCGCCGCCAGCGGAATGAACTTGTGCCCGTCCTTCTGATCGACCCAGACGGCATGCCGCTGGCTGAACGTACCGCGGCCGACATCCTGGCCCGACAGCCGCACGCCATAATCGTCCTGCAACAACGATCCGAACGCCAGCGCCTCCGCCGTCGCCCAGTCGATGCCCTCGCCCGATGCGAACATCTGCTTCTTCGCATCCAGGATGCGCGCCAGCGTCTTGTGGATCGTCAGGTCGGCGGGCGGACTGGTCAGCACCGTTGCCAATGCGTCGACCCGGTCCTTGGGAATGCCGGTGGCCGCCGCGCGGCGTTCGGTGATCTTCTCGCGCGGCGCGGCGAATCCGCTCCACACACCTTCGAACCAGTCGGCCTTGTTGACCTTGTAACCCTTGGCAGCGTCGAAATCGGCTTCCAGTGTCTGAACGAAGGTGGACACCGTCTCGTCGACCCACGCATCGTCGACCACGCCCTCCGCCTTCAACCGCGCGGCGTAGACCGACGATACCGGGGGATGCGATCGGATCGCGTCATACATCAGCGGCTGCGTGAAGCCCGGCTCGTCGCCCTCATTATGGCCGAAGCGGCGATAGCACCACATATCGACCACCACGTCGCGCTTGAACGCGTGGCGGAACTCGGTCGCCAGCCGCGTCGCGAACGCCACCGCTTCCGGATCGTCGCCGTTCACATGCAGGATCGGCGCCTGCACCATCTTGGCAATGTCCGACGGATAGGGCGAGGAGCGCGCAAATTGCGGGCTGGTGGTGAACCCGACCTGATTGTTGATGACGAAATGGATGGTGCCGCCGGTCGAATAGCCGACCAGCCCGGAAAAGCCGAAGCATTCCATGATGATGCCCTGCCCCGCAAAGGCGGCATCGCCGTGCAGCAGCACCGGCAGCACCTTGCTGCGCTCCAGATCGTCCATCGCATTCTGCTTGGCGCGCGCCTTGCCGAGCACGACGGGATCGACCGCCTCCAGATGCGACGGATTGGGCGCCAGCGACAGGTGGACCCGGTTGCCGTCGAATTCACGGTCGGTCGACGTGCCGAGATGATATTTGACGTCGCCCGACCCGCCGACATCCTCCGGATTGGCGGATCCGCCGGCAAATTCCGAGAAGATCGCCCGGTACGGCTTCTGCATGACGTTGGCGAGGACGTTCAGCCGGCCGCGATGCGCCATGCCGATCACGATCTCGCTGACGCCCACCGCGCCGCCATATTTGATGACATTTTCCAGCGCGGGAATCATCGATTCGCCGCCGTCCAGGCCGAAGCGCTTGGTGCCGACATATTTGCGGCCCAGGAACTTCTCCCACTGCTCGGCCTCGATGACCTTCGACAGGATCGCCTTCTTGCCCGCGGGGCTGAAGCTGATCGCCTTGTCGCGCCCTTCCATGCGCTCCTGCAGGAAACGGCGCTCCTCGATGTCGCCGATATGCATATATTCCAGGCCGACATGCCCGCAATAATTGCGGCGCAGGATGTCGACGATTTCCCGCACCGTCGCCCGCTCCAGCCCCAGCGTCCCGCCCAGGTGGACGGTACGATCGAGATCTGCGGCGGCGAAGCCGTGATATTCCGGGCTGAGGTCGGCCGGCAGATCGCGGCGCGCGAGGCCCAGCGGATCCAGCTCGGCCGCCAGATGCCCGCGCACGCGGTAGGTGCGGATCAGGATCATCGCGCGGATGGAGTCGCCCACCGCCTGCTTCAGGTCGGCATCGGACACCCCGCCGGATGGCGCCGGCGCAGCGACCGCGGCGGGCTTGCCGCCCTTGGCCGGCTTCGGCGCGGGCTGCATCTGCGTCGGATCCAGCCCGGCCGTCAGCGCATCGGTTTCGGTCGGCGGCCAGTTGCGCCGTGCCCAGCTCGGACCGGAAACCGTCGTTTCCAGCCCCGCGAAATAGGTGCGCCAACCGGCGTCGACCGCATCCGGCGACTCCTGATAACGGCGGTAGAGCGCCTCCACGAAAGACGGGCTCACGCCCTCCACTTCGGCTACATCCACGGCATCATATCCCACTTGGGTCTTCCCATCTTCCGCCTGCCGACGCCGGCGGTGCGGTGCATATAGGCGCCGCGCCGCTGCGTTTCAGCCCGTCATTCAGCCCTTCAGCAACGCTGCCAGGGTGGTGCCCAGTTCCGACGGGCTCGCGGCCACCCGGATCCCGGCCGCTTCCATCGCCGCGATCTTGTCCTCGGCGCCGCCCTTGCCACCCGACACGATCGCACCGGCATGGCCCATGCGGCGGCCGGGAGGCGCGCTGCGGCCCGCGATGAAGCCGGCCATCGGCTTCTTGCGGCCGCGCTTGGCCTCATCGATCAGGAACTGCGCGGCTTCTTCCTCGGCCGACCCGCCGATCTCGCCGATCATGATGATCGACTGGGTCTCGTCGTCCGCCAGGAAC
The DNA here is from genome assembly GCF_036387535.1 of Sphingomonas sp. GTDB lineage: Bacteria > Pseudomonadota > Alphaproteobacteria > Sphingomonadales > Sphingomonadaceae > Sphingomonas_R. The sequence continues at coordinate 34,979 of NZ_DASVTO010000154.1, forward strand.
AGTTCCAGCACGTCGATGAAGTTGGTGCCGTTGACCGGATCGCCGCCGATGCCGACCGCGGTCGTCTGGCCCAGCCCCTCGTTGGTGGTCTGGAACACCGCCTCATAGGTGAGCGTACCCGACCGCGACACCACGCCGACCGACCCCTTGGAGAAGATCGAACCCGGCATGATGCCGATCTTGCATTCGTTCGGGGTCAGCACGCCGGGGCAGTTCGGCCCGATCAGCCGCGACGACGATCCCTGCAACGCCCGCTTCACGCGCACCATGTCCAGCACCGGAATGCCCTCGGTGATGCACACGATCAACGGCACCTTGGCGTCGATCGCCTCCAGAATGGAGTCCGCGGCGAAGGGCGGCGGAACATAGACCACGGTCGCATCCGCCTGCGTCTTCTGCACGGCTTCGGCGACCGAATCGAAGATCGGCAGGCCGATATGCGTGGTCCCGCCCTTCCCCGGCGTCACTCCGCCCACCATCTGCGTACCGTACGCCAGCGCCTGTTCCGTGTGGAACGTGCCGGTATTGCCGGTCATGCCCTGGGTGATCACCCGGGTATTCTTATTGACGAGGATGCTCATTGGTCCTGCCGTCCTTCTCTGCCGCCCCCGGTAACGGAGGCAAAATTCCCATCAACGCGGGGAAGAGGTCTTCCCAATCCGGATGCTCGGCCTCGATCAGACCGAGCTTCCAGCCGCGTTGCCATTCTTCGATCCGTTTTTCCCGATCGCATCATCAACCCGATCGTGAATTTTCGGACCAGACCAAATTCCTGCAGTCATAGCGACTGGTGAAGCCTTCGATCGCACCGGTTCGATGCTGAAACAGACGCTTCACCAAGTCGCTTGTCACACCTGTCTAGAGCGTCCCGTTCCGGCCACTCGCCATGATGTAGACATAACCGCGTTTTTCCATGCCCCACTTCCGTCTTCCCGGCATGCGCCGGGATGACGGAAAAGAACCCTCAAGCCAGCGTCGCGTCGATCCCCCGGCACGCCACCAGCAATTCCCTCACGGCGTCGACCGACACCGCCAGGTTGGCCTTCGCCTCCTCGTCCAGCGTGATCTCCACGATCTTCTCGACGCCGCCCGCGCCGATCATCACCGGCACGCCGACATACAGGTCGTTCACGCCATATTGGCCGTCGACATAGGCGGCCGCCGGCAGGACCCGCTTCTGGTCGTACAGATAGGCCTCCGCCATCGCGATGCCGCTGGTCGCCGGCGCGTAATAGGCCGAACCCGTCTTCAACAGCGCGACGATCTCGCCGCCGCCGCCGCGAGTACGCTTGACGATCGCGTCGATCTTCTCCTGCGTCGACAGACCCATCGCGATCAGATCGGGGATCGGGATGCCGGAGATGGTGGAATAGCTGATCACCGGCACCATCGTGTCGCCGTGCCCGCCCAGCACGAAGCTGGTGACGTCCTTGACCGAAACCTTGAACTCGTCGGCCAGGAAATGGCTGAACCGCGAGGAGTCGAGCACGCCCGCCATCCCGACCACCATATGATGCGGCAGGCCGGAAAACTCGCGCAGCGCCCACACCATCGCATCCAGCGGGTTGGTGATGCAGATCACGAACGCCTCCGGTGCGTTGGCCTTGATGCCCTCGCCCACCGCCTTCATGACCTTCAGGTTGATGCCGAGCAGGTCGTCACGGCTCATGCCGGGCTTGCGCGCCACACCCGCGGTCACGATGATCACGTCGGCGCCGGCAATGTCGGCATAATCGTTCGATCCGATGATCGTCGCGTCAAAGCCTTCGACCGGGCCGCACTGCGACAGGTCGAGCGCCTTGCCCTGCGGCACACCTTCGGCGACGTCGAACAGCACGATATCGCCCAACCCCTTGAGCGCCGCGAGATGCGCGAGCGTGCCACCGATATTGCCAGCGCCGATCAGCGCGATCTTCTTCCGAGCCATGTGGACAGCTTCCTCGACCGTTCAAAAATCCGATTGGGGGAGTAGCAGCTGCAAGCGCCACGCGCACCCGTCGTTGCGGGGTCGCTTACCCGCCCAGGCCAAGGGGGGCAACCATCCACCGCCAGAAAAGCGTGCCCGGATATACACTGTCACATCGGCCGCCGCCGCTGTGCAATATCGGAGCCGTTGGCTATTCCGCGCCGTGCCCGGCGGCGAGATACGCCGCGGACTGCATCTCCATCAGCCGCGAAACGGTGCGCTCGAACTCGAACGCGCCGTCGCCGCTGGGGTACAGCGCGGCCGGGTCGGCGTCGGCCGCCGCCAGCAGCTTGACATGATGTTCATAGAGCGCGTCGACCAACAGCTTGAACCGCGCCGCCTCGTTGCGCTTTTCCGGCCCCAGCACCGGGATGCCGACCAGGATGACGGTGTGAAAACGGCGCGCGATCGCCAGATAGTCCGCGACGCCGCGGGCGTCCCCGCACAGCTTGGAAAAGGAGAACACGCCGACGCCCTTGATCGATTTCGGCACGCGCAACGTCCGCCCGCCCGGCACCGCCAGCTGCTCCGACGGCACATGCGCCCGGTCCTCGACCGGAAAGTCGGTCAGGCGAAAGAAGGCGCGGCTGAGCGCCTCGGTCGCCGCCGGGCCATTGGGCACATACCAGGTCGGAAAACCGCCCAGCCGTTCCAGCCGGTAATCGGTCGCGCCGTTCAACGGCAGCACGTCCAGCCGCGCCTCGATCAGCGCGATGAACGGCAGGAACAGCTGGCGATTGAGCCCGTCCTTGTAGAGATCGGACGGCGGCCGGTTCGACGTGGTGACCACCGTCACGCCGCGTTCGATCAACCCGGTGAACAGGCGCGACAGGATCGCCGCGTCCGCCATGTTGTTGACGACCATCTCGTCGAAACATAGCAGCCGCGCGCCCGCCGCGATGTCGTCCACCACCGGGGCGATGGGATCGCCCTTCTCGGCCGCGCGCTCGATCCGTAATCGGTCGTGCACCTCCAGCATGAACTCGTGGAAATGGACGCGCCGTTTCGGTGTCACCGCGACACACCCGCAGAACAGGTCCATCAGCATCGATTTGCCGCGACCGACGCCACCCCACATGTAGATGCCCCGCGGCGCCGGTGCCGGCTTGGCCCCGAACAACCGCCCCAGCAGACCCGGCGCCGCGGGAACCGCGGCCTCCAGCGCCGTTGCCAGGGCATCCAGCCGCGCCACCGTTCCGGCCTGATCGGGATCGGGCTTCAACTCGCCACCCGACAGCAGTTCGCGGTACCGCACCGCGACGCGGCTCACGCGGGTACGACCTTCACCTTGCGCAGCGTGCCGTCGAACGACGTCACGGTCACGCCGTCCTGCTCGATCATCCCGCGCAGGAACAGCATGCGTCCGGTTTCCCCGACCACCTCCACCAGCGCATCGACCGGCGATCCCGCGCGCGCCGGCCCGATGAAGGTGACGCCGGCCTGCAACGTCACGGCGCCGCCGCGTGGCAGGCGATCGACCGCCAGCAGCGCGCAGAACATCACCTGATCGACGAACGCCATCAGGAAACCGCCATGCACATTGTCGGAAATGTTCGACTGCGGCCGGCCGGTGGCGACCCGGCACCGCACCCGGTCACCTTCGACGCGAACCCGGATCGCACCGAAACTGTCCAGGAATCGACCCTGCGCCGCAGGGCGGAACAGCCGAAACCCCTCGTCATCGACGGCAGCATCCAGCACCAGCAGTTCATCCCCGCCCATGACGGGGCCGTCGCCGGCCTGCCCCTCGCGCACCGATCAGACCTGGCGTTCGACGACCATCTTCTTGACCTCGGCGATCGCCTTGGCCGGGTTCAACCCCTTCGGGCAGACATTGGCGCAGTTCATGATGGTGTGGCAGCGATAAAGCCGGAACGGATCTTCCAGTTCGTCCAGCCGCTCGCCGGTCATCTCGTCGCGGCTGTCGGCCAGCCAGCGATAGGCCTGCAACAGGATCGCCGGCCCCAGAAATTTGTCGCTGTTCCACCAGTAGGACGGGCAGGACGAGGAGCAGCAGGCGCACAGGATGCACTCGTACAACCCGTCGAGCTTGGCACGGTCCTCCGGCGTCTGCAACCGCTCCTTGCCCGACGGCGGCGGTGTCACCGTCTGCAGCCATGGCTTTATGGAGCTATATTGCGCGTAGAAATGCGTGAAATCGGGAACCAGATCCTTGATCACGTCCATGTGCGGCAACGGCGTGATCCGCACCTCGCCCTTCACATCCTCGATCGCGGTGGTGCAGGCCAGGCCGTTGCGCCCGTCGATGTTCATCGAACAGGATCCGCAGATCCCTTCGCGGCACGACCGACGGAACGTCAGGGTCGGGTCCTGCTCGCTCTTCATCTTGATCAGCGCGTCCAGCACCATCGGCCCGCACGTCGCGGTATCGACCTCGAAGATGTCATAACGCGGATTTTCACCCGATTCGGGATCGTAGCGATACACCTTGAACGGTTTGACCGCCGTGGCGTCGGGCGCGGCTTTGTGCACCTTGCCCTTCGGCTTGATCTTGCTGTTCTTGGGAAGCGCGAATTCGGCCATCGGGCGATCGTCCTTGTTTCTCTGGATCAGATAACGACCGAAGCCGCCTTTTTAAAGGCGAAATGCCGCACTGCGACAATCCGCCCTATCGGGCAGGGCGGATCTCGTCCTCCTGCCTGGCCCGCCCCGAAAACTCCGTGCGGCAAATGCGGGACGATCAGGCCAGCATTCCCATCGGCTTCTCCACCAGCCGCTTGAACGCGGCCATCAGTTGCGCGCCGACCGCGCCGTCGATCGCACGGTGATCGAAACTGCCGGTCGCGGTCATCACGGTCGCCACGGTCAGGTCCTTGCCCACCACATAGGGGCGGGGTTCGCCGGCGCCGACCGCCAGGATCATCGCCTGCGGCGGATTGATGACCGCGTCGAACTGCTTGATCCCGAACATGCCCAGGTTGGAAATGGAGGCGGTGCCGCCCTGATATTCCTCCGGCGCCAGCTTGCCGTCGCGCGCGCGGGCGGCCAGGTCCTTCGCCTCGGTCGCGATCCGTGACAGCGGCTTGTTCACGACGTCGGTGATCACCGGGGTGATCAGCCCGCCCGGAATCGCGACCGCCATCGAAATATCGGACCGGCCGAATTTGATCAGCGTATCGCCGGCAAACTGCACATTGGCATCCGGCACCTCGGCCAGCGCGGCGCCCAGCGCCTTGATCAGCAGATCATTGACCGACAGCTTGATCCCGCGCCCCTCCAGCCCGGCGTTCAGTTCGCCGCGCAGTTTCAGCAACGCATCCAGGTTGCAATCCACGGTCAGGTAGAAATGCGGTACGGTCTGCTTCGACTCGGCAAGCCGGCGCGCGATCGTCTTGCGCATGTTCGACAGCTTGATGGTTTCGGACGGCACGCCCGCGGGGGCCGCGGCCGGCGCCGGTGCGGGCTTCGCCTCCGCACCCTTCGCGGTCGGCGCGGGTGCGGCCTCCACCTTGACCGCGGCGGGCTTCGCCTGCGGCCCGGCCTCGACATCGGCCTTCACGATCCGGCCGTTCGGCCCCGACCCCTGGACCGCCGACAGGTCGACACCCTTCTGTTCGGCCAGCCGACGTGCCAACGGGCTCGCCTTGACCCGATCCCCCGCGGCCGCCCCGCCGGCCGGTGCGGCCGCTGCTACCGGCGTCGCGGATTTCGTCTCCTCCGCGGTCAAGGTCGGCGTATCGGTCGCGGGGCTCGCGCCATAGCCCTTTTCCGACACCGCAGGCGACTCGGCGGACGGTGCCGCCATCGGGGTGGCGGCGACCTCCGGCTTCGCTGCCGGCGCGGCGGACGCGTCCTCACCCTCTTCCGCGATGATCGCGATGACCGTGCCGACCTTCACGCCGTCCGCGCCCTCGGGCACCAGCAGCTGCACGATCACGCCTTCGTCGACCGCTTCGAACTCCATCGTCGCCTTGTCGGTCTCGATCTCGGCCAGCAGATCGCCCGACGTTACGGTATCGCCTTCCTTCACCAGCCATTTGGCCAGCGTGCCCTCTTCCATCGTGGGGGACAAAGCAGGCATTTTGAGCTCGATCGGCATCGGGAAACCTCTTGGGCAGACTATGCGCCCCCTTCTGCCATCGGGGGGGCTTGGGTCAAGGCCCGAGCCCTTGCGGACGCCGCGCCGATCGCGCACCAACGGCATCCGAACGAGGGGCAAGATGATGCGGACCTATCTGGTGGTGATCGACGAGAGCGTGGAGGCGCGGGTGGCGTTGCGCTTCGCTGCGCGCCGCGCCGCAAAGACCGGCGGCGGGATCGAGATCATGGCGCCGATCGCACCGCCCGAATTCGTGCAATGGGGTGCGGTGCAATCCGCGATGGAGGAGGAGGCGCGGATCCGGGTCGACGCCCTGATCGCGCAGGTCGCAGGCGAACTGATCGAGGAAACCGGGCTGCGGCCGTCGGTGACGGTGGTACAGGGCGAACCCGTCGCCTGCGTCCGCGATCGGTTGAAGCGGGAACCCACCATCGCCGCGCTGGTGCTGGGCGCCGCGATCGGCCCGGCGCCGGGCGTGCTCGTCACCCATTTCGCGGGGGCGGAGGCGGGCATGCTGCGTTGCCCGGTGATGATCGTTCCCGGATCGCTGGACGACGCCGCGATCGACCTGCTCAGCTGATCGGGATCAGATCGACCGGCGCCCGGCCGGCACTGTCCGCGTTTTGGTGCGAACCGTGCGCTTCGGAGCACGGCCGGGCACATACTCCTCGGTCACCGTCGTGGTGGTCACCGTCCCCGGCGTCGTGGTGGTCACGATCGTGCCGGGGGCATAGCCGCCGCGCCGCCCGCCATCGGTGACGCGGTCGTCCGACCAGTCCCGCCCCGCCGGGCCTGCGTCGCCACGGGCCCAGTCGATCCCGGAACGCACCGCGTCCACGCGCCCGTCCGGGCCGACCAGCACGGCATCCTCATAATAGCGTACCCAGCGACGCCCGATGCCCGGCACGCCCAGGCCCCAGCGCGGATAATCCCGGACGGCGAACGGTGGCGCGGTGAAATAGCTCGGCAATGTCCAGCCGGGATAGGGACGGACATACCGGCCGCGATAGGGCGGCGGCGGCGCGCGATCCTCCCGCACCCGCAGGTCCGATGCACGCGGGCCCGGTCCGCGTACGTCGGCACGGGGATCGGGACGCAGGTCGCGCACGCCGCGGGCTTCCGGCCCGGTCCAGCCCTGCCCGGTCCAGCCGCCACCCGCCGGGTTCAACGGAACATCGGGCACCGCGCCGTACCGGCCCGTCTGCGCGCCGGCCGCCCCGGATAGCAGCATCGCGAACATCGCCGCGCCGGCGCGGCGCCCCCATGTCCTGCTCATCATGTCCAATTCGCGCCCCTGCCGATGCTGCCTGCCCTGCGCGCTCCGCTTATCATGTCCGCCGGGGCGCCGCCACGCCGGCCGCGTCCCGAAACGGGCCAGGGTTCGGGCGGCGATGTTCAGGCGGCGATCCGCGGCGCCAGCATCGCCATCAACGCTTCGCACCCGGTCTGATCGGTCGCGTCGAAGCGGTCGGCGGTCGGGCTGTCCAGATCGAGCACGCCCAGCAGGCGCCCGTCCGCGATGATCGGCACCACCAGTTCCGACGCCGATGCCGCGTCGCAGGCGATATGCCCCGGAAAGGCATGGACGTCGGCGATCCGCTGCGTCGTCCGCGTCGCCGCCGCGGCCCCGCACACCCCCTTGCCGAATGCGATCCGGATGCACGCCGCCTTGCCCTGGAACGGCCCCAGCACCAGTTCGTCGACGCGCGCCGGATCGACCCGGTAAAATCCCGCCCAATTCAGGTCGGGCAGATATTCCCACAGCAAAGCGGCGGCATTCGCCATGTTGGCGATCGCATCGGGCTCGTCGGTCGTCAGCGCGTCCAGCGCCGCGGCCAGATCGCGGTACAGGGCCGCCTTGTCGCCGCCATCGGCCATGTCGAACTGATACATAAGCTGTGCCTGCTCCCGATCCGTCAGTCGTGCGATGGCCGGCCGCGATCGCGCTTGATCGCGCCGCGGATCGCCTTGCCATCCATCCGCTTGGTCTTGGCCGATCGACTTGGGCGCGTCTTGACCCGGCGGACGGGCCGCACCAGCGCCGTGGCGACCAGTTCGGCCAGGCGCGCGCGCGCGTCCGCGCGGTTCGCCTCCCGCGTGCGGTGGGTTCGTGCCATCACCACGATCTCTCCCGCGTCGGTCCAGCGGCTGCCCGCCAGTACCTTCAACCGCGCATAGGCATCGGGGTGCAGCCCCAGCGCATAGACATCCAGCCGCAATTGCACCGCGGTCGCCACCTTGTTCACATTCTGCCCGCCCGGCCCGGTCGCGGCCAGAAAGCGTTCGCTCAGCGCCTCTTCGGGCAGCGGCGGCGGCTCAGGCGGCGGCAAGGCCGTCCAGCCCCGGCGCGGTCCACCCGGCAAAGGCCGGCGGCAATGGCGACACCGCGTCGACCGCGGGCTTTCCCGCCCGCGGCACCGTGATCGTCCAGGCGTGCAACAGCATACCGGGGCCGCCCCGCCCGGCCTGTGCGCCATAGACCGGATCGCCGACGATCGGGATACCGAGGCCGGTCGCGGCATGAACCCGCAATTGATGCGTGCGCCCGGTCGTGGGCGTGAACAGGATCAGCGCGCGCCCATCGCGCACCGCCACCCGCCGCCACTGCGTCGACGCGGCCTTGCCCTTGCCCTTGCGCGCGTCGACCACCATCCGCCAGCCATCCTCACGCGTCGACACCTTGGCCAGCGGCAGCGCGATCTCGCCCGATTCGCCGTCCGGAACACCGTCCAGCACCGCCAGATAGCGTTTGACCACCGTCCCGGCCTCGAACGCGGCCTGAAACTGTTTATGCGCGCGCGGCGTGCGCGCCAGCAGCAGGCAGCCGGAGGTATCGCGATCCAGCCGGTGGACGATGGTCGGCCAGCGCTGGAACGTGAAGCGCAGGCTTTCCAGATGGTTTGCGACCGATATCGCGCCGTCGCGCGGTTCGTCGACCGGCAACCCCGCCGGCTTGTCGACCACGATCGCTTCGGCATCGATGAACAGGACATTATCGGACAGCATGCGCGGCCTATGACGGGGATGGGGACGGCGCGCAACCGCGGCACCATCCCGCGCCGTTCGTCGCATGCCCCGCACCGATCTTAAGAGAAACTACAGGAGTGATGCGCAAAAGGCACGGCGAACAGAGGTTTTTGAACGGCAGCTTAAGGTCGTCTTAACCTTTTGCGTTCATTCCAGCGATAGTTAATACATGGACGAACGCACGGCCGCCACGACCGGCACCGGCGAGCAGACAGGGATTGTCGACATGCGCGTGCTGCTGATCGAAGACGAGCCTACGACCGCCAAGGCGATCGAACTGATGCTGCATAGCGAAGGCTTCAACGTCTACGCGACCGATCTTGGCGAGGAAGGTCTCGATCTCGGCAAGCTGTATGACTACGACATCATCTGTCTCGACCTGAACCTGCCCGACATGCACGGCTACGACGTGCTGAAGAAGCTGCGCGTCGCCAAGGTGCAGACACCGGTGATGATCCTTTCGGGCATCGGTGAAATGGACTCCAAGGTCCGCGCGCTCGGTTTCGGCGCCGATGACTATATTACCAAGCCGTTCCACCGCGAGGAACTGATCGCCCGCATCCACGCGGTCGTCCGCCGGTCCAAGGGGCATAGCCAGTCGGTCATCCGCACCGGCAAGCTGGCGGTGAACCTGGATGCCAAGACGGTCGAGGTCGATGGCGCCCGCGTCCACCTGACCGGCAAGGAATATGCGATGCTGGAGCTGCTGTCGCTCCGCAAGGGCACCACGCTCACCAAGGAAATGTTCCTGAACCACCTCTATGGTGGCATGGACGAACCCGAACTGAAGATCATCGACGTCTTCATCTGCAAGCTGCGCAAGAAGTTGAGCCTGGCGTGCGGCGGGGACAATTATATCGAAACCGTGTGGGGCCGCGGCTATGTCCTGCGCGACCCGGAGGAAATGGGCATCGCGCAGGTCGCCTGACCCTCGCTGCGATGCGGTGACATGGCGCGGATCGGAACCGCGCGTTCAGTGGCGCAGGTCGCCCGGTCCGGCCCCTCCGGTCGCCGGCGCGTCCAGCATGCTCATCGTCACGACGAACAGTAACAAGCCTTTCGAATCCGTCACCTCGACCCGGTATTCGCCATGCGGCCACAGCATGTCCGGCCGGTCGCTCAACGTCGCCGCCAGGTAGCGGACCGCCTCGATCCGCGCGTGGATCAGGTCGGGCAGGTCGACCCCGTCCGGATCGGCATCGATCGATCCGTCGGCCAGGTTGAAATGATAATGGGGCATGGCTGCAATCCTTTCCATGGCCGGTCCGCGATCCGCTTGGTCCCGTCTCTACCGTCAAAACCCCGCTTCCGTTCCCGACCGGCACCGGCCGCCGCGCGAAATAAAGGCGCGCGATTCCCAACCTGAGTTAGGAACTTGCGGCAGGATGTGCGATTGGATGCCTCCGCATGTTCGGAAGGATCGGTCATGGCGCACTGGAACGAACCGCCCCCCCCGCAAACGCCGATCACCATCACGATCACGGACGGCCTGGTCAGCGCGAGCGGCCCGGATCTGGCCGCGGTGCAGATGACGCCCCAGGTCGCCATCGCGACCGGCATCCGCCTGATCGAGGCCGCCGCCCAGGCGCAGGGCCAGAGCGACGTCTCCGCCAGCCGCGGGTTGCGCGATCAGGCCTGATCTGCGGGGGCTGCGCTGCCATCCCCGCCTGCGATCGGTGTGTCGCGGCGCAATCGCACCTCCTGCGGCGGGGTTTCCAGGTGGATGCCGGCCGCGGAGAAGCGGGCGATCATCTCGAACAGGACCGCGCTGCGCGTCGGATAGGCGGCCCGCGGGCCCGCGACATAGGCGAAGCTCTGCATCTTGACCTGCCCGCCGGCCAGATCGTCGATGAACACCACCGGTTCCGGATCCTTCAACACACCGGGGTGATCGGCATAGATTTCCAGCAGGATCGTTCGGGCTGCCGCGACGTCGCTGCCGATCGGCACCGCGAACACGATCTGCATCCGCCCGATCGGATCGGCCAGCGTCATGTTGCGGATCGTCTTGGTGATCAGTTCGGAATTGGGGACGATCAGCGTCGACCGGTCCGCGATCTGGATTTCGGTCGCGCGCACGCTGATCCGCCGGACGTCGCCCTCCTGATCGCCGATGCGGACCAGATCGCCGATCTTGACCGGTCGTTCCGCCAACAGGATCAGGCCGGATACGAAGTTCTGCGTGATCGCCTGCAGACCGAAACCGATGCCGACCGACAGCGCGGACAGCACCAGCGCGATCCGCTCCATCCCGATGCCCAGCGACGCCAGCGACCACACCACCGCCAGGATGATCCCGGCATAGCGCACCATCGTCGCCACCGAATTGCGCGCGCCGGCGTCCAGCGCGGTCGCCGGCAGGTAGCGTGTTTCCAGCCAGCGCCCGACCGCACGCATTGCCGCCAATGCGGCCAGCAATACCGCCAGCGCGCGCAGGATCGCGCCGGGCGCGATCGTCACCTGACCCACCGTGATCCCGTTCGCGGCATCGGTCAGGCGGTCGACCATCGATGTCAGGTCCGACTGGAACCCGACCAGCACGGACGCCAGCGCCAGCATCACCAGAACCAGCCGCAGCAATGCCGACAGCAGCACGCCCATCTGGTCGATCGTAGCGCCGCGCAGGCCGATCCCGGATCGCGCCGCCCGCCCGAACCGGCTGTCGGACGAGAAGATCGTGGTCACGATATCGTCGGTGCCGGCCAGCAACAGCGTCACCGCGCCCGCCACCACCGCGATCCACACCGTTTCCCGCATCAGGAACAGCGCGAACGGGACATAGCCGAACAGGGCCCCCACCACCGCGACCGCCACCGCGGTCCAGGCGGTTAGCAGCACCAGCGTGATCGCGGCGCGGTGCGGCGACTCGGTTTCGGCCCCCGCGCCGCCCGCCTGCTCGGCATCCCGCGCCGCCCGCAACCGCGCGATCGTGACCAGCACCGCGATGATCAGCAGCGCATAGGCAAGCGCGACGGCCCCCTCACCCGCCACCCGGGCCGACGTCGACACGGCCAGAACACGATTGGCCGCCAGCAGCATCGTCGCCACCAGCGTGATCAGCCCGACTGCCCAGCTATGCGGACGCAGCGCGGTCGCGGCATCGTCGCTGATCGGCAACAGCCGCCAGCTCGGCTGCCGCCGCAGCAACAGACTGCCGCCCAGCGAGATCATGAAGGCGGCGATCGTGCTGCCGAACAGGAAATATCCCGCCAACGTGTCCGCACGCGGGCTGAGCGCGCCGGCCCAGCGCAGCCCCTGCACCACCGCAGTCGCCGCCAGCGCGTTGCTGAGCGTTCCGACCAGCAGGAACCACAGGGCCAGGCCGGTGCGCCGCGCCCGGCTGCCGGGTGCGCTGTTGATCGCATAGCGCCGGCCTGCCCGTCGCAGCCAGATCCGGATCGGGAAGGCGAGCAGCACCGCCAGCCCGACACCGACCAGCATCATCCAGGCATTGCCGCCGCGCGCCGCGCGCCAGAATGTCCGCCCCACCTCATCCGCGAACCGCCCGACCCGCCGGCCGTCGCGCGGCAGATCGCGCCAGATGTCGGCCCACAGGGCGGGGCTGAGCGGTGACGCTACCCGCGCCGACACGCGTTCGCCAAATTGTTCGGCACGCGCATCCACGATCTCGTCGGACAGCTGCGTCGCTTCGACCGACAACAGCCGGCCACGTTTGATCGCGCCGTCGATTGCGCCGCGCGCCGTGGCCAGGACCCGCCGTTGCGCCGCGATATCGGGTGCCTCCGCCGCCGCCGGTTTCGGCCCCAGTTCCGCGATACGTGCATCCACCAGCGCCAGTTCGGGCGTCAGCTGCGCGACCGCATCGTCGGCCAGCCCCTTCACGATCACCGCACGGTCGCGCAGGCTGGCCTGGACCTCGTTGGTCGCGGAAGCGTCGAACGCCTGATCGATCCGCCGCAATTCGGCCGCCGCGGTGGTCAGCGTCGCTTCGGCGGCGTCGGTGCGGCTTGTCACCTGTGCGGCGACGGGGGTGGACAGGGTCAGCAGAAGAAGGAGAAGCCAGCGCATGACCGTGCGCTCTAGCCGTTCGGGCCGCGCGGTTGAAGTGTGGGCAGGCGCGTTTAGCGCGCGCCGTCGTTCCACAGCAGCACCCTGACCGTCTGCAACAGGATCAACAGGTCCAGGAACGGGGTGTAATTCTTCGCATAATAAAGATCATATTCCAGCTTGTGACGCGCATCGTCCAGGCTGGCGCCATAGGGATAATTGATCTGCGCCCAGCCGGTAATACCCGGCTTCATCATGTGGCGCTCCGCATAGAAGGGCAGTTTCGACTCCAGGTCGGTCACGAACTGCTGGCGTTCCGGGCGCGGCCCGACGAAGCTCATGTCGCCGGTCAGCACGGTCCACACCTGCGGCAGTTCGTCGACGCGCGCCTTGCGGATGATGCGGCCGACGCGCGTGATCCGCGGATCGTCCTTCTCCGCCCAGATCGCCTGCCCGGCCACCTCGGCATCGACCCGCATCGATCGCAGTTTCAGGATCGAGAATTCGACGCCGTACAGACCGACTCGCTTCTGCCGATAGAAGGCCGGCCCGCGGCTTTCCAGCTTGATGGCGATCGCGAACAGCAGGATCAGGGGTGCGGCGAGGATCAGCAGCGCCAGGCTGACGATCAGGTCGAAGATCCGCTTCGCGAATTTCGACAGCATCTGCCCGGATGAAAATCCGTCCGAGAAGATCAGCCACGACGGATTGACGCTGTCCAGGTCGACCCGCCCCGTCTCGCGCTCGAAAAAGCTCGACAGTTCGTTGACATGCACGCCCGTCGTCTTGATCCGCAACAGATCGGCCAGCGGCAGCGCGTTGCGACGCTCGTCCAGCGCCAGCACGACTTCGCTGGCATTCAGGTTGACGACATGCTCCGCCAGGCTTTCGATCGCATCGCGGTGGATCGACGAGGTGATCCGCGGCGGATCCTGGGTCATGCCGATATAGCCGACGACCAGGAAACTGGCGCCCGGCAGCTTCGACAGTTCGCGAATCCGCTCTGCCCGCCGGCCTGCGCCCAGCACCATGATCCGCCGCTTGAACGCATGCCCGCCGATCATGCCGCCGAACAGCGCGCGAAACAGCATCAGCGCCAGAAACGCGACACCGGTCGCATAGACGGAATTGGACCGCCACAGCACCAGACCGGGCGTCAGAAAGAACAGCAATGCCAGGAAGATCAGCCCCAGCACCATGGCGACCAGCAGCCGCGCCGCCGCAAACCGCATCGATTGCAGCGCGTCGGTGCCATAGGCGCCGACCGCCAGCATCGCCAGTTGCAGCGCGCCCGCCAGGCTGAGCAATTGCGCCATCCGGTTTTGGATCGGTTCTACCCGCGACCCCAGCTGCCAGATCCGCAACACCCAGCCGGCTTCGGCACAGGCAACCAGCAACCCGAATTCCAGAACCGCCAGCAACAGCACCGCATAAGGCACATAATGTTTGAACAGCCTGATCACATGCCTTGTCCGTTCCCGGCCGCTTCGGTATCCGATCGCTCCTGCACCAAGTTTCCGAACATTTCCTGAAGCTGGAACCTCGGCGGCTGGAACGCTGGCAAGCGCCTGGCCGGCAGGTGCGATCTATTGGGGGAAATACCGGATGCCGTCTACGAAGATCGTGCCCGTCATCCTGTCCGGCGGCTCCGGAACCCGGCTGTGGCCGCTGTCGCGGACCGGCCGCCCGAAACAGCTCATCGCGCTCACCCATGACGATACCATGCTGCAACTCACCGCCCGGCGGACGCCGCACGGTGCACGGTTCGACGCGCCGATCGTGGTGGCGGGCGCGGCCCACGCCGACATCATCGAGGAACAGCTGCGCGCGATCGGCGTCCTGCCGGCCGCGCTGATCCTGGAACCGATGGCGCGCAACACCGCCCCGGCCATCGCGCTCGCCGCCGCCGCCGCTGACCCGGCCGCCATCCTGCTGGTCATGCCGTCGGACCATGTCATCGCCGATCCCGACGCCTTCCGCGCCGCGATCGATCGCGCCTTGCCGATGGTGGCGGACGGCGCGCTGGCGACATTCGGGATCGAACCGGAAGGGCCGGAAACCGGCTATGGCTATATCCAGGCGGGCCCGCTGCTGGACGACGGCGTCCACGCCGTCGCGCGGTTCGTGGAGAAACCCGACCGGGCCACCGCGCAATCCTATCTGGATGCCGGTGGCCATTACTGGAACGGCGGCATCTTCCTGTTCCGAGCGGATGCCTACATGGCGGCGCTTGATGCGCATGCCCCCGCGATCGCCGATGCCGCCCGCGCGGCGCTGACCGGATCGGCGCGGGAAGCGGGCCGGATCTTCCCCGATCCCGTCGCCTTCGCGGGCTGCCCCTCCGACTCCATCGACTATGCCGTCATGGAAAAGGCCGATCGCGTGGTGGTGGTGCCGGTGGCCATGGGCTGGTCCGACGTCGGCAGCTGGGACGCGCTGCACCAGCTGGCCGCGCGGGACGGCGACGGCAATGCCATCCACGGCGATGTCGTCGCGATCGATACGCGCGGCTGCCTGATCCGGACGGACGGGCCGCTGGTCGCGATGGTTGGCGTATCCGACCTGATCGTGGTCGCGACCGGCGACGCCATCCTCATCCTGCCGCGAGGCGAAAGCCAGGAGGTGAAGCGCGCGATCGCCGCCCTCAAGGAGCGCGGTCATGTCACGCTGGATCGCCCGTTCGGTTCGGCATGACGCCGGGCCCCATCGGAACGACCGTCATGACTCGCCGTTGAGCATGGCGACGGAACGGCGGTGGAGACGATGATGACGAACACCAGACCACTCGGGCGCAGCGGCCTCTCGATTGCGCCGCTGGTGCTCGGCGGCAATGTGTTCGGCTGGACCGCGGACCCGGCGACCAGCTTTGCGGTTCTCGATGCATTCGTGGACGGCGGCGGCACGATGATCGACACCGCCGATGTCTATTCGGCCTGGGTTCCCGGTCACCGGGGCGGCGAATCGGAAACCGTGCTGGGGGACTGGCTGCGCCGATCCGGCCGGCGCGACGCCGTCCTGATCGCGACGAAGGTCGGCATGCTGTCCGGTCCCGGCGGAACCGGCCTGCACCCCGCCCGGATCGCCGCCGCCATCGATGCCTCGCTCCAGCGGCTCGGTACCGACCAGATCGACCTGTATTTCGCGCATCGCGATGATCCGGATGTGCCCATCGCCGACTATCTCGGCGCGTTCGATGCGCTGATCCGCGCGGGCAAGGTGCGTGCGATCGGCGCGTCCAACTTCACCGCTGCCCGGCTGGAAGAAGCCGCACGCGTCGCCGCGGCGCAGGCGCTGACCCCGTTCACGGTCCTGCAACCGCATTACAATCTGCTCGAACGGAACGACTTTGAAACCGATCTCCTGCCGGTGGTCCTGGACCGCAACATCGGCGTCGTGCCCTATGCGGCCCTCGCCAACGGCTTCCTGACCGGCAAATATCGGCGGACGGAGGACCTGACCGGCGCCCGCGGCGGACGCGTCGGCCAATATCTCGATCCGCGGGGGCGGGCGATCCTGGCTGCGCTCGATGCGGTGGCCGAACGTCATGACGCCAATCCCGCGCGGATCGCACTGGCCTGGCTGATGGCGAAACCGGGCATCACCGCGCCGATCGCCAGCGCCAGCCGGCCGGATCAGGTGACGGACCTGATCGCGGCCATGAACATCGTGCTGACGCCGGACGACATCGCCGCGCTGGACGCCGCCGGGGCCTGATCCTCCGACTCAGTCGCCGGCGAACAGGAACGGCGTCAGTCCGCGTTCGCGTTCGTTGAACAACAGCGTCATTCCGGCCGGCGGTTCCGATCGCTGCGGGCAATCCGGCCGCGTGCAGCGGCGGCACCCCAGCCCGATCGGCGTTGCCGCCATCGTCAGATCCCGGCCGCGCGCCTGCACCAAGGCAGGCGCCAGTTCCGCGGCCACGCCCAGCCCCACCACGAATTCGGCGCGCACGCCGCCGGGTGAGCGCGTCTGCGGCCGCACCGCCCGTGCCAGCGTGAACCAGCGGCTGCCATCCTCCGGCATCACCAGCGCGGTCACGGTTTCGCCGGCGCGGTCGAACGCCTGCGCCAGCGGCCATAGCGGGCAATAGGGGCCAGCCTCCACCAGCGGGGCCGCCGATGCGCCCGCATAGCGCTTGCTCGCCTGTCCGGCGCGATCGATCCGCAGCATGAAGAAGGGCAGACCCCGGGCACCGACGCGGCTGAGCGTCGTCAGGCGGTGCGCCACCATCTCGTACCCCGCACCGAACCGCCGCTGCATCAGTTCGATGTCATAACCGGTCGCCTCGCACGCGCGCAGGAACCGGCCATAGGGCATCATCACCGCCGCCGCGAAATAGGATGTCAGATGCCGGCGGAACAGCCGCTCCCCGGCGCGGTCGGCAAAGCCGGCACCCGTCACCAGCGCGTCGATCTCCGCCTTCGCCTCCAACTGGCCCAGCTGGAACGCCGCCTGGAACGTCCGCGACGCCGGGTCCAGCACCTCGCTCAGCTGCAACTGCCGCGCATGCAGGTCCAGCCGGCGCAATCGGTCCGGCATCACGTCCACCGGCAGGATGCGGAGGCCGAGCTGGTGCCGTACGCGCAGCCGTTCCGCGATCGCGCCGTACAGGTCGCCCGCGCCCAGCCGCAATTCGTCCGCCAGCGTTTCCGCCGCGACATCCAGATCGGCGAAATGGTTGCGCCAGCGTTCGATCTCGCGACGGACCGGCGCCACCGGATCATCGGCTGCGGTCTCGCCCCCGCCGCCCATGCGATCGAACGCGCGTGCAAAGGCCTCCACCCCGGCGGGTGCGGCGGCCAGCCACTCGTCGATCTCGGTCCGGTCGATCTCCAGATCGGCGAACATCGGATCGCTCAGCCGGCGTCGCATCGCTTCGGCGCCGCCACCGGGCGCATCGGCCGCCAGCAGGCGCGGATCGATATCGAACGCATCCGCGAATTTCAGCATCAGCGCCGCCGTCAACGGCCGCTGGTTCCGCTCCAGCAGGTTCAGATAGCTTGCGCTGATCGCCAGCGCCTCCGCCATCGCGGCCTGCGTCAATCCGCGCCCGCGCCGCAAGCGCCGCACCCGCGCGCCCGCGAAAATCTTGCGTTCCGTCATGCCGCCCCTCCCGCAACGATGTCGAAATGCAGACAAGCACACAATCGCACGACACCCAACATGGATTATCCTACAGGGGACGATCGCTGCCCGGCCAACATTGTGGTATTGCTCAGGTATTGCCGTTTGCGGATCGCCGCAGCCCATCCGCGATCGCGCAGGCTTGCCGATGGCACCATCATCGATCGTGGCAGAATTGACACGAAAGACCAATTTGCTGCCACGCAGCATCTCGCTTTCTGCGCAAGCCTCCGTTAGCGGCTCTCCCACGACGCAGCCGTTTGCGGGTGCCCGTACAAAACTGTGCCCCTTCCGCAACAGTTCCGATGTATCCGCCGGATGCTGCAACCAGCGGGCGGTTTGTCGGTTTCGATGGGGGCTGCCGCCGACGGGAACTTTGGTGGCGTTGTAAAGTAGCTTGAACGGAAGGTTATCCGATGAACAAATTCCTCCTCGCCGCGCTCGTGGGCGCCGCCATCACCCCCGCCGCTGCCTTTGCGCAGGACGCTGCCCCGGACGGCACCGCGGCCTTCGCGCTTGAGCCCTATTTCGGTGTTCAGGGCGGCTATCATGATTTCGACAGCGACAATCAGGGTCCGCTGACCTCCAACTGCAACGCCGGTTCGGGTTGCCCCGACGGCGGCCTGGTCGAAGGCTTCGTCGGCGCCAATGTCGCGGTCGGCCCGGGCTTCGTCGGCGTCGAGGGCAATGTCGCGAAGGGCTTCAGCGGCCTGGATTGGGAATATGGCGTCTATGGCCGCGTCGGTGCGCGCGCTGGTGAGAGCGGCCTGATCTACGGCAAGGTCGGCTACCAGTGGGTCGACACCAAGGACAAGGGCAAGGACGACAACTGGGCCTATGGCCTCGGCGTCGAAGTCGGCCCGAAGGACATCGGTCTCGGCGGCCTGACCGGCAATTCGGGCGTCCGCCTGCGCCTGGAAGCGACGACCTACGACATGCACAGCATCCGTCCGATGGCCGGCGTCGTGTTCCACCTCTGATCCCGAACCGGCCTTCGGGCCAGTCGTGACGCAGCGGGCGCGGTCCTCACGGACCGCGCCCGTTTTCGTGTGCGCCCGTTTTCGTGTCCAGGCGGACGGAGCCGGACAACCGCCCCCTCCCTCCGCACCTACCCCTTCGGCATCAGCTCCAGTGCGGACGTCACCATCGCCTCCGTTGCGGTGGCGATGGTGACGCCGGCGTCGGGCGCCCAGAAGGCGCTGTGGATCGACGGCAGCCTGGTGATGTCGCCCTTGGCCGCATCCCACTGCGCCTGCGGCACGCCGCCCACCCAGAACAGCAGGCTCTGCACCCCCTGCTGGTCCAGGCTGAACCGGCTGAAATCCTCGCCCCCCATCTGCGCGCGCTGCTGCACCACGCGCGCGCTGCCGAACCGGCGGCCCAGCGCAGCGGTCACACGGCCGGTCAGGGGTTGGGTGTTGCGCGTCGCGGGGGTGAATTCGTCCTTTACCACCACCACCGGCATCCGATCCTCCGGCATTCCCGCCGCGATCGCCTCGCCGCGCGCGATCCGCCCGATCCCGTCGAGCAGGGTCTTGCGCACCTGCGGCGTATAGCTGCGCACCGTCAGCTGCAGCTTTGCCTCGTCCGGGATGATGTTGTGCTTGGCCCCGGCCAGGAAGCTGCCGACCGTCACCACGCCCGCGTCCTGCGCGTCGATTTCCCGCGCGACCAGCGTCTGCAACGCGGTCACGATCCGCGCCGCCAGCACGATCGGGTCCTTCGCCAGCTGCGGATAGGCGCCGTGCCCACCGACGCCCTTCACCAGCAGGTCGACGGAATCGACGTTCGCCATGGTGTAACCATCGGCATAGCCGATCGTCCCGGCGGGCAGCGCGGCGCTGTCGTGGAACGCGACCGCGAAGGCCGGCTTCGGAAACCGGCGATACAACCCGTCGTCCAGCATCGCCTTCGCACCCAGCCCGATCTCCTCCGCCGGTTGCGCCACCATCACCAGCGTGCCCGACCAGCGATCCTTCATCGCCGCCAGTCGCCGCGCGGTCCCGATCCACGCGGTCATGTGCGTGTCGTGCCCGCAGGCGTGCATCACTCCGGTGGTGGCGCCTTCGCGCGTCCGTGCGGTCACCGTGCTCGCGAACGGCAGGCCGGTCCGCTCGACCAGCGGTAGCGCATCCATGTCGGCGCGCAGCAGCACGACTGGCCCCGGACCGTTCTGCATCACCGCAACCACGCCGGTCCTGCCGACCCCGGTGGTGACCGTGAAGCCCAGCCGCTTCGCCTCCGCCGCCAGGATCGCGGCGCTGCGCACCTCCTCGAAACTCAGTTCCGGATGCGCATGCAGGTCGCGGTAGATCTCCAGCAGCTGCGGCATGTCCGCCTTCACCGCATCCGCCAGCGGATCGGCCAGCGCCGGCGCCGCCATCAGCGCCAGACACGCCGCCGCCGGCCCCATCGTCATCATCCGCATCGTCATTCCCCGTCGGTTCAGCCCGGCACCAGTTCCATCACGTCGAACAGCGATTCCCAGCGCGGGGACGGCAGCAGCAGCCGCCAGCGCCGCGGCCCGATCCGTTCGACAGCACCCGCCATGTCGCGTTCGGGATCGCTGCCATAGGCCAGCGGCCGCCGCTCGTCGCCCAGCACCATCGTGCCCAGAAAGATCATGCGCTCCTCATCCTGCGGGTACAGCGTCCCCACCGGCCGTTGCGATCCATCCAGCTTGGCAAAAGCCAGCCGCCCGTCCGGCCCCGCCGCGGAGATGCGGCACCGGAACGCCGGATAGGCGACATAATCCAGCATTCCCGATGCCCGCGATCCCAGCTTGATGACGCGGCAGCGATAGGCGCCCGCCGGCGGCACCGGACCGGGCAGCGCGCGGTCGGGTTGCAACAGCACGCCTTCGGCCGCGATCCGGGGGCCGGCGCTCTTGCCCGCCTGCGCCAGCGCCGCCACCAGAGCCGTCCGCCAATTGCGCAGCCGCGCGCGATCCTGCACCGTCGCCACCGCGCGCCAGGTGCCGGCCGGCAGGCTAGGGGCCGGGGCCGGAGGGGAAGCCGCCGCGATCTGCGCATCCGGTCGCGGTCCACCCGCCCCGCCGCAGCCGGCGGTCAGCCACAGTAGCGGCAGGATGGACAAGGATCGGCGCATCGGGGCTCCTGCAGACCAACGGAGCATAACCCGATCGGCCCGCGGCGCAACCGGCGCCGTGGCGCGGCTCACGCCGCGGTCCAGCCTCCGTCCATCGACAGGTTCGCGCCGGTGATCGCCTTGGCGGCATCGCCGCACAGATACAGCGCCAGCGCGGCGACCTGCTCCGCGGTCACGAATTCCTTGGTCGGCTGCGCCGCCAGCAGGACGTCGTGCATCACCTGCTCGCGCGTCAGCCCGCGCGCCTTCATCGTATCGGGGATCTGGTTCTCCACCAGCGGCGTCCAGACATAGCCCGGACTGATGCAGTTGGCGGTGATGCCATGCTCCGCCACTTCCAGCGCCACGGTCTTGGTCAGCCCCGCCAGCCCGTGCTTGGCCGCGACATAGGCGGCCTTGTTCGGGCTCGCGACCAGCGAATGCGCGGACGCGGTGTTGATGATCCGGCCCCATGCCTTCGCCTTCATCCCCGGTACCGCGGCACGGATGACATGGAAGGCGGACGTCAGGTTGATCGCGATGATCGCGTCCCACTTTTCCGGCGGGAACGCCTCGATCGGGGCGACATGCTGGATGCCGGCATTGTTGATGACGATATCCGGCCCGCCCAGCGTCGCGGCGCACTCCGCCACCATCGCCGCGATCTGCTCGGGCCTGGTCATGTCGGCCGCGCTATACGCCGCCTTCGCCCCCGACAGCGCCTCCAGCCCCTGCCGCTCCTGCTCGATCGCGGCGGCGTCCCCAAATCCGTTGATCATCACCGCCGCCCCCTCCGCAGCCAGCGCCCTGGCATAGGCCAGGCCGATGCCCGATGTGGAACCGGTGATGAGAGCGGTCTTGCCGTGCAGGAACATGCGGGTCTCCGGGTCGAGGGAACAGACGGACCGCCCCACCCTACCGCGCGCGCGGCGCCCCCCGCAACCATGGCGGCACTCCAACAAAGGTCACACAGGGTCCCGCCTGGACGGCGGACGGGCGGGAGCGTGTGCGATCATTGGTGTGCTCGAAGCGCCGAGCGCGGAGGATAAGCGAGGGGATCGGGGTAGGACAGCGACAGCTTGCCGATCATATCGAAGATGCGCTCTATTTTCAGGCTCTGGAGCAGATTATTGTAGGAGAAGCGTCCGCATTTGGTGGAGGCTGCGTGACAACGCGAAACATCGCCATCGCAGCGCAACATTGATCCAAGGGCGGCACAGCCTTGGCTCCAGAATTGCGCCGTCAAGCGCTCCTTGATTCACATGTTGTTCGTCGCGCCCGCGACGAGACGTTTTCACACAGCCTCGCTGGAAAGCGGACCGCCTGCATTCGGGGAGGCGGGTGGCGTTAGCCGACGTCGCGCGGCTTCCGCCTTTCTCAAAAAGGATCGTTCAGCGGGAATGGCCGGGTTTGGTGGCGGGTTCAATCGTTCGTGAAAAGCGGACGATCTAATTTCGAGTTGTGACCTCTGCAGGAATACGGTCTCAATCGTCCTCGCGTTCAAGGCGTTCGATTTGACGATCCGTTTTCCAATATCCAAAACCTAATAGTGCTAAGAATCCGAAAAACCATAATAAAGGTTCCCACCCGTCATCCGCGAACGCTACCACAAAGTAAAAGGCGCAACTTCCAGGTCCACCGCATAATATTAGTCCGATCAAGAACAATGCGCGCTGCGCTTTAAGGACTAAGAGTGACATACATCACCTATATAGCTCATACCTTATTTTGAAAAGGGGGTAGGATTCCGCCAGTTGCCGTTTATCCTCCCGTCGAGCCAAAACGAGCGTTCGGATTTTCTCACAAACGAACCCATAGCGGGACAGTAGCCCGCGTGATCGAGCCGAAAGCCGTCCGAGGCATTCCTTTTCCCAAAATCTGTTCCCGATTGCTCATTCCCGAAATGGCCTGTCGGAGACGGAGAAACGGGAAAGATCGCGCTTAAAGAATGGCCGCTATCGGGAGCCCGGATCGCTCACCTGAGCGTCCGGCTGTGGGCACAAGCCGTCATGTAAAGACGATCCTGAACATCGACACCCGCCCCTTCAGCATCACCACCCCACCCCTACCGCTTCCCAAGGTCAAACGCCGCCGTCTTCCCGTCCAGGATGTTGCTGGCCACCAACCCGGCATGGGTCATCGTTTCGGCCACTGCCGCACGGCCGGCCGCCCAATGTTCGTCCATCGTCCGCGCGGAAAACTCGTAATCGCGCGATCCGCCTTCCCAGGCGTTGGCGCGGTAGATCAGTTGCACGACATTGGCGGCATAATCGCGCGCCGCATCGCGCAGCGCCATCACGTCGGGATCGTCGCACAGCTCGGGCGGCAGCTTGGCCAGCACGCGCCGGATGCGCTCGCGCTCGGCGCGCAGGCGGATCATGGTGTCCGACACCTGCCGCGTCCGGCTGCTGAACTGGATTTCCTTGGCGCGCGCCGCCACGTCCATGATCGTGCGCGGATGGTCGTTCGATGCGGGGAACAGATCGACCTGGAACACCAGCATGTCGGCCGACTGCGTATCCAGCACATGCGACAGCGGGGTGTTCGACACCAGCCCGCCGTCCCAATAATGCCGCCCATCGATCTCGACCGGCGGCAGCCCCGGCGGCAACGCGCCCGATGCCATGATGTGGCGCGCGTCCAGCCGCTCGACCGCGCTGTCGAAATAGCGGAAATTGCCGCTGTCGACATCGACCGCGCCCACCGACACCCGCACCGGCCCGTCGTTCAGCAGATCCCAGTCGATCAGTTCGTCCAGCGTCTGGCGCAGCGGCGTGCTGTCGTAGAAGCTGAGCGCGTCGGGCGTGCCGGGGATGGCGAGCATCGGCGGCACCATCCGCGGCCGGAAGAATCCCGGCACGCCGAATGTCGCGACCATCGCCGCCGACCATTCGTGCAACCATTCGCGTGCATCGGTCGTCTGCCAGATCGGGAAGCTGGGCAGCATCCCCGACAGCATCGTCCAGAATTGCCGCAACCGCGCCACGCGCCGTTCGGGCGGGTTGCCGGCGATGATCGCGGCGTTGACCGCGCCGATCGAAATGCCCGCGACCCGGTCGATCTCGATCCCCGCCTCGGCCAGCGCCTCATAGATGCCGGCCTGATAGGAACCGAGCGCCCCCCCGCCCTGCAGGACGAGCGCGACCTCGTCGGGCAGGGGCAGCGCCCGCCCACGGCGCGGCGGGCGGGCGGGATCGCGATCGGCCATCAGCGGGCCGCGCGCTGCGACCAGGCGGCCAGCGGCGCGCGGTGCGCCGCCTTCAACCCGGCGCGGTAGCGGATCTGCGACACCGCCGTCTCCGCCCCCTGCCGCGATGCCGGGGGCAGGTTGGCCGCGGCATAGGCGGTCACCCGCGTCGCCACCGCCGGATCGGACGCCTGCCCCGCCAGCCCGACGATGTAACGCGGCCGCGAACTCGCCTCGACCAGGGCATTGACCTGATCCTTGTGCGCCACCGCCCAGTCGAACGTCAGCGCGGGATGGGCATAGGATGCGCCGCGGATGATGTTCGCGCGGTCCGGCACGCTGGCTTCGGTGGTCAGCGCCAGGTCGAGCGCGCGTTGCGCCAGCGCGGGATCCTCGACCGTTCCCAGCCGCGAATACAGGCTGCGCTTCACGCCCGTATCCTTCGACGTCGCGGCCAGCCGGCGCATCTGTTCCCATTGCTGCGGCGTGGCATTGGCCAGGAACACGCTGGTCACCGGTTCGCGCACCGCGCCCGGAATATCGTCCAGCCCGCCCGCGACCAGCCGGCGCACGCCCGCCACCACGTCGGGGTCGGCCATGCCGCCCAGCGTCTGGATCAATGTTTCGCGGAGGATGCTGTCGGACGGCGCCTCCCCGCGCCGCGCTTCGAAGCCGACACGGCGGAATTGCGGCGCCAGCAGCGCGCGGGCCCGCGTCCGGAACGCCACCTGCGCCGGGTCGCCGTCCAGCAACGCGTCCAGGCTGCGCAACTGCGTCGCCGCCAGGTCCCACACGATCGGGTCGCTGTCCTGCGGGATGCGGTCGACCAGCGTCAGATAGCGATCAAGCGGCGCATAGCCGCCATTGGCCAACGCCACGCTGTCGCCCATCAGGCCCAGCTGGTCGGTCAGCGCCAGCGTCGCGAACCCGCGGCTCAGCGCATCGAAATGGCCGGCGGCGGGCAAGGTCCGGTAATAGCCCTGCTGCCGGGGGTTGAGGACCAGCAGGCCACATCCCGCCGCGGTCGCCGGCTGCCGCTTGACGCCGCTCACGATCTTCGTGGTCGATGCGCCACCGGCGGAAAGTTCGACCGGCACCAGCCAGCGCCGATCCGCCTTCGACGCCGCATCCAGGCCGAATCTCCCCTGCGACAGGCCGATCAGGGTGACGTTGCCCATGCACACGGGCTCCGTCCCGCGGATCAGCGGGACGCCGCCCTGCAACGTGAAACTGTCCATGAACGGCTTGACCGGCCGGCCCGCCGATCCCGACACCGCCCGCCACAGATCGTCGGTAACGGTGTTCCCATATTGATGCCGCGCCATATAGGCGCGCACGCCGTTCCGGAACGGATCGGCGCCCACCGCGCCCTCCAGCATGCGGATCACCGCCTGCCCCTTCTGGTAGGTGATCGTGTCGAACGCCTGCGACACTTCGTCCACGGTCGATATCTTCTGCACGATCGGATGGGTGGAGGAGCGCGCATCGACGGAGAATGCCGCCTGCCGCGCGTTCGCCACATCCTGCGCCGGGATGTTCCAGCTGGGGTTCAGGTCCCCCGTCACCTTCGCCGCCATCCAGGATGCGAAACCTTCGTTCAGCCACAGATCGTCCCACCACTGCATGGTGACCAGATCGCCGAACCATTGATGCGCCATTTCATGCGCGACGACGTTGAAGATGTCCTGCCGCTGCGATTCGGTCGACAGCTTCGGATCGAGCAGCACCGCCCGGTCGAAATACAGGATCGCCCCCCAATTCTCCATCGCGGAGAAGAACTGGCTCGATCCCGGCGCCGCGATCATGTCCAGCTTCGGCAAGGGATACGGCACGCCGAAATAGTCGTTATAATAAGGCAGGATCCGCGCGGCGGCATCCAGCGCATAGTCGGCCTGGTCGATCGCGCCCTTGCGGGTGATCACGCCCACCTCGACATTGCCGACCATGCGGGCTTTCCGCTCGATCTCGCCCTGACCCAGGAACAGCAGATAGCTGGACATCTTCGGGCTTTGCCGGAACGTCACCACGGTCTTGCCATCGGCGCGCTTCGCCTCGGACGCGATCGGCATGTTGGAGAAACTGGACTGCCCCTTGGGCGTGACCGCGGTCAGCGTGAAGGTCGCCTTGGCGGCGGGCTCGTCCCACATCGGCGCGAACCGGCGCGCGTCGGCCGGCTCGAACTGCGTCACCAGCAGGCGCTTGGGGCTGTTGCCGTCCTGATAATCGACCGCGAACAGCCCGGCGGCGCTTTCGTTGATCTTGCCCGAAAAGCTCATCGCCAACGTGTGCGTCCCGGTCGCGACCGGCCGGTCGAAATCCAGCGTCAGCGTCTGCGCCGCGGCATCCAGCGCCAGCTTCGCCGGCTTCACATCGCCGTCCAGCGTGGCGTAGCCCACCGCCAGGTCGGCCGCGTTCAGCACGATCCGCGTCGTCGGCCGCGCCACGGCGATCGTCACCGTTTCCTGACCGGTGAAGCTCAGCTTCTCCGCATTGGGTTCGACCATGATGTCGTAATGCGTCGGCACGACCTCCGGCGGCAGCCGGCCCGGCTGCTGCACCAGCGGCGCCGGCGCCGCCCCCAGCAACGCGCCGGACGCAAGAAGCAGGCTGGACAGGCGGAAAGCGGATTTCATGGAGACGGGATCCTCAGCGCATGATGGTCGCGGCATCGGCCGATCCGGCCCTATACAGCGTCGATATGCCTGCCTAAGCCGCGCCTACGCCCGCGACAAGCGCTGTTGCCGCGGTTCCGAAACAGGAATTGCAACCGCTTTGCCGTTCCGGACATTGTGGGTGGAACGAAAGGGGCTATCACCATGCGGCTCGACGATTATCGGACCAGCGACAATGTCGAGGATCAGGGTCAGGGGTCCGGCGGCGGCGGCGGCTTTGGCGGTGGAGGTGGTGGTGGCGGCATCTTCGGCCTGCTGCTCGGCTTTGTCGCCAGCCGGTTCGGGATCGGCGGCATCGTCGTGCTCGCGCTCGGCGCGATGCTGTTCGGCATGAACCCGCTGTCGCTGATCACCGGCGGCGCGCCGACGCGGCAGGCGCCGCGCACCACGGGCGAAAGCGCGGCGCAGATCTGCACCTCCGAACCCGCCAAGAAATTCTCGTGCCAGGTGCTCGCCAGCACCGAAGACACCTGGGGCAAGCTCTTTGCCGCCCGTGGCCAGACCTATACGCCCGCCGGGCTCAGCTTCTACGGCGGCAGCGGACAATCCGGTTGCGGCACCGCGCAATCGGCGATGGGCCCCTTCTACTGCCCCACCGACAAGAAGGTCTATCTCGACACCAGCTTCTACAACGAACTACAGCAACGCTTCGGCGCGCCCGGTGATTTCGCGCAGGCCTATGTCATCGCGCATGAGGTCGGCCATCACATCCAGGACCTGACCGGGACGCTCGATCAGGCGCACCGCGCGCAACAGGCGGTATCGCAGACCGAGGGCAATGCGGTCCAGGTCAAGGTCGAGTTGCAGGCGGATTGCTATGCCGGCGTCTGGGCCGCGCGCAATCCGAACCTGATGTCGCCCGGCGATGTCGAGGAAGGGCTGCGCGCCGCCGCCGCGATCGGCGACGACACGCTCCAGCGCGAAGCCCAGGGCCGCGTGACGCCGGACAGCTTCACGCACGGCAGTTCGGCGCAGCGCCAGCAATGGCTCCAGCGCGGGCTAACCACCGGCGACCCCGCGCAGTGCGACACCTTCGCCTGACGTCATCCGATCAGCAGGGCGCCACCCCGGCCGATGTCGGGGTGGCGAGCGCAGACGATGCCGGGCAGGACGCGTTCAGACCCGGACGAGCATCTTCCCGACATTGCCGCCCGAAAACAGACCGAGGAATGCTTCTGGCGTAGTCTCCAGCCCCTCCTTGATCGTCTCCTCGCTCCGGATCTTTCCCGCCGCGACCAGTGCGCCCATCTCGCTGTAAAATTCGCCCACCCGGCTCTGGAAGTCGCTGACGATGAACCCGCGCAGCTGGATGCGGGCGGAAATGATCCGCATCAGGTAGCGCAGCTGCGCCGGCTCCGCGCTGTTATAGCCTTCGATCATGCCGCAGATCGCGAACCGCGCCCGATCGCGCGCGCACGCCAGCGCCGCGTCCAGATGCGCGCCGCCGACATTGTCGAAATAGACGTCGATGCCCTTGGGTGCCGCCGCGCCCAGTGCCTTGGCCAGCGATCCGCCGGCCTTGTAATCGATCGCGGCATCCGCGCCCAGGCTTTCGACCAGTGCCACCTTGTCCGCGCCGCCGGCCGAACCGATCACGGTCATGCCCTTGGCCTTGGCGATCTGCACCACCGCCGATCCGACGGCGCCCGCGGCGGCCGACACGAACACCGTGTCGCCGGCCTTCGCCTCCGCGACGGCCAGCAGGCCGAACCATGCGGTCATTCCCGGCATGCCGAGATGGCCGAGATAGCGTTGCATCGGAATGTCGCCGTGCGGGATCTTCTGCGCGCCCGCCGCCGGGATCACCGCCTCGTCGCGCCACCCCGCCATGTGGACCACCCGGTCACCCACGGCGAAGCCATCGGCGCGGCTCTCGACCACTTCGCCCACCGCGCCACCCTGCATCGGCTCCCCGATCGCGAACGGCGGGACATAGCTCTTCACGTCGTTCATCCGGCCGCGCATGTAGGGATCGACCGACAGCCAATGGTTGCGAACGCGGATCATGCCGTCGTCCAGCGTCGGCAGGTCGGCATCGACCAGCGCGAAATTGTCGTGGGTCGGCATCCCCGTCGGGCGTGATGTCAGGGTCCAGGCGCGTGCCATATCCGTCTCCATTCTTGATTGTCGGGCGGGTCTAGCCCTGCCTTCCGTGCACGTAAAGCAAAAGGGGCCCGGCCATGCTGGCCGAGCCCCTTCCACGGGAACCGTTCGGGGGTTCAGTAGGTGCCGGGGAAACTCCGGTTCAGCGCATGGGGACCGGTGGCGTCATCGGCCGTCCGCTGCTGCGGCGACGTCGCGTTCGCCCGGTCGCGATCCTGATTGCCGCCGAACATCGGGCTGTTGCGCTCGATATCCCGCCAATGCGCCTTCGCCTCCGTCGACGACTTGCGCAGGATCACGCGATCGTCGACCTGGTCGATCCACGATGACGGGATCGCATGGTGGTGGCCGCCGGCATCCTGATCATTCTTGGTCAGGATGATCTGGTCGCCGCGCACCTTGTCGACGGTGCCGACATGCGCACCATCGGACCCGACCACTTCCTGATGTTCCTGCACCTTGTTCAGCGCCTCGCGCTGCGTCTGGCGGCCGGTGCGCCACGTCGCGAACTCGCTTTCGAACTTCGACTGATGTTCGCGGCGATATTCGTCATAGTCGCGGTCGAAACTCTCGACCTGACGGTCGCGCCACGACCGGTAGTTCGGATCGTGACCCCATTGTTCCCGGTCCTGACCGGCACCCAGCCCATAGGCCATCGTCGCACCCGCACCGCGTCCGGCACCGAAATCGCCGCCACCGGTCGGGCCTCCGCCGAAATCGCTGCGGCCCTGCCCACCGAAACCCGGCGCGCCGACACCGCCGCCGGCATAGCGCCCGCCGGAACTACGCGGCACGCCGACGCCGTAATCGCCATCGGACGACCGGTCACGTTCCCGGTATCCGCCGCTGCGATCCTGGCCGGCATCCCGCTCGCCATACCGACCTTGTTCGCGGTCGCCGTAGCGCTCGTCATAATGACGGCGGCGCTCCGCCTCCTCGTCACCGAACCACGACCGGACCTCATCCGCGGTCCGTTCGAAGAAGCCGCGATCCTCATAATCATAGCCTTGGGGCTGCCCGCCATAGTCACGCCGCCCGCCGCGATAGTCGGGTCCGCGCGCGGCTGGTCCGCGCTCGCGATCACCCCGTCCGCGTTCCGGTCCATAGCCGTAAGGTCCGCGGTCGCGATCCGATCGCGCGCCATAACGCTCGCCCATCCGGCCCCGGCCGTAACCATCCTCGTCGCGTTCATAAGCCATGAAAGCTTCTCCTGCTTGGGTGGAGGCGCCGTCATGATGTGTTGCGGCGCGATCCTGCGGGTTCAATGCCGGACGCCGACCGCGGTTCCGCTACGTCAGGTGACTGACATGGATAAGGCGATGAAGCGTAACGATTCCGTGCCCGGTCCGTGCCCGGCCCGGCGCGCGGCGACCGAAACCCGTGACGCCGCCGAAAAATCATTTCGGCCGTTGCCACCGCCCGCCCACGTCGCTAGAGACTGCGGCCACGGGTCTGGGGCTGTAGCTCAGATGGGAGAGCGCTGCAATCGCACTGCAGAGGCCAGCGGTTCGATTCCGCTCAGCTCCACCAGCCCCGCCGATGATCCGGCCCGGCGCGACCGGGCTCAGATGCCGGCATACCATTCATAATCGTTGGTATCCTCCCACAGCCCGCCCTTGCCGCCATAGATGGGCCGCAGATCCGCGATGGCTTCGATCCGCATCAGATATTTTGCCTGTTTATAACCCAGTTGCCGCTCGACCCGCAGACGCAGCGGCGCGCCATTGCCCACCGGCAGCATCCGCCCGTTGAGCGCCCACGCCAGGATCGTCTGCGGGTGCAGCGCATCGATCATGTCGATCGACTCATAATAGGGCCGCGCACCGTACAGATCGGCGCAGTGGAAGATTAGGTAGCCGGCCGTGTTCCGCACACCCGCCGCATCCAGCAACAGCTTCAGCGGCGTGCCCGTCCAGCGGCCGATCGCGCTCCACCCCTCGACGCAGTCATGCCGCGTCGTCTGGCTGCGCGCCGGCATCGCGCCCAGTTGCGCCAGCGACAGCGACAAGGGCCGCGCCACCATGCCGTCGATCACCAGCCGCCAGTCTCTGAACCCGTTGGCCAGCAGGGCGGCATAGTCGGCCCCGGTCGGCATGCGCGTCCCGTTCGCCCGGAAGATGGGGCTGATGTCTCCGCCATCATATTCCCGCGCCAATGCGGTCCGGTCGGTCACCAGGCGCTGCGCCGTCATCGTCACGCGCTCGCCCAGCCGCAATGTCTCCCGGACACTCTCCGTATCGTTCAGCCGGTCGCACCTCGGCAGCAGCAGCCCCGCCCCCGCCAGCCCCGCACCGCCGATCAACCGACGCCGTGTGAACGCGCTCATGCCAGTTCCTCCTGCTTGGCATCGGCGCGCTCGGGCGGCAGCCGGAACCGGCCGGTCACCATCGATCGCACCTCGTTATAGGGCCCGGCCAGCAGCACCATCGTCAGGTGGACCAGGATGAAGCCTGCCAGCAACGCCATCGCGATGAAGTGCAGCGACCGCGCCGATTGCCGTCCGCCGAACAGATCGAGCAGCCACGGCCACGCCGCGACCATGCCCGGCGACATGCCGAGCCCGGTCAGGACGAGCAGCGGCAGCAACCCGAACACGACCCCGAAATAGCTGAGTTTTTGGAGGATGTTGTATTTGAGCGCCGCCTGCCCGGCCGGAAACCGCAGCCGCGCATGGTTCTTCACATCGGCCCAGACATGCGCGGGGGTCAGTTCGGCGCGGGTCGGCGTCAGATCGCGCACATGGCCGCGCGTCAGGCTCCACAGCCAGAACAGCACGCCCGGCACCACCAGCAGCCAGGCGAAGAACAGGTGCCAGCGCCGCGCGGCGGACAGGCTGTACCCGCCCGGGATCGTCGCCCAGCCGGGAAATGCCCGCCGCTGCAGCGCGCCATTCTTGTCATGCCAATATCCCAGCACGCCGGTGGTGGGGACATGCACCGGCCCCACCCGGACGAAACCGGCATCGCCGGTCGATCCGATTTCCAGCCACGCGACATCCGGGTTGGCGCCATAGTGCCCCCAATAGAGCCGCGGATGCGCGTTGAAGATCATCAGCCCGCTCATCAGCATCACGAACACCGTGACCGCGTTGATCCAGTGCCAGATACGGACCACGCCGCGATGCCGCTTCACCAGCGGCCTGTCATCCGATGCCGCTGCCGATGCCGTTGTCGCCATGTCGCGTCTCCCGTCGTCCCGCATGATACGCGAATCCGATGCAAAGGGTTACAGAGATCCTGCCGCCGCCGGAACGATCGCGATGCCCTCGCGCCCCCCTTTGCAATTGGTGCCCCAGCCGCCATCTTGGGCGCGATGAAGACGCTGGATCCCGACCTGCTGCTCCGGGCCTATGCGGTCGGCGTCTTCCCGATGGCGGACAGCCGCGATGCGCCCGACGTCTATTGGGTCGAACCGCGCAAGCGCGGGGTCCTGCCGCTGGACGGCTTCCGGCTCGCGCGTTCGCTGGCCAAGACGATCCGCTCGGATCGGTTCACCGTCACGGCCGACACCCGGTTCGCGGACGTGGTGGCGCTCTGCGCGGAAAGCACCGGGGATCGGCCGGATACCTGGATCAATCCGCAGATCGAATCGGCCTATGCCGCGCTGCACCACCGCGGCCATGCGCATTCGGTGGAGGTGTGGGCGGCGGACGGGACGCTGGCCGGCGGCCTTTACGGCGTCGCGCTGGGCGGCGCGTTTTTCGGCGAAAGCATGTTCAGCCGCCGCCGCGATGCCTCGAAAGTGGCGCTGGCCCATCTCGTCGCGCGGCTACGGGTCGGCGGCTACCGCCTGCTCGATTGCCAGTTCATCACCGATCATCTCGCGTCGCTGGGCGCGATCGAGATTCCGCGCGCCGATTATGTCGCGTTGCTCGATTCCGCGCTGGGCGTCGGCGGGGCCGCCGGCGTGGTGCTGGGCGATTTCGGTGCGATCGACCGTCTCGGCGCTGGACCGGATCCGGCCGATCCCGCCGCGATCGTATCGGGGCCGATCTCCGGGTGCCGCATCGTGCAGCTCTTGGGCCAGACGTCGTAGATCGGATGCTGTACCGCGTTCAGTGACGGCGATTCCTTGTACAGCCAGCCGGAAAACACCCGCCGCCATCTGGCGTCGCGGCCCAGCACGTCGGTCTGCACGAACGCCCCGGTCAGACGTTCCGGCTCCCACGGCGGGGTTTCCTCACAGGCGCGCAACCGCACCACCAAATCGCCGATTCGCATCGCGCGACCCGGCGTGAGCGTGATGTCGCGCGCCAGCCCGTTCCGCTTGTTCAACACGCCCAGGACCGCCACCCGCTCCGCCATCGGCGTTTCGGTCTTCGATGGCGCCGCGGCGACGGAGGATTGCGGCGACGCATCGTCCGCGCGCGCCGCGGCGGCGGGCTTCGTATTTGTGTCTGGATCAGGCCCTGCCACCGGGGCGGGGACCGCCACGGCCGGCGCCTCGTCCTGCTGCAACGCGGATACGCCCTGCCACGCGGCCAGCCCCAGCCCGGCCGCGATGACCAGCGCGACCGGAACCGTCTTCACGGCGCGGATGGCGCCGCCGAAGTCGCGGCCGGCGCCGTGTCACCGGACTTGTTGATGAACGACCCGATCAGCCCCATCAGGTCCACCGACCCCTGCGTATCCAGGATCGTGCTGCCATCCTTCAGCATTTCGGTCGATCCGCCCGGCTGCAGCGCGATGAACGTCCCGCCCAGCAGCCCTTCGGACGTGATCGCCGCGCTGGAATCGGACGGGATCTTCACGCTCGGGTCCAGCGCCAGCGTGATCGACACCTGATAGCTGGCGGGATCGAGCGCCTGCCCGGTGACGCTGCCGATCTTCAGCCCGGCGACGCGGACGTCGGTGCCGACCGTCACGCCACTGGCGTTCGGGAACAGCGCCTTGACGTGGATCGCACCCGCGGCACCACCGCCGCCGGTCCGGTCCCAGGCAAACAGCGCGAACCACAGCGCCACCAGAACGACCGCGAAGCCGATCAGGGCCTCGACGCCATTTTCCTTGATCGCGGCCTTCATGCCTGATCCGGGCTCCACGCTTCATAATCGCCGGTCGCCGCGGGGCGACGGCCACCCGCGTCCAGCGCGCCGGACGGGCGATAGGCGTCGCGGGTTCCGGTCAGGTTCGCCACGGGCGGCTTCTGCCACGCCCGCGCCGGCGGCAGGACCTGATCCGGCACGCCTTCGATCGTATGGTGCAGCCAGCCATGCCATTCCGGAGAAACCCGGCTGGCGTCGTTCGATCCGGAATAGATCACCCAGCGCCGCAACATGCCGCGGTCATCGGGCTTCTTCGCCTCATAATAGACATTGCCGAACACGTCGTGCCCGACCTGTCCGCCATGGCGACGGGTGAAGATGCGCGTGCCGAGGGTCGCGCCGTTCCACCAGGTGAAGATGCTGCCGAGAAAAGACATGGCCGCGACTTAGCGGCGATCCGCGCGGGCCGCAATGGCGCAGGTCACGCTGCGTCGATCACCATCGGTATCGGCGTTGGCGTTGGCGTCGGCGGGGCGACCGCCGTGGACGGCGCCAGCACGACCGCCATCGGCCCCTTCGGTCCCGCCGCGATCCGCGCCTGCAAGCGCTGGTCGGGCAGAAGCTGGTCCAGCCCGGCGCGCCGCACGACTTCCATGTGCAGGAACACGTCGCTGTCATCGCCGTCGCGCACGACGAAGCCATAGCCCTTCAGGCGGTTGAACCATTTGATCGTAACCAGCTCGAACGGCCCGGCCTGCGCTTCCAACCGGGTGGGATCACCGCGTTCCTGCTGGCGTCGCGCCGCGGCGTCGGCATCGGGCCCGGTGGCGCAGCTCATGTCGATGCTGAGCACGCGCCGCGCCTGCAGCCCGCGTTCGCGCCGCGACGCGATGCAATCGACCCGCGTGCCTTCGGGCAGGGTCCGACGACCATGATCACGCAGCACCGAAAAATGCAGCAGCACGTCGCCCTCGCCGGAATCGCCCACCATGAAGCCGAAGCCGCGCGTCACGTCGAACCATTTCACGACTCCGGCGATCCGCGACTCGCCGATGCCGATCTCCGCCGCACTCAGGTCCGCAAATGCCACTTCCGCGACGGCAACACTTTGAAAAGCCGCCTGCCCCATCCCCATCATGCCCTCGTCCCCCATCGACCGCACGCCCCAAACACCCGCCGATCCACCGCCCCCGGCTTCGCGTTGCGGATGGCACCATGAAACCGGCCGCGACGCAAGCCCGATACGGGTCCGTCATGGTTGCGCGCTCAGTCCTCCGGCACCTCGCCCGGCGCG
Source organism: Sphingomonas sp. (assembly GCF_036387535.1). GTDB lineage: Bacteria > Pseudomonadota > Alphaproteobacteria > Sphingomonadales > Sphingomonadaceae > Sphingomonas_R. Next base: position 70,491 of record NZ_DASVTO010000154.1, read on the forward strand.
GCATCCACGAAGCGGCGGGCGATGTCATAGCCATGGCCGGCGCGCATCATCGCGGCCAGGGCCTTGCGCCGCGTGTCGGGATCGCCGGGCGTGGCGGCGAACGGACCGATCCGCCGCCGCCGGGCGAACGCCAGCGCGGCGGCATGCGCGCCGTCGCCATCGGTTTCCATCCGGGCGTCGAACACCGCGGTACGATCCGCCTCGTCCACGCCCGCCGCGCGCAGGGCGTCCGCCTGCCGCCGCTGGCCATAGCCGCGCCGCGCCAGCGACGCGCTGCGCATGTCGGCAAAGGCCCGGTCGTCGACATAGCTCAGCGCCGTCATGCGCGCCACGATCTCCGCCACCGGACGCGGCCCGTCCTCGCCCCAGCCGCGCTCGTCCAGCTTCCGGTTCAGATAGGTGGCGAGGCGCGCCCGCGTCGTCGCGTATCGCCCGAGATAATGCAGCGCCAGCCGCTCCAGCCCGGCGCGATCAAGCGGCGGGCGTAGCGTCTCCCGGTTGCGATTTGATGAATCTCGTGCCACGCGCCACGTTTGTGCCACAGTCGGGCCGGATTTTGAACGTGCGATCCGGTTTAGACGAAGGTTGGTACCCGGCGCCCCGGAAACGGGACGGGCGGGTCGAAGCGACGGGAGCAGGATTGGGTGCTGGACAAGGTTGCAGGCATGTCGACCACGGACGCGATCGGCCCCACGCCGAGCGACGATGGCCGCGCGCGCCGCTTCGCGGATTTCGCGACCCTGGTCGATGCGCTCGATCATGCCGCCGATGGCACATGCGGATTGAATTTCCATGACCCGCGCGGCGTCCTCACCCGCGCCTATCCCTATTCCGAACTGCGCGACGATGCGCGGGCCACCGCACGCCGCCTGATCGCCGCCGGCGTCGTTCCGGGGGACCGAATCGCGATGCTGGCCGAAACCGGCGCCGAATTCGCGCAGCTGTTCTTTGGCGCGGTCTATGCCGGCGCCTGGCCGGTGCCGCTGCCGCTTCCCACCTCCTTCGGCGGGCGGGACAGCTATATCGACCAGCTTGCCGTCCAGCTCGGCAGTTCGGAACCCTGCCTGCTCTTCTACCCGCGCGAACTGGCGGAACTGGCCGGGGCCGCTGCGGCGCAATGCGGCGTCGAAGGACTGGCGTGGGAGGATTTCGCCACCCGCCCCGCCCCGGATGCCGTCTTCCCGCAGGCCGCACCCACCGACATCGCCTATCTGCAGTACAGCAGCGGATCGACCCGCTTCCCGCACGGTGTCGCCGTCACCCATGCCGCGCTGCTCAGCAATCTGGCCGCGCATTCGATCGGGATGGAGGTGCGCGCCGGCGATCGCTGCGTGTCCTGGCTGCCCTGGTACCATGACATGGGCCTGGTCGGCTGCCTGCTCTCGCCGGTCGCCAACCAGGTCTCGGCCGACTATCTGAAGACCGAGGATTTCGCCCGCCGCCCGCTCGCCTGGCTCGACCTCATCAGCCGCAATCCCGGCACGACGCTCAGCTATTCGCCCACCTTCGGCTACGACATCTGCGCGCGCCGCATGTCCAGCCAGACGCGCGCGTCCGACCGGTTCGATCTGTCGCGCTGGCGCGTGGCCGGCAACGGCGCCGACATGATCCGCCCGGACGTGATGCAGAGCTTCGTCGATGCCTTCGCCGATGCCGGGTTCCAGGCGTCCGCCTTCCTCCCCTCCTACGGCCTGGCCGAAGCCACGCTCGCGGTGTCGATCATGCCGCCGGGCGAAGGCATCGTCGTCGAACTGGTCGAGGAAACCGAATTGTCGGGGGGCGACGCCGCGTGTGGCCGGCCGCAACGCTACCGCGCGATCGTCAATTGCGGCAAACCCGCGCGCGGCATGGAAATCGCGATCCGCGAGGAGGACGGCACCCCGCTGCCCGACCGGGCGATCGGCAAGGTCTGGTGCCGCGGCGCATCGGTGATGCACAGCTATTTCCGGGATCCGGATGCCACCGCCGCCTGCCTGGTCGACGGCTGGCTCGACACCGGCGACATGGGCTATCTGTCGGACGGATATGTCTACATCGTGGGCCGCGCCAAGGACATGATCATCATCAACGGCAAGAATCACTGGCCGCAGGACATCGAATGGGCGGTCGAACAGCTGCCCGGGTTCAAGGCCGGCGATATCGCCGCCTTCGCCATCACCACCCCCGGTGGCGAGGAAACCCCCGCGGTGCTGGTGCAGTGCCGCACATCCGACAATGGCGAGCGCGCCCGCCTGCGCGAGGAGATTCGCGACCGCGTGCGTGCCATCACCGGCATGAACTGCGTCATCGAACTGGTGCCGCCCAAGACCCTGCCGCGCACCAGTTCCGGCAAGCTCAGCCGCGCCAAGGCGCGCAACCTGTATCTGTCGGGCGAGATCCAGCCCTACGCGGTCGCTGCCTGACCCCATTTCGGCGCCGGCCGATGCGACGGGCCGATGCCGGATTGTCGCGGCCGGGCGCCATCGTCGGGTTGTAAGGAAACGCCCGGCCGGCGCTTACCGATCCTCAACCATCGCGCCCGCATAGCTTGTGGGACATGATCGATCCCTCCGAAATCCCGCCTGCCGGCAAGACGTGGCGTGCCACCGTCGGCCTGGTCGATCCCGACCTGCCCAATTGGCGGCGCGTGCGCGGCGCACAATATCGGGAACTCATGCGTGCCCTGCCCCTCACTGCCAGCACCTTCATGGTCGCGGCGGTCCTGATCGCGCTGCTGTTCGCCACCAGCATTCCGGCGTGGCAGCTTGGCCTGTGGCTGACCTGCTCGGTCGCTTTGATGCTGTCCGCGCTGCTCCTATCCCGGCACGCGCAGCCGGCCATGATCCAGGGTCCGCGACCGGGCGCCCTGTTCCGCAGCGGTACGCACAGCGCGCTGGTCGGCCTGCTCTGGTCGCTGCCGCCGGCGCTGTTCGCCGTGGGCAGCACCCCGGAACAGCAGCTGGCCGCCTCGGTGATCTGCTGCGGGCTGATGGCGCTGTCCGCGATGACGGCCAGCCCGGTGCCGTTCGTGCTGATCTGCTATCTCGTCCCCGCAGCACTGGGCCTGTCGATCATGATGCTGGAAATCGGGGCGATCACGCTGGCGCCGCTGCCGATCGTCTATGCGATCCTGCTGTCGGCCGGCGGGGTCGGCGCCGGCCGTGCGCTGATCGCCCGCCACTGGACCGATCATGTGCTGGCCGAACAGACCGAGGTGGTGCGCCTCCTGCTGCGCGAGTTCGAGGAAGCCGGCGCCGACTGGCTGTGGCAGGTCGACAGCGCGAAGCGGTTGAGCGCGGTGTCCGCCCGCTTCGCCCGCGCCGCCGGCCGTGCGCCGGGCGAACTGGAGGGACTGCCGCTGCTCGATCTGCTGTCTGGGGACACGGCGAGCGGCGATGCCGCCGACGCGCTCCGCCGGCTGATCGATCAGATGAACGGCCGCGAACGCTTCAACGATCTGGTGTTCGAAGTGCTGGTGGACGGCGTTCCGCGCTGGTGGAGCCTGTCCGCCGCGCCGCGCTTCACGCCCGACGGCAGTTTCGACGGCTATCGCGGGGTTGGATCGGACGTCACGGAACAGCGCCGTTCGGCGGAGAAGATCGACCGGCTGGCCCGCTTCGACGCGCTGACCGGCCTGCCCAACCGGCGCGAATTCATCGACAAGTTGCGCACCGCGGTCGGCCAGGCACTGGGCGATCGCTACCACTGCGCGCTGCTGCTGATCGATCTCGACAAGTTCAAGCCCGTCAACGACACGCTGGGCCATCCGATCGGCGACCGGCTGTTGAAGATGGTCGCGGACCGGCTGCGCGGGCTGATCGGTCATGACGATGTCTGCGGCCGGCTGGGCGGCGACGAATTCGCCGTCATGCTGACCCGCGTCGGCCCCGGCATGATCGAGGCGGCCGGTGGCGCGATCATCGCGGCGCTGGGCACCCCGTTCGAAATCGACGGCAACATCATCCGCATCGGCGCCAGCATCGGCTCTGCGCTCGCCCCGCGCGACGGCCGTTCGGTCGAAACGCTGGTCCGCAACGCCGATCTCGCGCTGTACCGGGCCAAGGACGACGGTCGCGGCACGCTGCGGCGCTATGACCCTTCGCTGCTGGTCCAGGCCGAGCGGCGCCGCGCGATGGAAACCGCGCTGCGCGAGGCGATCGACAGCGGGGATCAGTTCCGGCTGGTCTATCAGCCGGTGGTCGCGGTCGATACCGGCGCGATCCAGAGTTTCGAGACGCTGATTCGCTGGAACCACCCCACGCTGGGCGACGTATCCCCGGTCGATTTCCTGCAGATCGCGGAAGAGGCGCGGCTGGCCGGCCGGATCGGCGAATGGGTCCTGCGCACCGCCTGCCTGGCCGCGCGCGACTGGCCGGATCATATCCGCCTGTCGGTCAATCTCGCGCTCAGCCAGCTGCACGACCGGCAATTCGCCGCCACCGTCCTGTCCGCGCTGTCGCATGCCGGCATCCAGCCGCATCGCCTGGAACTGGAAGTGTCCGAAACCTTCTTCCTGAAGGACGATCCGCTGATGGTGGCGGTGCTCGACAGCGTCCAGGCGCTCGGCGTGCGCGTCGTGCTGGACGATTTCGGGATCGGCTACACCTCGCTCGGCCATATCCGCTTCGGCCGCTATTCCGCGGTGAAGATCGACACCAGCTTCGTGCGCGGCGCCGCGGACGGCAACCGCGAAAGCCTGGCGATCGTGCGGGCGGGCGTCGCCATGGCCGATGCGCTGGGAGTCGCGACGGTCGCGGAGGGCGCGGAAAGCGAGGCCGATGTCGCCAGCATGCGCGGGCTGGGGCTCAACCGCATCCAGGGCCATTTTGCGGGATCGCCGATGACGCCGGAGGCCGCGGCGGCGCTGGTCTGCGGCGACATGCCGGATGCGGCGGCGTCCTTCCGCGATGCGCGCGCCGGATGATCCGCGCTCTTGCACTTGCGCCGGGCGCCCGCTAAGGCACGCCTTCTTCCGACCCGGAGGAGTATAGCTCAGTTGGTAGAGCATCGGTCTCCAAAACCGAGGGCCGTGGGTTCGAGTCCCCCTACTCCTGCCATCCTCTGAACGGGATGGTTATTCGGGTCGGCAAGAAAGCAGGCGAGGCGGGCGCACCTTCCGGGGCCTTCAGGGTTCCGACAGGCGGCGCGCGGCCTCGTTATCGTCGTTTCGCGAAGGTTGGATATTTTGGCCAAGGTTACTCCCGGCGAATTCATCCGGCAGGTCCGTGCCGAGACCGCGAAGGTGGTCTGGCCGACCCGCAAGGAAACCGTCACGACGGCGATCATGGTCGTCATTATGACGCTGACGCTCGGCCTGTTCTTCTTCGGGGTCGACGCGATCTTCAGCCAGATCGTGCAGTTTCTGCTGTCGCTGGCGAGCAAGGGTTAAGGGTGAGCATGTCGCGCTGGTACATTATCCATGCCTATTCGGGCTTCGAGAACAAGGTGCGCGAGGCCATATTGGCGGACGCGACCCGGCTCGGTCTCGAACATCTCGTCGAATCGGTCGAGGTCCCGACCGAGAAGATCACCGAGGTCCGCCGCGGCAAGAAAGTGACGTCCGACCGCAAATTCTTTCCCGGCTACGTCCTGGCGAAGCTCGACATGAGCGATCAGGTCTATCACCTCGTCAAGAACACGCCGAAGGTCACCGGCTTCCTCGGATCGTCGGGCAAGCCGCAACCGATCAGCGAGGCCGAGGCGGCGCGCATCCTGAACACCAAGGAAGAGGCCGCGATCGCGGCCCCCAAGGCGAAGCTGAAGGTCGATTACGAGATCGGCGATTCGGTGAAGGTGCTCGACGGTCCGTTCGCCAGCTTCAACGGCCTGGTCGAGGAACTCGATTTCGATCGGGGTCGCGTCAAGGTATCCGTGTCGATCTTTGGCCGCGCCACCCCGGTGGAGCTGGAGTTCGAACAGGTTGAGCGCGTCAAGTGACGCCGTTCACGCGACAACCATGACAACTTCGTAGGATTTCACGGGCCCTTCCGCCATCCCGGCGGTAGAGGACCGAACCACCGTTTCCGGGTTTGCCCGGAAAAGTCCGCGGGAGGCAGCCTCAGAACTGCCGTCAACACCGCTAAGCCATAGGAGTGAAACATGGCGAAGAAGATTACCGGTTACATCAAGCTGCAGGTGCCGGCCGGCAAGGCCAATCCGTCGCCGCCGATCGGCCCCGCCCTGGGTCAGCGCGGCGTCAACATCATGGAATTCTGCAAGGCGTTCAACGCGTCGACCGGTGACCAGGAAGTCGGCACGCCGCTCCCCACCGTCATCACCGTCTATGCCGACCGCAGCTTCTCGTTCGCGACGAAGACCCCGCCGGCGTCGTACCTGATCAAGAAGGCCGCGAACCTGAAGTCGGGTTCGAAGGAGCCGGGCAAGATCAGCGCCGGCACCATCGCCCGCTCGAAGCTGGCGGAAATCGCACAGGCCAAGATGAAGGACCTGAACGCGAACGACATCGAGTCGGCAACGAAGACGATCGAAGGCTCCGCACGCGCGATGGGCCTGGAAGTGGTGGAGGGCTGATCCGATGGCCAAGCTGAGCAAGAAGAACAAGGCGATGGCGCAGGCCGTCGATGCGCTGAAGCTGTACGGTGTCGATGAAGCCATCGCACTGGCCCGCACCAACGCGACCGCGAAGTTCGACGAGACGATCGAGGTCGCGCTGAACCTGGGCGTCGATCCGCGCCATGCCGACCAGATGGTCCGCGGCGTCGTCACGCTGCCCAAGGGCACCGGCAAGGACGTCCGCGTCGGCGTGTTCGCCCGCGGCGCCAAGGCCGACGAAGCGCGTGCGGCCGGGGCCGAGGTCGTCGGGGCCGAGGATCTGCTGGAGCAGGTGCAGGGCGGCACGATCGATTTCGATCGCTGCATCGCGACCCCGGACATGATGGGTCTGGTCGGTCGGCTGGGCAAGGTGCTGGGTCCGAAGGGCCTGATGCCGAACCCGAAGCTGGGCACCGTCACCATGAACGTCGGTGACGCGGTCAAGGCGGCCAAGGGCGGCCAGGTCGAGTTCCGCGTCGAAAAGGCCGGGATCATCCATTCGGGCATCGGCAAGGCGAGCTTCTCGAACGCGGACCTGCGCCGCAACTTCGACGCGTTCGTGGACGCGATCGTGCGTGCCAAGCCGACCGGCGCCAAGGGTAAGTACGTCAAGATGGTGGCCCTGAGCTCCTCGATGGGTCCGGGCCTCAAGGTCGACGTGGCGGAGGTTGCGGGCGCCTACGCGTCTGCCTCCGCGCACGCAGCAAAGAAAGGGCCGGGGCGGCGACGCCTCGGCCCTTTTTCGTACCCGCTCAAGCCATTGTGTTGCCATCTTTTCCGCG
>NZ_DASVTO010000155.1:0-2734 GCF_036387535.1 Sphingomonas sp.
TGGTCAGGAAATCGGCGGCGCCGCGCGCGCTCATCAATCCGGACGGGCTGCCGCCCATTCCCAGCCCGCCGCCCTCGGACCGCTGCATCAGGATCACGGTCACGAGCGCCGCCGCGATGAAGGCATGAACGATGAGGAGGAAGGTGAACATCAAGCCCGCAATCTGTCAGGGGAAGCGCCGCCGGCGACGCGAAGTACCACGGCGCTTAGCGAATCCGCGCGCGCGCATCAACCGACCGCTGCGGCGGCACGGATGATCGGGACGAATTGCGCCGCGGTCAGGCTGGCCCCACCGACCAGCCCGCCATCGACATCCGGCACCGCCAGCAGGTCGGCGGCATTCCCGCCGTTCATCGACCCGCCATATAGGATGCGCACCCCCGCCGCTTCCCGACCCAGCACGGCGGACAGCCTGGCGCGGATCGCCGCGTGCATCTCGCCGACATCGGCCAGAGACGGAATCCGTCCGGTGCCGATCGCCCAGACCGGTTCATAGGCGATCACCAGCCCGGCCGCCGTCGCGCCCGGCGGCACCGATCCGTCGATCTGCGCCGACACCACCGCCACCGCGTCACCGGCATCGCGCTGCGCCTCGGTTTCGCCCACGCACAGGATCGCGATCAACCCGGCCGCCATCGCGGCACGCGCCTTCGCCTGCACGTCGGCATCGGTTTCATGCTGATCCGCCCGGCGCTCGCTATGTCCGACGATCGCCAGTCGCGCACCGGCCTCCACCAGCATGTCCGCGGACACGCACCCGGTATGCGCGCCTTTCGCCACCGCATGACAATCCTGCGCGCCGATCGCTAGGTCCGGCACCCGCGCCGCGGCCAGACCGATCAGCGTCGCCGGCGGGCAGATCGCGACATCGACCGCGGCACATTCGACCGCGGCCGCCGCGATCCCGTCCAGTTCCGCCATCGCGGCCCCGCTGCCGTTCATCTTCCAGTTTCCCGCGATCAACTTGCGCCGCATGCCCCGTCCCCATCCTGTCGTGCAGCGCACTAAAGCGGTTTCGCACCGGCATGACAATGCGGAGAGCATGCGCCCGCCGCTGGCCCGTCACCTTCCCGCCACCTTGCCGCGTCGGACGGGCGGCGATAGAGCGACGGCTTCTCCTTCCCATTCGACGGGTCCGCCGATGCTTTCCTTCTTCCGCCGCATGCTCAAATCTTGGGTGGTGGTGCTCGTGCTGGTCCTGGTCGCCGGCGCCGTCGTGTTCTCGGGCGTCGGCACGCCCAACGGTCTGGGTGGCGCCGGTGGGGGCGCGGACGGGGAGACGCTGGCGTCGATGGACGGCGGCAAGATCGGGACGATCGAGGCCGATCGCCGCGTTCGCGACGAATATAACCGCGCGCTGCAACAGCAACCGGGCCTGACGATGGCAGCGTTCATCCAGGGCGGCGGGGTAGACGCCACCTTGCGCCGGCTGGTTTCCGCCAAGGCGGTGGAGCTTTGGGCGCGCGCGCATGGCTTCACCGCATCCAAGCGGCTGGTTGACGGCGAGATCGCCAGCATTCCGGCATTCCAGGGTCCGACCGGCAGTTTCGACGAGACGACATTTCGTGGGCTGCTGGCGCGGGAGCGTATTTCCGAACAGCAATTGCGCGCCGACATCGCCGGGGACCTGATCCGGCGTCAGGTGCTGGGCCCGATCGCGGGCGGGACGCGCGCCACGGATGCGCTGGTGACGCCTTATGCGGCGATGCTGCTCGATCGTCGGGACGGAACGATCGGCTTCGTCCCCGCTGCCGCCATGCCGCAGGGTCCGGCGCCGACCGAGGCACAGGTCCGCGCTTATTACAACGCCAACATCGCGCGCTTCACGCTGCCCGAACGGCGCGTGCTGCGTTATGCCACGATCGGCGCGGCACAGATCGGCAATGTTCCTGCACCCACGGACGCCGAAATCGCCGCGGCCTACACGGCGAATGCCGCGCAATATGCCGCCCGCGAAACCCGTACCCTGTCGCAGGTGCTGCTGCCGACCGAAGCGGCTGCCAAGGCCCTGGTCGCAAAGATCCGTTCCGGTACCAGCTTTGCCGCCGCGGCGCAGGCCGCCGGGCTCAGCGCGACCGACACCAGCCTGGGTGTGAAGTCGCAGGCGGAAATGGCGGAACTGGCCTCCCCCGCCGTCGCGGTCGCCGCCTTTGCCGCGGCACAGGGCGCGATTACCGACGCGCAGAAATCGCCGCTCGGCTGGCATGTCGTGCATGTCGACCGGATCGCCCGCACACCTGCGACGCCATTGTCGGCGGCGCGCGCCACGCTGGTGGCGGACCTGATGAAGCGCAAGACCGACGCCGCGCTGGCGGACAAGGTCGCGAAGATCGAGGACATGATCGCCGATGGATCGACCTTCGAGCAGGCGGCGACCACCAACGCCTTGCCCGTCGTCACCACTCCCGCGCTGCTGCCCAGCGGCGTCGCTCCGTCCGCACCGGCGTTCGCACCATCGCCGATCCTGCAACCCCTGCTGAAGGCGGCGTTCCAGGCGGGCGAGGATGACGACCCCAGCGTCGAGACGATCGGACCCGGCAGTTATGCGCTGCTCGATGTGGTCGATGTCATCGCGGCCGCTCCGGTCCCGCTGACGCAGGTTCGCGCCGATGTCGTGCGCGCGATCGTCACCGGTCGCGCCGTCGATCAGGCACGCCGGGTGGCCGATGCGATTGTGGCGAAGGCATCGCGCGGCACGCCACTGGCGGTCGCCTTCGCCACCGCCGGCATGAAG
>NZ_DASVTO010000156.1:0-1783 GCF_036387535.1 Sphingomonas sp.
CGTGGATCAGCACATGGCTGGCGCCGAGATCGGCCGCCGCGCGCAAGCCCGCCGCGACCGATGCGCGCCGCGTTGCGCCGCCTTCCACCAGCCGCGCCCCGGGCAAGACGTCGCCAGCGGCGGACACATCGGTGACGACCAAGGTTTCCGCCACGGCCGGATGACGGCGGAGCGCGTCATAGGCATGAACGAGCATCGGTCGGCCGGCGAGCATCGCGAATTGTTTGGGCAGCGCGCCGCCCGCCCGCGATCCGGTGCCGGCGGCGACGATGATGGCGACGATATGGGTCATCCCGGCGCCTGTATCGCGCCTGCCGCTCCCTTGCCAGCGCACCCGCCTTCGCCTACTGCCCGAAATTGAGGCAGATCATGCGAAACTTGACCCCCATCCAGATCGGTCCCGTGCGGGTCGAGCAGCCCGTCGTGCTGGCGCCGATGACCGGTGTCACCGACATGCCGTTCCGTACCCTCGTGCGCCGCTACGGCTCCGGCCTGAACGTGACCGAGATGATCGCGAGCCAGGCGGCGATCCGCGAAACGCGCCAGTCGTTGCAGAAAGCGGCGTGGCATCTGTCGGAAGAGCCCGTGTCGATGCAGCTGGTCGGCTGCACGCCCTATGAAATGGCCGAAGCCGCCAAGCTGGCGGAGGATCGCGGTGCGGCGATCATCGACATCAACATGGGCTGCCCGGTGCGCAAGGTGACCAACGGCGATGCCGGGTCCGCGTTGATGCGCGACCTGAAGCTCGCGGCGCAACTGGTTGATGCGATTGTCAAAGCCGTCACGGCGCCGGTCACGTTGAAGATGCGCATGGGCTGGTGCCACGACAGTCTGAACGCGCCCGAACTGGCGCGCATCGCGCAAGATCTGGGGGTCAAGCTGGTCACGGTTCACGGCCGGACGCGCAACCAGATGTACAAGGGCGAGGCGGACTGGCGCTTCATCCGCTCCGTCAAGGATGCGGTGTCGATCCCGGTCATCGCCAATGGCGACATCTGTTCCGTCGACGATGCGCAGGCCGCGCTCGATCAATCGGGGGCGGACGGCGTGATGATCGGTCGCGGTGTTTATGGGCGGCCCTGGCTGCTGGGGCAGGTGATGGAATATTTCCGCACCGGCCGGCGCATCCCCGATCCTTCGATCGACGAGCAATATCAGCTCATATCCGAACATTACAACGCGATGCTGGCACATTATGGCATGGTGACCGGCGTGAACATGGCCCGCAAGCACATCGGCTGGTACACGCGTGGCCTGCCCGGATCGGCCGAATTCCGCAACGCCGTCAACCAGGAACCCGATGCGGCGCGCGTGTGTGCGATGCTAGCCGAATTCTATGCACCCTGGCGGCAGCGCGACGCGGCCTGAGCCGGCGCGGCACGGCCGCCCCGGTTTCGCCGAGCTGATCGCGGCACTGCCGGTGGCGGTCGTCGTCGTCGATCCGGACGATCGCATCGCCCACGCCAATGCGCTTGCCGAGCAATTGCTGAACCTGTCCGAACGCCTGATGATGGGCCAGCCACTCGCCGCGATCCTTCCGCCACCCGAAGGCGCGGGGGTCCGCGACGGCCACGGCTTCGCGGTGTACGATACCGAGATCGCGACGGCGCGGGGCCACCGTATCCGCGTGGACTTCGTTGAGGCGCAAGTGCCCGATCACGCCGGCTGGCGAACGATCACGCTGCACGGCTCCGCCGGTTCGCGCCGCCTGGGTCATTCGGCCGATCGATCGGCCGGTAGCCGCGCCGCCATCGGCGCGGCCGCGATGCTGGCGCACGAGATC
>NZ_DASVTO010000157.1:0-45505 GCF_036387535.1 Sphingomonas sp.
ACCGCCGCCGCCGCCGCCGAAGCGATCACCGCCGCCACCGCCGCCGCCATAGCCGCCACTGCCGCCGCCGCCGAAACGATCGCCGCCGCCGCCGCCGCCATAACCGCCGCCGCCGCCGCCGAAGCGATCACCGCCGCCGCCATAGCCGCCACCGCCGCCGTAACCGCCGCCGCCGCCATAGGAGCTGCCGCCACCGTAGCTGCTGTCGTCGCCGCCGAAGTTGCCCTTGCCCTTGTCGCCGCGCTGCCCGCGCCGTCCTCGATCGAAACTCATGCCTAGTAAATCTTTCCCGGTCGCCCCTGCAGTGAAAAGCATGCACGCCGGGCGAGGCGCACGCGCTGTCCAGCACGAGCCAAGGCCGTGCCAAAGAATCGCCATAAAGTATTTTCCCATTCTCCGCGAGCGCTTTCGGCCAGTTGGTCGACAGATGGGACCAAAGGAAAAACAACTGTTGTATTATGGCCAGCCTATCGCGCCAGATTATTGATCCATGGCGGGTTTGCGCGCCTTTGCGATCACGCGGGCGGGGGTGCGGACGACGGTGATGGCGACGCTTTGCGATTGAGCCGGTGGCCGGCACCGCCTATGCGGTTCGGATGACAGTCCATTTTCACGAGGAGGATCTGCCGCTCGGCGTCCTCGCACCCGGCCCGATTGCGGTCGATACCGAGACGATGGGGTTGATGACCCCACGCGACCGCCTGTGCCTGGTGCAGATCAGCGACGGTCAGGGCGACGAGCATCTCGTCCGCTTCGGTCCCGGCAGCGACTATGCCGCGCCCAACCTGCGCGCCGTGCTGGCCGATCCCGCGCGGCTCAAACTCTATCATTTCGCCCGGTTCGATATCGCCGCGATCCAATATTATCTCGAAACGGTGGCGGCGCCGGTCTATTGCACGAAGACCGCGTCGCGGCTGATCCGGACCTACACCGATCGCCACGGGCTGAAGGAACTGGTCCGCGAACTGCTGGGCCAGGATATCAGCAAGCAACAGCAATCGTCCGATTGGGGCGCGCCCGAACTGAGCGACGCGCAGAAGGACTATGCCGCGTCCGACGTCCGGTTCCTGCACGCGATGAAGGCGAAGCTGGACGTGCGGCTGGAACGCGAAGGGCGGATGGCGCTGGCGCAGGCGTGCTTCGATTTCCTGCCCGCGCGTGCCGCGCTCGATATCGCCGGTTGGGCGGAGGTCGACATCTTCGCGCATGTCTGAGGCAGGCGCCCTTGCCCGCAACCGCCGCCGCGCCTGGGCCGCCCGCGGGGGCAGTCATGATCGCGTGATCGGCATCCTGCGGATCGTCTTGCCGCTGGCGATCGCCGCGCTGGCGATCGTGCTGGCGATCGCGCCCCTGCTCGGCGGCCGCGACGTCAGTTTCGTGCTCGCGAAGGACCGGGTCGATGTCGCGCGCGAACGCATGCGTGTGACGGAGGCCAATTATCGCGGACAGGACAGCAAGGGCCAGCCGTTTCAGCTGCGCGCCGCATCGGCGGTGCAGCAGACGTCGCGCGTCCCGGTGGTGCGCATGGACGATCTGTCGGCCCGCATCCAGCTGGACGACGGTCCGGCCACGATCGTCGCGCGCAAGGGCCGCTACGACATGGACACCGAAAAGGTCGCGATCGATGGCCAGGTGCTGTTCAGCGGCGCCAATGGCTACCGGATGCAGACGCGCGACGTCACCGTCGATCTTCAGACGCGCAGGATCGCGTCGGGCGGTCCGGTCGATGGCCGCGGCGAACTCGGCACGTTCCAGGGGGGGCACCTGACCGGGGATCTCAACACCCGCGTCCTCACGCTGACGCAGGGGGTGCGGTTGCAAATCCCGCGACGCCGGGCCAAGTGACGCGCATGATCCGCACCGCCGCCTGTACCCTGCTCCTGATCCTCGCCACGCCGGTCCTGGCGCAGACGTCGTCGGGTCTTGCCGGGCTCGACACCAACGGCCCGATCGACGTGTCGTCGGATTCGGGCACGCTTGCCAGCCGTGATGGCCGCGCGGTGTTGAACGGCAATGTCCGCGTCGCGCAGGGCAATCTGAAACTGGCGTCCGATCGTGCGACGATCACCTACCTGACGGTCGCCGGCAACCCGCAGATCCAGCGGCTCGATGCCAGCGGCGGTGTCACCCTGACCGCGCCGACCGAAACCGCGCGCAGCCAGTTCGCGATCTACGATCTCAACAAGCGGATCATCACCATGATCGGCGGCGTCGTCCTGACCCGCCAGGGTGGAAATCAGGTGCGCAGCCAGCGGCTGATCTATGACCTCAATTCCGGTCGCGCCAATGTCGACGGCGGTGCACAGGGTGGTCGCGTCACCGGGCGCTTCACGGTCCCCGACCGGCAATAACCGGTCGGGTACGGGCTTGCGGGTCAGTAGCCGCGCTGGCTCCGGGACGCCCGCCGCCGATCATATGCTTTCTTGGCGACGTAGCCGCCACCCAGGATCATGCCGAGCGGACCCAGCCGTCGCAGCCCCCCGGTCGCCACCATCCCCAGGATCGCGCCCTTTGTGCCGCCGCGCCCGTCGCGCCGGTCGATTTCGCGCCCGACCAGTGCACCGATGATCTTTCCGAACATGTATCGTCTCCTTCTATGCGTTGCGGCAACAGCGCGACAGCGTGGTTTCTGTTCCGCCGACCGCCATATCCTCTGCCGACCTGTTCCATGGTCGCGCCAGTGGACCTTTCGTCCGCCCGCGCTATTCTCACGGTCATGATGCGTATCGTCCTGCCGCTCGCGACCCTGATCCTAGGCGGTTGCACCACCATCACGGCGCCGCCACCCGCGCCCGCTTTGGCCGCCGCCGCGTCTCCGCTCGCCTCACATGCGATGATCGCGGCCGCCAATCCGCTGGCGGTCGACGCCGGGCTGGACATCCTGCGCCGCGGCGGCAGCGCGGTCGATGCCGCGGTCGCGGTGCAGGCGGTGCTCGGGCTGGTCGAACCGCAAAGCTCGGGCGTCGGCGGCGGCGCGTTCCTGGTCCATTATGATGCCCGTACTCGCCGCGTGACCGCCTATGACGGCCGCGAAACCGCGCCCGCCGCCGCCACGCCGACGCTGTTCACCAATCCCGATGGTACCGTGGAAAGTCGGGTTTCCGCGGTGCTGTCGGGCCGCTCGACCGGCGTCCCCGGCGCCATCGCGATGTTGGCGATGGCGCAGAAGGATCATGGCCGCCGCCCCTGGCCCACCCTGTTCGCCCCCGCTATCCGGCTTGCGACAGGCGGTTTCGTCGTGCCCCCCCGCATGGGCATGTCGATCGCCAGCGCCGCGCCGCAGGCGCAGACCCCCGACGCCCGTGCCTATTTCACCAAGCCGGACGGCACCCGCTATGCCGCCGGTGATCGCATGCGCAACCCGGCCTATGCCGCCACGCTCCGCCGGATCGCCGCCGATGGCCCGGCTGGCTTGCTGGACGGCCCGATCGCCGCCGCGATCGTGGCCAAGGTGCGGGAGGGCGCCCGCCCCGGCGCACTGACGCTCGCGGACATGAAGGCCTATCGCCCGCGCCGCACCGCCGCACTTTGCCGCCCTTATCGGATCTACACGATCTGCACGCCCGCGACCGAGTCCGGCGGGCTGGGCCTGCAGATCGCCCTCGGCGTGGTCGCCACCACGGATATCGACCGCCGCGATCCCGCCGATCCGCAGGGGTGGTTCCAGATCGCACAGGCCAGCCGCCTCGCTTATGCAGATCGCGATTATTTCGTGGGTGATCCCGCCTTCGTCGCGGTGCCGGTCGCCGGCCTGCTGGCGCCGGACTATCTTGCGGCCCGCGCACGCCTGATCGGCACCGTCGCCGGCCCTGCGCCCACCCATGGCGACCCCGCCCGCGCTCCGGCCCCGGGGGTCGATGCCACCATCGAACCCGGCGGCACCACCCATTTCGTGATCGCCGATGCCGCCGGCAATGTCGTGTCGATGACCACCACGGTCGAAAGCATCTTCGGATCGGGCCGCATGGTCGGCGGCTTCTTCCTGAACAACCAGCTGACCGATTTCAGCTTCGCACCGCTCGACCCGGACGGAACCCCCGCCGCCAACGCGGTCGCGGGTGGCAAGCGTCCGCGGTCCTCGATGGCGCCCGCGATCATTCTCGATGCGAACGGCGCTTTCCTCGCCGCGGCCGGATCCCCCGGCGGCTCCGCGATCCAAGCCTATAATCTGAAGGCGATCGTCGGCCTGCTCGACTGGAAATTGTCACCACAGGCCGCCGCCGCGCTCCCCAACCTGGTCGCCAGGGGCGATGCCTATTCCGGCGACACCGCGCTGTTCGCCCCGGCCACGGTCGCGGGCCTCGCCGCGCGCGGCATCGTCCTGCGCCCCGACGACCGCGAAAACAGCGGCGTCCACATCCTGCTCCGCCGCGCCGGCGGCTATGAAGGCGGCGCCGATCCCCGCCGTGACGGGGTCGCCAGGGGCTATTGAGCCGCCGCCTTCCGCGGCCTCAGCCGCCCACCCGTATGCCGACCCACAGCGTGCGGGGGGTCGCCCGTTCGTACACGCCGTTGCCGGTCACGCCCGCTTCGACCCGGCGGTTGGCCAGATTCTCGCCGCGCACCTGGATCGCCACCCGCCGTGTCACCGGCACCGCCACGGCGGCGTCGAACGTCACCGCATCGCCCAGCGACCGCGCATTCAGATCGTCCTCATATTGCGACGAGACATAGCGCACCGTTCCCGACGCCCGCAGCCCGCCCTGCACCCATGCCAGCGTCCCCGTCGCCTGATGCTGCGGCGTCTGCGCCGGATCACGGCCGTTCAGCGCCCGGGCCGATCCGTCGGCCGCAACCTGCGCATCGACATAGGCATAGGATGCGCTCAGCCGGAATGCGGCCAGCCGCGCCTCGCCTTCCACTTCCACACCGCGCGACCGGAGATGATCCAGGTTCTGCCGCTGGCGATAGGCACCGCCCGCCGCCACGAACCCCACGCCCGGGAACGTCCCCGGCCCGGTGCCCAGCGTCACATTGGCGATCGC
Source organism: Sphingomonas sp. (assembly GCF_036387535.1). Classification (GTDB taxonomy): domain Bacteria; phylum Pseudomonadota; class Alphaproteobacteria; order Sphingomonadales; family Sphingomonadaceae; genus Sphingomonas_R. The sequence goes on from NZ_DASVTO010000157.1 coordinate 4,986, forward strand.
ATCGTCCAGCCGGTTCCAGAACAGGGTCGCGCCCAGCCGCATGCCGGCCGCCGGCCGCCAGTCGATTCCGCCATCCACGCCGCGTGACGTTTCCGGCTTCAACGCGGCGTTCGCGGCGGTCGCATCGGTCCCTGCGCGGAACGGACGATATAGTTCGTTCAGCGTCGGCAGGCGCCAGCCGAGATAGGCGGCGCTGCGCACCGTCACCTGGGGGGCGACGCTCCATGCAATCCCGCCGCGTGCGGTGGGTTCCCAACCGCTGCGATCGGCAAAGGCGGCGTTGGTCAGCACCGCGCCCGTCGATAGGGTATTTTCGCGCAGGAAACCGCCGCGAATCCACCAGCGGTCGATCCGCCCGCCCGCGGTCAGCGTCAGCGTATCGGTCGGCTCCACGGTCACATCGGCAAAGCCGCCCAGGGTCGCGGTCCGTCCGCCCGCCGCCCGCCGCCGGGTCGGCGCGGCCGCGACGAAGGTATAGAGTTCGCGCGTCTCGCCATCGGTCGTGCGCACGTCGCCGCCCAGCCGCAACGTGATCCCGTCGCCCAGCGGCGGCCGGATCTCGATCCGACCCCCTGCCCCGGTTGCGGGGGTATTATATTGATCCAGCGTCCGCGTGGCCGTGGTGCGGGCCGTGTTGATCCCGGCGAAGCTGCTGGTGAATTTCCGCACCTGCAAATAGCCGAGCACTTCATAACCCCAGGCCCCGCGCCCGATCAGCCGCAGGCTGGCATCCGCACCGACATTGCTGTTGCCGGTGAACGGCACGCCGCGCTCGCGCTGGTCATAGAAGCCGAGTCCGCTCGCCTGCACTTCGCTGTCCGCGCCGATCGGTGCCACGCCGCGCACGGCGACGCTGGCCTGCTCATAGGGGGATGGCCGATCCACCGGCCCGCGCGCCGATGCGATCACCGGAATGAACCCGTCGCCCCGCGCATAGCTGCCGGCGATGAAGCCGAACCCGGCGCCCAGCGGCGCTGCCACCATCGCGTGCGTATCCACCGAGTCACGGCTGCCATAGGCCAGGTCGGCCGCCAGGCCGTCGCTGTCCCCCGGCCCCGCGCTCGACAGTTCGATCGTGCCGGCCAGCGCGCCGGGGCCATAGACACCGCTCCCGCCCCCGCGGGTCACCCGCACCTGGCCCAGCCGCATCGGGTCGAACGCCGGAAAACTGACCCAGCCGCCGAAGGGGTCGACCTGCGGCACGCCGTCCAGCAGGACGAGCGCCCGGCTCGATGCGTTGCCGCCCAACCCGCGCAGCGTGGCGCCCTGGCTGGTCGGCTGTGCGGACCGGCTGTCCGACCGCCGGAATTGCTGAAACCCCGCCACGTCGCGCAACACATCTTCCAGCCGCCCGCTCGCCGTGCTGGTCAGCCGCGCGCGATCGATGGTGATGCTGTCATAGACGCGGTCGCCCGGCGCATCCGCCAGCCCGCGCCCGGTCACCACGATCTCGCTGGATACCGGCGGTACCGCCGCCGCCTGCACCATCAGAAACAAAGCCAACATCGACGAACCCCCACCTTATGATCTTCTTATGCTCTCGCTTCACGGCATCTATCGAGAACATGGTTAATTTCTTCTGCAATCTTCGTTAATTTGTCGGGGCCCGCCGGCGATAGCTCAGCGCCTCCGCGACATGCACCCGTCCCACCGTCTCCGAACCGCTCAGGTCGGCGATCGTCCGGCTCACGCGCAACACGCGGTGATAGCCCCGCGCCGTCAGCCGCATCGCCTCTGCCGCCTTCGCCAGCAACTGCCGCCCGGCCGCGTCCGGCGTTGCCACGCGGTCCAGCACGGCACCGTCGGCCTCGGCGTTGGTCCGCACGCCATCCCCGGCATAGCGCGCGGTCTGCACGTCGCGTGCCGCCGCCACCCGCCGGGCGACCTCCGCCGATCCTTCGGCCGGCGGCGGCAGGACCAGGTCGGCCGCGGTCACCGCGCCGACCTCGACATGCAGGTCGATGCGGTCGAGCAACGGCCCCGACAGCTTCGCCTGATAATCGGACGCACAGCGCGGCGCCCGCGCGCAGGCGAGCGCCGGGTCGCCCAGATGCCCGCACCGGCACGGATTCATCGCCGCGACCAGCTGGACCCGCGCCGGAAACGTAACGTGCGCGTTCGCCCGCGCGACCGATACCCGCCCGGTCTCCAGCGGCTGGCGCAGCGAATCCAGCACCGTACGCTGGAACTCGGGCAGCTCGTCCAGGAACAGCACGCCCAGATGCGCCAGGCTGACCTCGCCCGGCCGTACCTTCAGCCCGCCTCCCACCAGCGCCGCCATCGATGCGCTGTGGTGCGGCGCGCGATAGGGTCGCCGGCGGATCAGCCGCCCGTCCTGCAACAGTCCCGCCACCGACGCCACCATCGACACTTCCAGCGCCTCCGCCGGCGTCAGGTCGGGCAGGATACCGGGCAGGCACGCCGCCATCAGCGACTTGCCCGCCCCCGGCGGCCCCGCCATGATCAGATTGTGCCCGCCCGCCGCCGCGATCTCCAGCGCGCGCTTGGCGGTCTCCTGTCCCTTGACCTGTTTCAGGTCCGGACCCTCCGGCACCGCCGCGATCTCGCCCGGCAGCGGCGCCGGCAGCGGCGCCGTGCCCTTGAAATGGTTGAGCAGCGCCAGCAATCCCGGCGCGCCCACCACCTCGATCGATCCCGCCCACGCCGCTTCCGGTCCCTGCGCCGCGGGGCACACCAGCCCCAGCCCCTGTTCCGACGCGTGGAGTGCGGCCAGCAGCACGCCCGGCGTCCCTGATACCCGGCCGTCCAGCCCCAATTCGCCCACCACGACATAGGCGGCCAGCGTCTCGGCATCGATCACGCCCATCGCGCCCAGCAGCCCCAGCGCGATCGGCAGGTCGTAATGCGATCCCTCCTTCGGCAGGTCGGCGGGCGACAGGTTCACGGTGATCCGCTTCGGCGGCAACGCCAGCCCGATCGCGGTCAACGCCGATCGCACCCGCTCGCGGCTTTCCGCCACCGCCTTGTCGGCCAGCCCGACGATGTTGAACGCCGGCACGCCCGGCGCCAGCTGCACCTGCACCTCGACCGCGCGCGCTTCCAGCCCCAGATACGCCACCGTCGAAACATGCGCGACCATGCACTTCTCCCCCAATGACCGGCTATCAGGCGCACCACCGCGAAAGTCGAGGGGCTTCGGCGGCAGCTCTCAGATCAATATTCGTCACCCGCCCAGGTCGGACGCGGGGCGGGCATGGACCTAGCGTTGATCCATCGGTTAGGATTAGATCCGATACCCCTCGACAGGCACCGCCACAGCGGCCAGCCGCTATGTGGTGGTGGTGCTCCTCCGAAAACGATGCTCAGGATCGGGAACAAAAATGCTGCGTGCCGACGTGAACCAAGCCATTCTCGACCTGTACGAACGCCCCTCCTACCTAGAAATCGGCGTGTTCGACGGCAACACGTTCAACGCGGTCCGCGCGGCGCGCAAGGTCGCCGTTGACATTGCATTCTCATGTGATCTCGCGGCGGAGCGCGTTGCCGTCGCCGGGCAAGATGTCCATTTTCACGAATGTTCCAGCGACGACTATTTTGCCCATATCATCGGGAACGATTGTTTCGACGTCATTTTCATCGATGGGCTCCATACGTTCGATCAGACGCTGCGCGATCTGTTGAACGCAATTGGACATCTGCGGGAAGGTGGCACGATTGTAATCGATGACGTCCTACCGCCAAGCTACGCCGCATCGCTCCCATCGCAACGGGATTCGAATGCGTTTCGCGCAGCGCGCGGAATTCGGAATGTCGATTGGATGGGCGATGTCTATCGCGTGATCTTCTTCCTGCGGGACTATTTGCCCGGCTTCAGCTTCGCGACACTGGTCGAGAATCACGGCGAAACGGTGCTTTGGAGGCAAACCCGCGCAGTCGATGCGGCCACCCGACCCGTAGAGCAGATCAGCAGACTCGGCTTCGCCGATTGCCAGCTTCATCGCGAAGCCTTCAACATCCGTCCATTCGGCGATATCATGGATCTCCTGCGCGCCCGACGCCGTTGATCGCGGCAGGCTGCAATCGCGTCATACAAATCTGTGGCCGGTGGCTCCTCGCCTTTCCGGGTGCACGCTCTTCGCTGCTACAAGTTGGTGCCTAAGGAGTGAGCGATCGGCAAGTCGGCGAGCGACAAGTTGCCGATGATCTGCCTGGCCGCAGCGCGAGCCCCATCGCCGTCAGTACCCATTGTATCGCTCGCGGCTTTCGGGCACCGCCCCGCCCGCCATCCCGACGGCCGCGAACGCCTACAATCTCGGCGCCAACTGCACCTGCATCTAGCTTCACGAACGGCACCAGAAGAGGAGTCGCGTCAGCGCCAAGGGCCCGTTGAATGAGGATATCGCATTCTTCATCCGCGCCGACGCTTCCCGCCTCTACCAACAAGATGGCGCCGGAAACCTCGGCCGAGAATTCGCTTACCCGCCGCGTGGCACAAGCGGGCACCAGCAACAAGGGGGTGGGTCAGTGACGGTTCATGATCCATGAGTTGTGTGATCCAAGGCTGGATCATTCCTCGGCTCAAGTCCGATCAGGTCCGTAGCCTGAAACCTGGCTCAAGATCCGAGATTGTGAAAACTCCATACCCCGCAGCCGCACCGCCGGGGTGTCAAATCCAGACGGCGTCTTCAGTCTGGTGCCATTGACTCAGCACATAGCTTTGCCTATCCGGGCCGCGCTCCGGCCGCACGCTCGTCGCGCGGCCTTTTGACGTTGATGCCCAAGGAATGACCGATGAAGCGCACTTTCCAGCCGTCGAACCTCGTCCGTGCCCGCCGTCACGGCTTCCGCACGCGCTCGGCGACGCCGGGTGGACGCAAGATCCTGGCGGCGCGCCGGGCGCGCGGTCGCAAGGTGCTGTCGGCCTGATCACCTTGACGCGCCGCGCGGATTTCGTCGCGGCGAATGGGGGGCGCCGGGCACCGATGCCCGGCTTCATCCTTCAGATGCGACCGCGCGGCGATACCGATCCCGCGATCCGCATCGGCTACACCGTTACCAAGAAAGTCGGGAACGCCGTCGTCCGCAATCGCCTGAAACGGCGGCTGCGAGCACTGGCCCGCGCGGCGCTGCCCACAGGTGGCATGCCGGGGGCGGATCATGTCCTCATCGGGCGCAGCGCCGGTATCGACCGCCCGTTCGCCGATCTCGCGCGCGATCTCGACAAGGCGCTGGCCAAGCTGAAACGATGATCGGCCGGGTCGCCGCGCTGGTGCTGATCACCGTTGCGCGCGCGTGGCAGATCGGCCCGTCCCGCCTGCTGCCCCCAACCTGTCGCTACACGCCCAGTTGTTCGGCCTATGCGATCGAGGCCTTGTCGCGCTATGGGGCGGCAAAGGGTGGCTGGCTCGCCACCCGCCGGTTGCTGCGTTGCCACCCTTGGGGTGGCTGCGGCGCCGATCCAGTTCCATGAGATATCGGGGTGCATTCCGTTGAATAGCGAAAACCGCAACCTGATCCTCGCGATCATATTGTCCGCGCTCGTGCTGTTCGGATGGAGCGTGGTCTCCAACCGGCTGCTGCCCACCGCCACGCCCGCCACCACCAGGATCGTCGCGGGCAAGCCCGTCCCCCTGCCGCAGCCGCAGGCCGACCCCGCGCAGGACGGCCCCCTCGCCGCGCGCGACCGCGCCGTCGTGCTGCGCGAAAGCCCGCGCGTCCGGATCGCGACGCCGAAACTGGCCGGTTCGATCAACCTGCGCGGCGCACGCATCGACGATCTCACCCTCACCGCTTATGGGGAAACGATCGCGAAGAACGCGCCGCCGATCCGGCTGCTGTCGCCCGGCGGGACGGGCGACGCCTATTTCGCCGGCTTCGGCTGGACGGGCGCAGGCGCCGCGCTGCCCGGCGCCGATACCGTCTGGACCGCCGACGGCACCACGCTCGCACCTGGCCGCCCCGTAACGCTCAGCTGGAACAACGGTCGCGGTCAGGTCTATCGCCTGCGGTTCGCGGTCGATGCCAATTACATGTTCACCGTGACGCAGACGGTCGGCAACGCCGGCACGGGCCCGGTCGCGGTGCAACCCTATGCGCTGATCAGCCGCACCGGTGTGTCGAAGGACCCCGATGGCTGGACGATGCACACCGGCCCGATCTCGACGATCGATGGCAAGACCAATTACGGCCCCAACTTCAAGGAACTTGACGGCGCCGGCGCGACCGGCATCAGCTACAGCTCGACCGGCGGCTGGCTCGGCTTCGGCGACAAATATTGGCTTGCCGCGCTTGCCCCGGAACAGACGGTGCCGTTCGACGCCGCCTTCCGCGCCGGCGATGGCCAGCGATATCAGGCGCAACTCACCAACCGCTCGCGCGTGATCGCGCCGGGCAAGCAGTCCAGCGTCACCCAGCATTTCTTCGCCGGTGCCAAGGAAGTCGCGACACTCGACGGGTATGAATCGTCGCTCGGCATTTCCCATCTCGGCCGCGCGATCGACTGGGGCTGGTTCGAAATTCTCGAAAAGCCCATCTTCACCGTGCTCGACTGGCTGTTCAAGGCGGTCGGCAATTTCGGCGTGGCCATCATCCTGCTGACCGTGCTGGTGAAGGCGCTGATGTTCCCGATCGCGCAGAAACAGTTCCAGTCGATGGCCGGCATGCGCGTCATCCAGCCCAAGATGAAGCTGCTTCAGGAACGCTACAAGGATGACAAGCCCAAGCTGCAGGCGGAAATGCTGGAGTTGTACAAGACGGAGAAGGTCAACCCGATGTCGGGCTGCCTGCCGATCCTGATCCAGATTCCGATCGGCTATGCGCTGTACAAGGTGCTGATGCTGACGATCGAGATGCGGCACCAGCCGTTCGCGCTGTGGATCAAGGATCTGTCCGCGCCCGATCCGCTGACCCCGGTCAACCTGTTCGGCATGCTGGCCTTCACCCCGCCGCACATGATCGCGATCGGCGTCATCCCGATCCTGCTCGGCGTCACGCAATATTTCCAGTTCAAGCTCAACCCCGCACCCGCCGATCCGACGCAGGCACAGATCTTCGCGATCATGCCCTGGGTGTTCATGTTCATCATGGCGCCCTATGCGGTCGGGCTGCTGCTCTACTGGATCACCAGCAACCTGCTGACCATCGCGCAGCAAAGCTGGTTCTACAGCCGCTATCCCGGCATGAAGACCGCGCCCGTCGCGACAATCAAGCCGGCCAAAACGCCCAAGAAGTAACGCCCGCGCCGTATTGGTTCGAGCGTGTCGAGAACCGCCCCCCGGTCGCAAACCGGGGGTATCGCACCTCAGGACCAGCCCATGACCGATGACGAGATCCCCTCCGCCGCCGACTTGGTCGAACCCGCCCGCCGGTTGTTCGCCGGGCCGATCGGCTTCCTGAAATCCGCGCCGGCGCTGGAACATCTGCCCAGCCCGGACGTGGCGGAGGTGACGTTCGCCGGTCGGTCCAATGTCGGCAAATCCTCACTGCTGAACGCGCTCACTGGCCGCAACACGCTCGCCCGCACGTCCAACACACCGGGGCGGACGCAGGAACTCAATTTCTTCGACGTCGGCGATCCGCTCGTCTTTCGGCTGGTCGACATGCCCGGCTACGGCTTTGCCAAGGCGCCCAAGGACATGGTCCGCAAATGGCGGTTTCTGGTGAATGACTATCTGCGCGGCCGCGTCGTCCTGAAACGCGCGCTGGTCCTGATCGACAGCCGCCACGGCACCAAGGATGTCGATCGCGAGATCATGACGATGCTCGACAAGGCCGCCGTGTCCTACCGCCTCGTCCTGACCAAGGCCGACAAGATCAAGGCAAGCGAACTGGCGGCTATCACCGCCGCCACGATCGCGGAGGCGCGCAAGCATGTCGCCGCCCACCCCGAAATCCTGGTCACCTCCAGCGAAACCGGCCTCGGCATCCCCGAACTCCGCGCCGCCGTCCTCGAAGCGATCCTCCACTAAACACCTTCTCCTCTCCGTCCGGGAGGGAGGGACCCATTCGCCCTTGCGAATGGGAGGGTGAGGGTGAAGCCGACACCCTTGCCCCAAAAACAACCGCAAGGCACAAGCCCCACATTCGGGGGGAACACAGATGCAGATCATCATCGGCAACAAGGCCTATAGCAGCTGGTCGATGCGCGGCTGGCTCGCCGTGCGCCTGTCCGGTCTGGTCCACGACGAAACCCTGATCCCGATGTGGAGCGAGGAATGGGACGCCGCGCAGGCGACACCCCCCTTTCGCGCGTCCGCCGGCAAGGTACCGATCCTGATCGATGGCGACGCAGTCGTCTGGGACAGCTTGGCGATCGTCGACTATCTCGCGGACATGGTCGGCCGCGACCGCTTCTGGCCCGCCGATCCCGCCGCCCGCGCGCTGGCGCGGTCGATGGCCGCGGAAATGCACAGCAGCTATCCCGATCTCCGCCGCCACTGCACGATGAACGTCCGCCGCCACTATCCCGCCGCCGCACTGCCGGATGCGGTCCAGACGGATGTCGACCGCATCGTCGCGCTCTGGACGGAGGCGCGCACCCGCTTCGGCGGCGGCGGCGACTATCTGTTCGGCGATTACGGCGCCGCCGACCTGATCTTCGCGCCGGTCGCTACCCGCTTCCGCACCTATGCCATCCCGCTCCCGCCGGTCGCCGAAGCTTACGCCACCACTCTCCTCCGCCACCCCGACGTCGCCGCCTGGATCGACGCCGCCCGGACGGAACCCTGGGTCGTCGCGAAATATGAGCTTTCCTCCGATGCATGACAACAACCCTCTCCCCTCCGGGGGGAGGGTTGGGAGAGGGGCCGGCCCGGACGCGACGCCCTTAGGAATGATGATGCTCGACCCTGTTACCCTCACCGCCGATCTGATCGCCTGCCCCAGCGTGACGCCCGCCGATGCGGGTGCGCTCGATGTCTTGGCTACCGCGCTCGAATCGATCGGCTTTACCGTCGAAACCTTCTGGACCGGCGAAGCCCCCGATGGCCCGGTCCGCAACCTGTTCGCCAGCCGCGGATCGGGCCGCCCGCATTTCGCCTTTGCAGGCCATACCGACGTCGTCCCCGCCACCCCGGACGCGTTCGTCCCCGCGATCCGCGGCGACCTCCTCCACGGCCGCGGCGCGGTCGATATGAAGGGGGCGATCGCTGCCTTCGTCGCGGCGGCCGCGGGCATTCCCGATCATGGCGGCACGCTCAGCCTGCTCATCACCGGGGACGAGGAAGGCCCCGCCACCTATGGCACGCTCGCGTTGATGGACTGGATGGCGGCGCGTGGCATCCGCCCCGATCTGTGCCTGGTCGGCGAACCGACGTCCGAAACCCGGCTGGGCGACACGATCAAGATCGGCCGGCGCGGTTCGGTCAACATCCAGATCGCCGTCGCCGGAACACAGGGGCACGTCGCCTATCCGCACCTCGCCGACAATCCGATCCCGCGCCTGACCGCCATCCTCGCGGAGGTGCAGGCCCTCCAGCTCGACGACGGCACCGACTGGTTTCAGCCATCGAACCTGGAGGTCACCGACATCACCGTGGGCAACCCTGCGACCAACATCATCCCGGCGGCGGCCACGGCGCGGCTCAACATCCGCTTTAACGATCTGCAACGCGGCGCGGATCTGGTCGCCCGGATTCGCGCCATCGTCGAACGCCATGGTGGCACGCAGTCCGCCAGGATTTCGGGCGAGGCTTTCCTGACGCAACCCGGCACCCTCTCCGATCTGGTCGCCACGGCGATCCGCGCGCAGACCGGGGTCGATCCGGTTCTCTCCACCGGCGGCGGCACCTCGGACGCGCGCTTCCTGTCGCGGCTCTGCCCGGTCGTCGAATTCGGCCTGCTCAATGCCACCATGCACAAGCTGGACGAAGCCGTCGCCGTCGCCGACCTGCACGCGCTGAGTGCGATCTACGCCGATATCCTCCGCGCCGCGCTGCCCGCGCCGGCCGCGGACGCGCTGTAATCCCGAAACATTTTGTCACGGCCATGTTGCGTGGCAGCAAAGTCGGGGTGCCATATCCTCCGGAGCAATGACGGAGACGCTTCGATGGCTTTCGATTTTCAGCTCAACCGCGACGAACTGTACAGCGCGCTGTTCATCCTGCTCGCGATCATGACGTTCGTGACCGTTCACGGCCTGCGCGCCCGCTGACCATCGTGGGGGGCAAGGCTCGCCCCCCGGTCTCTGAGAATATACTGGTTGCGCCTATCCGCGCACCCGCCGCAGGATGACATATAACGCGCCCGCCCCGCCGTGCCGCGGATGCGCATGGCGAACCGCCGCGATCCGCCCGGCATGGGATGATCCGGTCAGCCAGTCGCCGATCACCGCGCGGATCGCACCCCTTCCCGGCCGATCCAGCGCGCTGCCGCGCACCTTCGGCGGTTTGCCGGTGACCAGCAACATCATCCGCGCACCGGTCGCCAGCGCGTTGCCCAGCCCGGCCTCCAGCACGGAATGCGCCTGGACCAGGGTATAACCATGGAGGTCGATCACGACATCCGGCTGCACCATCCCACGCCGCAATCGCCGGTCCCATCCACCGTCCAGCGTCTCGCCGGGCGGGGCAGCCGGCGGCTTCGGCATCGCGCGCGCCGCCGGCACCGCCGGCATGGCTCGTCCGCGCGGCACCGAAGCCGGCGGCGTCATCGTCACCGGTGTCGGTTGTGGCATGGCCATCGGCGCCAGCGGGCGCACATCGGCGATCACCCGCCGCCACAGCGCCTGTTCGTCAGGGGCGAGCCGGCGTCCCGCCATCGTCCCCGCTTCCCGCCCCGGCCCCGAACGCCGCGCCAGTCAACCGTGCCACCGTACCGATCGGCAACAGCAACCACGCCTGCCCGCGCGCCGACATGCCGCCCGCCACCGTCCGCGCCTCCGCGCCCGATCCCCAATAGGTGTCGAACCGGTTGGCGCCCTTGATCGCGCCGCCCGTATCCTGCGCCACCCACAATCCGCTCGCCTCGCCATGATCCATCGACAGGAACAGCGGCGCGCCCAGCGGCGTGAACGCCGGGTCCGCGGCGACCGTCGTCCGGCCCATCACCGGAAACCCCATTGCCCCCAGCGGCCCGGCCCCACCCAGTTCGCGAAAGAAGACGAAGCTCTTGTTGGCGTTCATGATCGCGGCGCCGCCGTCCGGCTCCTGCCGCAGGCGCGCGATGATGCCCTGCATCGACGTCGAATCATTGGGACCGAACAGTCCACGATCCTTCATGTACCGGCCGATGCCGGTATATTCACGGCCATTCTGCGTGGCATAGCCCACCCGCATGATCCCGCCATCGGGCAGGCGCAACAGCCCCGATCCCTGCACCTGCAGGAAGAACATCTCGATCGGATCATGCGCCCAGGCGACCACCGGCGCATGCGCGCCCAATTCGCCCGCCACGATCCGGCTGCGGTCCGGATACAGCGTCAGCGCGCTGCCCTGCACCTGCCCGCGGATCTTGCGGCCTTTCAGGTCGGGCGCGAACAGCCCCAGATCGACATCGATCAGGTCATCCGGCCGGCCATAGATCGGCACCTCATATCCCGGTCGCCGCGTGCGCGATCCCGCGATTTCCGGCTCGTAATAGCCGGTCGCGAACGCCCGCCCGTCGCCCACCACCACCGGCTCCAGATAGCGGGCGAAAAAACCGAGCGCATCCTCGCGAGGCCAGCTTGCCGCCGCGGCACAGGCGGGTTGCCAATCGGCCGGCCGAGTCAGTCCGCTGCGATCGGTCCGCCTGACCAGCGACGGGCAGCTGATTCGAAACGCGGCCAGCGCCGCGCGCGCTTCCGGATCGGTCGCGCCCAGCGCCGCGAACGGCGGTCCTGCCCGCACGCCGCTTGCCGCGGCGCTCGTCGCACCCGGCACCGCCAGATAAGGTGGAGACATTGGCGGAACGATGGCGCGCGGCACCACCCGCACCGGGCCGGGCGTCAGGCTGGTCGGCGGCGGCAATCTGGCCTCCATCCGCGCCGTTTCGGGCGGACGGTCGATCGCCGGCCTGCCGCCGGACGCCACCGGCCGCTCTGTGGTCGCGCATCCCGCCAGCAGCAGCGCGACCGTCGCGGCCGCGCACGAACGCCGGATCACGCCGCCTCGTCGGTTTCGACCAGGATCCAGTTGGGATCACTCGCCCGCACGCTGCGCGCGAACGTCCACACGTCATGCGTGCTGACCGCATCGCTCACCGATCCCGCGATCACATTCTGTTCCGCATCACGGGTTACCGCCGCGATATCGGCATCGAACCGCACCACGATCGTGGCCGTCTGGCCGTCGACGCGCACCGCATCGATCATCGCGCGCTCGATCGACACCAGCCGGTTGTCCAGAACATGCCCGGCCGCCCGCCGCTCGGCGATCGCGTCGACGAACGCCGCCCGCACGTCGGCATCGACCAGCGTTTCCAGCGCGGCCTCGTCGCCCGCCCAATAGGCTTCCAGGATCATGCGATAGGCGGACTGCGCGCCTTCCAGGAACCGGGCGACATCGAACTGCGGATCGGCCGACACCAACGCACGCAGGCCGTCCCGGGCCCGGGCATCGATCGTCGGCTCGCCCGCGGCCGCCGGATCGGGTTTCGCGTCCATCATGCCGCGCGGTAACGCCGTCACCGCTTTGGTCTCCACCGGCTTCACGATCGGTTGTTCATGCCCGGTGCGTTTGCCCAGGACGCTGTACAGCCGCAATCCGACGAAGAAGAAGACCAATGCCAGGATGATGATCGTTTCCACCGAGCCTCCGAACGCGCTTCAGGATGCGATCGTCACATCCGGTGACCGTATATAGGCCTACAACGTCAATCTTTCAATTTCGTCGCATGTTCTCGGGCTCGGCCGGTCGGATCACGGCTTCAGCGTGTCGATCTTCGCCTGCAATTGCGCCAGTTGCGCCTTCAATGTCGCGACCTCGTCCGCGACGTCCGCCGCCGGCGTGGCGTTCGCGGCCGGCTGGCCGTTCATGGCGGCGCCCAAGGGTCCGCCCGGCGTCAGCGGCGGCTTGAACGCGCTCGCCGCCGCCTCGAACATCTCCAGGTTGCGCTTCGCGATCTCCGCAAACGGCCCGCCGGCAAAGGCGCCCTCCATCGCCGACCGGAACTGCATCTGGTTGCGCTTGAACGCGTCCATCGATGCTTCCAGATATTGCGGCACCATCGATTGCATGTTGTCGCCATAAAGCCCGATCAACTGGCGCAGGAACCCCACCGGCAACATCGTCTGGCCGCGGGTTTCCTCTTCCATGATGATCTGCGTCAGCACGCTGTGCGTGATGTCCTCTTCCGACTTGGCGTCGATTACCTTGAACTCGCGCCCCGCGCGGGTCATGGCGGCCAGATGTTCCAGCGTGATGTAGCTGGACGAATCCGTGTCATACAGGCGCCGATTGGCGTACTTCTTGATCGTGATGACACCTGAACCGCCCGAAGATTTGGCCATGTCGCAATACCCTGCCCCAGAAAGCGGCACGCTAGCACCGTTTTACGCCGCGTCGCAACACAGGCCGCGCCCCCTGCCGCTGTTCCTGGATCTGCTGCGTCGCGAAACCGTGGACGCGCCCGATCGCCTCGTGCGGGCCCTTGCCGGCCTCCGCCGCTATCAGCAGGCGGATCGCCCGCCCCCCGCCCCGCCCGCGCCCATCGTTGCACGCGCCGGCCGTGCGGTGTTGCGGGATTATGGCGGCGACAGGACGGGCCCTGCCGTCCTTTTCGTTCCCTCGCTCATCAATCCGCCTTCGGTGCTCGATCTGGCACCCGGCCGGTCGCTGCTGCACTACCTCGCGGATGCCGGCCTGCGCCCGCTGCTGCTCGACTGGGGCACGCCGACGCCGTCCGACGCCGCGCAGGATATCGCCGCGCATGTCGAAACCATGCTGCTGCCGCTGATCGACGCGCTGGATCGTCCGCCCGCGCTGGTGGGCTATTGCCTTGGCGGCACCATGGCGATCGCCGCCGCCGCGCTCCGTCCGGTCCCCGCGCTTGCGCTGATCGCCACGCCCTGGTCGTTTGCGGGGTTCCCGGTGCAGGCCCGCACCGATCTCGCCCGGCTCTGGACCGACTTGGCGCCCGCCGCCGGCCGGCTCGGCCTGCTGCCGATGGAGGCGTTGCAGGCGCTGTTCTGGCGGCTCGATCCCGCGCGGACCGTCGCCCGGTTCGAAGCCTTCGCCAGCCAGGCCGACATCGCGGATTCGGTTGCGCTGGAGGATTGGGCCAATGACGGCCCGCCGATCGCGCTCGCCGCCGCGCGCGATCTGTTCGAGGGCTTGTATCGGGACGACCGACCCGGCACTGGCCGATGGTCGGTCGCGGGTCGTCGGATCGATCCCGCCGCCATTCCCTGCCCGATCCTCGATATCGTCTCGACCCGCGACCGGATCGTGCCCGCCGACACCGCGCTGTCGACGCGGCTGGCCTCCGCCGTTCCGCACCGGTTGGCGCTCGGCCATGTCGGCATGGTCGTCGGCACCCGCGCCCGGGCCCAATTGTGGGAACCGCTCCGCGACTGGCTTTTACACCCGGCCACGCGGCTGATAGAGCGCCCGCAACCCATCTGAACGGAGAGCTTCATGTCCGACGTCGTGATCACCGCCGCCCGCCGTACCGCCGTCGGCAGCTTCCTGGGCGCATTCGCCTCCGTGCCCGCGCACGAACTCGGCCGCACCGCGATCCAGGCCGCGCTTGCCTCCGCCGGTGTCGCGCCGGACGAAGTCTCCGAAGTGATCCTGGGTCAGGTGCTGACCGCCGCGCAGGGGCAGAACCCCGCGCGCCAGGCGTCGATGGCCGCCGGCTGTCCAAAGGAGGTTCCCGCCTGGGGCGTCAACCAGGTCTGCGGCTCCGGTCTGCGTGCGGTGGCGCTGGCGGCGCAGGCCATCCACTGCGGCGACAGTGCGATCGTCGTAGCCGGCGGCCAGGAAAGCATGTCGCTCGCCACCCATGCCCAGGCGCTCCGCGCCGGCAGCAAGATGGGCAATGTCGAACTGGTCGATACCATGATCAAGGACGGGCTGACCGACGCCTTCAACCAGTATCACATGGGCATCACCGCCGAAAATCTGGCGCAGCAATATCAGCTCAGCCGCGAGGAGCAGGACCAGTTCGCCGTCCGCTCGCAAAATCGTGCCGAAGCGGCGCGCAGCGAAGGCCGCTTCGCCGATGAAATCGCCCCGGTCACGATCAAGGGCCGCAAGGGCGATATCGTCGTCGACCAGGACGAATATATCCGCGCCGGCGCCACGTTGGACGGGATTGCCGGCCTGCGCCCCGCCTTCCGCAAGGACGGCACCGTCACCGCCGCCAACGCGTCCGGCCTGAACGACGGCGCCGCAGCGCTGGTGCTGATGTCCCGCCAGGATGCCGAACGCCGCGGCGCGCCGATCCTCGCCCGCATCGCCAGTTGGGCATCGGCCGGGGTCGATCCGTCGATCATGGGCATCGGCCCCGTCCCCGCCAGCCGCCGCGCACTCGAAAAGGCCGGCTGGTCGATCGCCGATCTCGACCTGATCGAAGCCAACGAAGCCTTCGCGGCCCAGGCGCTCGCCGTCGGGCGCGAACTCGGCTGGGATCCCGACCGCGTCAACGTCAACGGCGGCGGCATGGGGATCGCGCTGTGCGTCGAGCGGTAGGGTAGGGTTCGATCCTTTCCGTTGCGCGGTGCCTGCCGAAAGCATGTTGCGCGACTGTGCTTTTTGAGCAACGGACACCCCGGAAATTCCGGGGGTCCGTTCTGCTTCTGGCACTATGGGATTGTAATGTCTGGCATTTAGGATGTTGTCTGAGCCTCTGAGGCGGAGTGTTTTTCCGCCTCGAAAGGGGTTTAGATGATTAAGAAGACCTTTCTGGTAGCCTCCGCTCTCGCCACCGGCGCGATTCCGGCCGGCGTGTTTGCCCAAGCCGCGGTACAGCCTGCCGCGCCGTCGCCTGCCACCGCCGCTGCGGCCGAACCCGCCGAGGAAGCGATCGTCGTCACCGGTTCCCGCATCGCGCGGCCTGAACTGGATGCTGCCTCACCGGTGGCCGTCGTCGGATCCGAACAGATCCAGGCGCAAGGCATCACCAACACTCAGGATCTTCTCCAGAAGCTCCCGCAGGTGGGTATTCCCGGCATCAGCCGAACCAACAGCAATTTTGCGACCTCGGGCAACGGCATCGCCACCGTCAATCTGCGGAACCTGGGGGACTCGCGAACACTGGTGCTCGTCAACGGGCGGCGGTTCGTGCCCGGCGTCGCCGGGACGTCGATTGTCGACGTCAACAACATCCCGGCGGATTTCGTGGACCGGATTGAGGTCGTCACCGGCGGCGCATCCGCCATCTATGGCTCCGATGCGATTGCCGGTGTCGTGAACTATGTCCTGAAAAAGAAGATGGAGGGCATCGTCGCGCGCGGCCAATATGGCATTTCGGACCGGGGCGACAGCGCCAACTACACCGGCAGCATCACGGGCGGCACCAGCTTCGGTCCCGACGGCCGCGGATCGGTGATCGCGAACTTCACCTATGCCAACGATCTTGGCCTTCTGTCGCGTAATCGGGCAATTTCAGCGGAGGATTGCTCGGCCGCAGGCTGTGGCCCGCAGTCGTACAGCTCTTATGCAGCCCAGGGACGTTTCGAACTTCGGAATGGCGACATCGCGTCGACCAACGCCGGCGGCTTCGGGAGCAACCTGTTCACCTTCAATCCCGACAACAGCGTCGTCGCTGGCTTCCCGACGGGTTATGGCTTCAACCGCAACGCCGTTCGCCGGATTTCGACGCCGGTGGAACGCTATCTCGGTGCGATCAACGCCGAGTATGAGCTGAGCGACTCGTTGTCGGCGTTCGTCGAGGGCACGTACGCCAAGACCAGGTCCAGTTCGCAGATCGAGGCGCTCGCGCTTGACTCCCTTCTCGATGTCGGCGTCGATTACGGGATCGACAATCCCTTCATTCCTGTCAGCATCCAGCAACAGATTGCCGCCCGAAACGGCGACGCCATTGCCGGAAACGACGTCACCTCGATCGCGTTTCGCCGTCGCCAGAACGAGGTGTTCAGCCGCAGCAACACGAATGACCGTGACACCTTCCGGGTGGCGGGTGGCCTCCGCGGCGACATTGGCGCGAAGTGGAACTATGAACTGTCCGCGGTCTATGGTCAGTTGAAGGACCGGACCAGCAGCCAGGACATCGACATCACCCGCTACGGCAACGCGCTGGACGCGGTGCGCGACGCATCCGGCAACATCGTCTGCCGCGATCCGGCAGCGCGTGCGGCGGGTTGCGTCCCGATCAATCTGTTCGGATACAATACCGCGTCGACCGCGGCGTCCAACTATGTGCTGGCCGCCGTTCCCCGCGAAGTCGATATCAAGAACACGCAGTTCGTCGCGACGGGCAGCGTCAACGGAACGCTGCTCGCACTGCCATATGGGGATGTCCGGGTTGCGGTCGGCGGCGAATATCGCCGGGAAAAGAGCAGCGAAAACTGGGATGAGCTGACCAATGCCGGCCAGAATTCGGGCAACCAGACGCCGGACACCATCGGCAAGTTCAACGTAAAGGAAGCGTTTGGCGAGATCGACATTCCGCTCCTCAAGGGATTGCCGTTCGCGGAGTCGTTGAGCATCCAGGGTGCTGCGCGCTACTCCGATTACTCGACGATCGGCACGGTGTTCAGCTGGAATGCGGGCGGTGAATATTCTCCGATCCGTGGCCTGCGTTTCCGCGGCAACTATGCCGTCGCGAACCGCGCGCCCAATATCGGGGAACTCTTCTCGTCTCCGTCCGAAACCTTCCCCTCGGTTCAGGATCCGTGCAACAACACCACGGCCAGCAGCAGCGGAACCTACGCCACTGCCTGTCGCGCCATCCCGGCCGTGGCCGCGGCCATCGCGGCCAACGGCACCTTCACCTACACGCTTGCCGATATTCAGAGCATCAACGGCTTCGATGGCGGCAATCGTGCGCTGCAGGAGGAGAAGGGCAAGACGCTGACCCTGGGCGCGGTGCTGACCCCGGTTCAGCTTCGGGGCTTCAGCCTGACGGTCGACTATTTCGACATTCGCCTGTCGAATGCGATCGGCATCATCCCGCGTGCAACCGCAATCCAGCAATGCCTGCTGACCAACCTGCCGCAATTCTGCGACAATGTGATCCGCAATGCGAATACGGGGCTGATCCGGACCGTCAACGCCCAGAACATCAACATCGCGGCGACCAAGACCTCCGGGATCGACGTCAAGCTGGGCTATGGTCATGCCGTCGGTCTGATGGCGGATGACCGGTTTGACCTGAACGTCCTCTACACCCACAGCTTGAGCTACAAGTCGCAGTCCGATCCGTCCGCCCCGATCAACAGCGGTGTCGGCAACCTGGAATATGGCGCCGTGTTCCGCGACAAGGTCAATGCCTCGCTAAGTTATAGCTTTGGTCCGTTCAGTGCGAACTGGACGACCACCTATTACAGCCCGATGGTCGACACCGTTCGTTCGGAGTTTGCGGAGTCGTCCGACGGCCTTTCGCCCGACATCATCGCGCATAACGAGATCAAGTCGCGCCTGTATCATGATGTGCAGTTGCGGGCGCGCGTTGGCGAAAATGACCGGATGGAATTCTTCCTCGGCGCCAACAACCTGTTCGATCGGAAGCCGCCGAAGCTGGAAGACACCGTCTTCTACGGCACGATCACGGGCACCACAACCGCCGCGGATATCTATGACCCGTTTGGCCGCCGTTTCTATGCCGGGGCTCAGCTTCGCTTCTAGGATCGGTGTGACCCTGCCCTGCCGCTCCCGATTCGTCGGGGCGGCAGATATCGAAAAAGGGACGCAACCTGCGGGTTGCGTCCCTTTTTGGTTGAAATGGATACTATCCGCGAGCTTCTACGAACGCGCGGATCGCATGCCTACCGGATCGGCCCGTCCGCCCGTCCCAGCACGAACTGTTCCACATAGGGATTACCGCTGTCGTACAGGCGGTCGCGCGGGCCGCGCCAGATGATGCGGCCCTGGTACAGCATCGCCACGCGGTGCGCGATCTTGCGGGCCGATGCCATGTCGTGGGTGATGGTCAGCGCGGTCACGCCCAGATCCTCGACCAGGCTGACGATCAGGTCGTTGATCACGTCGGCGCGGATCGGGTCCAACCCGGTGGTCGGTTCGTCGAAGAAGATGATCTCGGGCCGCGGTGCGATCGCGCGGGCCAGCGCCACGCGCTTCTGCATCCCGCCCGAAAGCTCGTTCGGCCTGAGGTTCAGGATCTTGCCGTCCAGGCCGACCCGCTCCAGATTTTCCTCGGCGATCTTCTTCATCTGTGCCGCATCGCGCGCACGGCCCTGCGTCAGCCCGAACGTCACGTTGCGCCACACCGGCAGCGAATCGAACAGCGCCGATCCCTGGAACAGCATCCCGAACTTGGCGCGGACGCGTTCCTGATCCTTGCCATGCAGGCCGACCACCGATTCGCCATCGACCAGGATCGATCCCGCATCCGGCTGGATCAGGCCCAGGATGCATTTCAGCGTCACCGATTTGCCGCTGCCCGACTGCCCG
Source organism: Sphingomonas sp. (assembly GCF_036387535.1). Taxonomy (GTDB): domain Bacteria; phylum Pseudomonadota; class Alphaproteobacteria; order Sphingomonadales; family Sphingomonadaceae; genus Sphingomonas_R. The sequence continues at coordinate 24,458 of NZ_DASVTO010000157.1, forward strand.
ATGATCGCCAGCGATTCGCCCGGCTCGATCGCCAGGTTGACGCCGTCCAGGATCACGCGATCGCCGAACCGCTTGGTGACCCCGTCCAGCACGATCTTCGCGTCTGCCATCACCCGAACGCCATGACGGTGATGATCAGGTTCGACGACAGGATCAGGATGAAGGCCGACACCACCGCGTCGGTGGTCGCGCGCCCCACGCCCGCGGCGCCGCCGTCGGTGCGATACCCGTGATAACATCCCATCAGCGCGATGAAGAAACCGAACACCGCCGCCTTGGCCAGCGCCATCTGGAAATCATCGGCGCCGATAAACTGCCGCGTGGTCGCCAGATAATTGGCGGCGTTGAACCCCAGCTTGTGCACCGACAGCAAATAGCCGCCCATGATCCCGATCGCATTGGCGATCAGCACGAGCAGCGGCATCGCGATCACCGCCGCGAACAGCCGCGGCGCCAGCAGATAGCGGTACGGATCGGTGCGCAGCGTGGTCATCGCGTCCATCTGTTCGGTGACGCGCATCGTGCCCAGTTCCGCCGCCATCGATGACGACACCCGCCCGGCCACCATCAGCCCCACCAGCACCGGCCCCAATTCGCGGACGATGCCGATCACGACCACCGCGGGCACCGTCGACTGCGCGCTGAACCGCGATCCGGCGGTATAGATTTGCTGCGCCAGCGCCGCCCCGGTGAAGATCGCGGTCAACCCGACCACCGGCAGCGAGAACCAGCCGATCTGCCCCAGTTGCTCCAACAGCCGCCCGGGATAATAAGGTGGCGTCAGCCCGCGCAGGATCGTCACGCCCGCGAACCGCGCCACCCGCCCGACGGCGCCGAACAGCGCGATCACCACGCGCCCGATCGAGGCGAAGAAGGCGATCCCCGCCACACCGATGGTCCTGCTCGTCATTCCGCCCGCTGATAGCGGCGGCGGCACGCGATGGGCAAGGGGTTTGCTCGCCGCCTGCCATTCGGCGACGGCAAGATACGAGCCCGTCCCACCTGCCGCGGTTCGCCGAGCCGATGTCTCCGGACCGAATACCGACCCTGCGCGACCATCGACCGACCGGGCTTGGCAGCTCCGCCCGCGGCCCGCGGCCTTCTGCCAGGCGTTGATCGGGCCAACCACATGATCCGCTTCTACAAACCCGCCCGTGCCGTCTCCCAATCGCGTCCGTCGAACGCCACCACCCGCACGTCCAGGCCATGGCCCTCGTCCAGGCAGCGCAGGTTGATGCTGATCCCGTCGGGATGCGATCGTGGCTTGTAGAAGCTCTTGATCCCGCACTGCGTACAGAACATGTGCCGCGCCTTGCCCGATCCGAAGCGATAGGTGCTGGTCTCGCGCTGCCCCTCGACCAGGCGAAAGCGGCTATCGGGCACGATCAGGTGCAGATAGCCCGTCATGGCACAGATCGAGCAATTGCAGTCGAGCACCTCGACCGGCCCGTCCGGCACCGACGCCTCGAACCGCACCAACCCGCAATGGCATCCACCCTCGACCATCATCATCGCTACTCCTCATCTCTCCGCCGGACCGGTCGCGGTCAGCGATCAGTCACATCCCCCGCCGCCGCCGTCGCAATCGGAGCCGCCGTCGGACCAGCCATGGCTCTCGCCACCGGTTCCGCCGTCCCCGCCATCCCCGCCGCCACTCTCCGGCCGCCCGCGCCGGCTCTGCCACCGCGCGAACAGCATCGCCGCCACCAGGATCGCCAGCACCAGGACGATCGGAGCCATGCTCACTCCACCGTCACCGACTTCGCCAGGTTGCGCGGCTGGTCCACATCCGTCCCCTTCAGCACCGCGACATGATAGGCGAGCAGTTGTACCGGGATCGCATAGACGATCGGCGCGATCAGCGGGTGGACCTTGGGCATGGTGATGGTGGCGATACAATCCTCGCCAGCCGCCTGGATGCCGTCATAGTCGGAGATCAGCACCACCTTGCCGCCGCGTGCCTGCACCTCCTGCATGTTCGACACGGTCTTTTCGAACAGCGGCCCCGACGGCGCCAGCACGATCACCGGCACATGATCGTCGATCAGCGCGATCGGTCCATGCTTCATCTCGCCCGCGGCATAACCTTCGGCATGGATGTAGCTGATTTCCTTCAGCTTCAGCGCGCCTTCCAGCGCCAGCGGATAATCCGGCCCGCGGCCCAGATACAGCACGTCGCGGGCGCCCGCGATCGTCGCCGCCACCTGCGCGATCGCGTCGTCATAGGCGAGCGCCGCATTGATCGCGGCCGGCGCCTCCTCCAGATGGCGGACGATCTCGCGCTCTTCCTTGCCCGACAGGCGTCCGCGCGCGCGCGCCAGGTTCGCGGCCAGCGCCGCCAGCACCGCCAATTGACAGGTGAACGCCTTGGTGGACGCGACCCCGATCTCCGGCCCGGCATGGCTGGGCAGCAGCAGGTCCGCCTCGCGCGCCATCGTGCTGGTCGGCACGTTCACCACCACCGCGATCTTCTGCCCGCCCGCCTTGGCATGGCGCAACGCCGCCAGCGTGTCCGCAGTCTCGCCCGACTGGCTGATGAACAGCGCCAGCCCGCCGTCCTCCATCACCGGATCGCGGTAGCGATATTCGGATGCGACATCGATCTCGACCGGCAAACGCGCAAAGCGTTCGAACCAGTATTTCGCGACCATGCCGGCATAATAGCTGGTGCCGCATGCCACGATCGTCACGCGGCGGATCTCGGCGAAATCGAAATCCGGGATCGGCAACGCCACCTGCCCGTCCAGCGGCCGCAGGTAGGAGCGCAATGTCTGCGCCACCACGATCGGCTGCTCGTAAATCTCCTTCAGCATGAAATGGCGGTGATTGCCCTTGTCGACGGTCAGCCCGATCAGGCCCGACAGCGTGACGGGCCGTTCTACCGGCCGGTCGTCCTTGTCGTAGATCTGCGCCCCTTCGCGCGTGATCACCACCCAGTCGCCTTCTTCCAGATAGGCGATCCGCTGCGTCAGCGGCGCCAGCGCCAGCGCGTCGGACCCCAGATATGTCTCATCCTCGCCATATCCCACCACCAGCGGCGACCCCAGCCGCGCCCCGATCAGCAGGTCGGGATGCTGGCGGAACAGGATGGCGAGCGCGAATGCCCCGTGCAGCCGCTTCAGCACCGCGGCGGTGGCCTGCGCGGGCGCCTCGCCCGCCTCGACCCGCTCGGAAATCAGATGCGCCACCACCTCGCTGTCGGTCTGGCTCTCGAACACCCGCCCGCGCGCGGTCAGCTCGTCGCGCAGTGCCTTGAAATTCTCGATGATGCCGTTGTGGACGATCGCCACCTCGCCGGTCGCGTGCGGGTGTGCGTTGCTGGTCGTCGGCCCGCCATGCGTCGCCCAGCGGGTATGCGCGATCCCGATCCGCCCGGCCAACGGGTCCGCGTCCAGCACCCGCACCAGATTGTCGAGCTTCCCCTCCGCCCGCCGCCGATCCAGCGCCGCGTCGTGGATGGTGCACACCCCCGCGGAATCATAGCCGCGATATTCCAGCCGCCGCAGCCCCTCGACCAGCCGCCCGGTCACTTCACCCGCGCCCACGATCCCGATGATGCCGCACATGGATTGTTCCTAACTGATTGACACGCAATGAAGTCGTTCGTGTCGAGCGTCGTCGAGACACCCCGCACGGCGCTCGCCACACGCCCCTCGACTACGGCGAAGCCGTAGCTTGCCCTGGGCGCCAGCTTGTAGGCCGTCGAAGGGCTCGGGACGAACGGAGAATGACGATCAGGCCTTCTTCGCGGCCTTCCCCATCCGGAACCGCGCCGCCCAGCCGCCGATCACCGTCTGCCGCCCGCGCGCCAGCGCCAGCGCGTCCGGCTCGACATCGCGCGTCACCACCGATCCCGCGCCCACGATCGCGCCGTCGCCGATCGTGACCGGCGCCACCAGCGCGCTGTTCGATCCCACGAACGCCCCCGCGCCGACCACCGTCTTGGACTTGGTGAAGCCGTCATAATTGCAGGTGATCGTGCCCGCGCCCAGATTCGCCTTCGCCCCGATCACGGCGTCGCCGATATAGGAGAGATGGTTGACCTTGGCGCCGGCGCCCAGCACCGCCTGCTTGATCTCGACGAAATTGCCGACCTTCGCGCTCTCCCCGATCACCGCACCGGGCCGCAGCCGCGCATAGGGCCCGACCTCCGCGCCGCGGCCGATCGTGGCGCCTTCCAGATGGCTGAACGCGCGGATCGTCACCGCGTCCGCCACCGTCACGCCCGGCCCGAACACCACATGGGGTTCGACGGTCACGTCGCGGCCCAGCACCGTGTCATGCGCGAACCAGACGGTTTCCGGCGCGACCAAGGTCACCCCCTCCGCCATCGCCCGTTCCCGCCGCGCGGCCTGCCACCCGGCCTCGACCGCCGCCAGTTCGCCGCGGCTGTTGATCCCCGCCACTTCCTCGGGCGCGGTCTCCACCACCGCCGCGCGCTCCGCCAGCGCAACGATGTCGGTCAGATAATATTCCCCCGCTGCATTGTCGGACCCGATCTGGTCGAGCAGCGCCCACAGCGCGTCCGACCGCACCGCCATCAACCCGCTGTTGCACAGCGGCACCGCGCGCTCGGCGGCACCGGCGTCCTGATATTCCACGATCCGCGCGACGATCCCGTCCTCCGCGATCACCCGGCCATAACGCAGCGCATCGTCCGGCCGGAACGCCAGCACCACCACCGCCGGCGCATCGTCGCCGTGCAGCCGGTCCAGCATCCGCGTCATTGTCTCCGCCGAAACCAGCGGCACGTCGCCGTACAGGATCAGCACGTCGCCCGCGAAGCCGGTCAGCGCCGCCTGCGCCTGCTGCACCGCGTGGCCGGTGCCCAGCTGCGGCTCCTGCACCGCCACGATCACCCCCTGCCCGGCCACCGCGGCCTCCACCTGCTCGCGCCCGCTGCCTACCACCACCACGCGCCTCGCCGGCGCCAGCGTTTCGATTGTCGCCAGCAGATGCGCCAGCATCGGTCGTCCCGCGATCGGGTGCAGCACCTTGTGCCGGTCGGATTTCATGCGGGTGCCGCGGCCTGCGGCCAGGATGATCGCGGCGACGGGGTGGGGGGACGGGCTCGACATGCGCGCCGCTCTGCCATGTTCCCCTTGCATATTCCATAACCGGCGGGTGACAGCGGCGTCATGCACACGTCTCGCTTTCCCTTCGCCATCGTCGCCTTCGATCTGGATGGCACCCTCGTCGATACCGCGCCCGATCTCACCGCCGCGCTCAACCACGCGCTGGGCCAGCTGGATCGCCCGCCGATGGCGCCCGAATCCGTCCGTCACATGGTCGGCCACGGCGCCCGCGCGCTGCTGCGCCAGGGGCTGGAGGCGACCGGCGCCTGCGACGAGATGCTGATCGATCGTGGTTTCCCGCTCTTCCTAGATCATTATACCGCGCACATCGCGGACCACAGCCGCGCCTTCCCCGGCGTCGATACCGCGCTCGACGCGCTCACCGCACGGGGCGTCCAGCTGGCGATCTGCACCAACAAGCTCGAATCGGTCGCGATCGCACTGGTGGATGCGCTCGGCTGGCATGGCCGCTTCGCCGCGATCGTCGGTGGCGACACCCTCCCGGTCCGCAAGCCCGACCCCGCCCCGCTGCTGGAAGCCATCGCCCGCGCCGGCGGCGGCACCGCCGTCTTCGTCGGCGATTCGATCACCGATACCGACACCGCCCGCGCCGCCGCCCTTCCCTGCATCGCCGTCACCTTCGGCTTCCGCGACCGCCCGGCGGACGATCTGGGTGCCTCCGCCCTGATCGACCATTTCGACCAGCTAGTACCGACACTGGCGCAGCTCGGAGCATAGCCGCCCCACCGTCATCCCGGCGAAAGCCGGGATCTCCCGAAGGGAAACCGCACCCGCCAAGCCAGCCGAAACCCCGGCCTGCGCTGCGGTGTCGCCATGAAGGCGAGCCCCGCCCATCCGCTCGGTTCGGGCCTGTCGAGAACCCGCTCCGAACACGGCCGTCGAACACCACCCGCCTACCGCCGCATCTTCACCCACAAATGCCGCGCCAGCATCGCCGGCGGCATCCGCAGCCAGTGCGACCGCACATAGAAGGCAAGCCGCGTCACCCGCCGTCGATCCCGTCCCCAGCCATCCACCGCCAGCAACCGCCGCCGGAACCAGCGGTCGCCGAACCGCCGCCGCCGCCATGCCTCCGGCACCGCCGTCCCATAGAGCTGATGCGCCAGCCGCCCCGCCCGCGCCACCGCGGGACCCAGCTGATGCCGGTCCGCCCGCGCGATCAACCCGTCGCATCCCGCTTCGCCGATCAGGCAGTGAATATCCCACAGGTTGCGCAAGCCCCCCGCCAGGTCGCCATCCGCGAACAGATGCGCCGCCGCATGCACGATCCGGTCCGCCGGCCCCAGCACGTGCAGCCCGTCCGGCAGCGCGATGCTGTCCGCCACCAACAACGCCGCATCCGGCGTCGGCCGCGCGGTCGGCGGCAGGATGGTGTGATGCACGTCGATCATCCGGTCGCGGGTGCGATGGATCAGCGGCGGCAACTCGTGCATCCACCGCCGGTAATAGGCGTCGTCATAGGCATCCGCCTTCACCCATTCCCATCCCGCCGCCAGCAACGCCGCCTCCACGCGCGGCAGGTCCGCCGGCCGCACCAGGATATCCAGGTCTCCGATCGATCGCCCCCGCCCCGCCGCCAGATCGGCCGCGACATAGGCCGTCCCCTTCAGCAGCACGACCGGCACCCCCAGCGGCGCCAGCGCCCGCCGTGCCATCTCCGCCTCCCACAGCGCGGATCGCCGCTCCACCACCGCCTGCCGCGCGGCATTGTCCAGCCAGCCCGATACCGTCTCCGGCACCGCCACCCCCGCCAGCCGCGCCGCCAGCGTGCCCGCCAACCGCTCAGCCAGCGCCGCGGTCAGCACCGCGGTCCAGCCGCCCTCGTCCAGCTCCGCCGCCCGCGCCGGATCGGCCAGCAACCGCGTCAGGCGCAGCGCCGCCGTCACAGCGCCGCCCACAGCCGCTCCACCACCGCCACCGCGGCATCGGTATCGGGATAATCGATTGCCACCGCCGGCACCTGCGTCACCAGCCGGGTCAGTGCATCATATCCGCCGCGGCCCAGCGGCACATAATTGGTCGATGCCTGCGTCAGCCGCACGAACACCTCCGCCGCACCCATCGCCTCCGCCCCCTCCGGCGGCCCGAACCTGGGAAACAGGATCAGCGCCGGGGTCGCCGGCACGTCCATGGCCGCGATCGCCGCCGCATCCGGCCGCAGATGCCGCAGCCGCCCCTTCGGCGTGCCGGTCAACTCCGTCCCGAACCGCGCCTCGGGCACGCGCGCCAGCATCTCGTCGATCGCCGCATTCTTCAGGCTCGTCGCCCGCGGAAACGCGCGCAGCGCGCCGCTCGCCAGATCGACCAGCGCGAATTCATCGCCCATCAACCGCCAGCCGCGCGTCGCCAGCACCGCCGCCAGCGTCGACTTGCCCGATCCCGACTCGCCGGTCATCATGATCGCGCGGCCCTCGCGCTCGACGCTCGACGCATGCAGCAGCAACCAGCGCCGCTCCCCCAGCGCCAGTTGCAGGTTCATCCCGATCTCCGCCGCCAGCACGCCATGCGTCAGGTCCAGCGGCAGCGCGTCCGGCAGCACATGATCCCCCCGCACCGCCACCGACGGGCGGATGAACCGCCGCCATGGCCGCTCCGCTTCCAGCCGCACGGTATAATCCGGCACGCCCGCGGCCACTGGATAGTCGCGGTACAGTGATCGTAGCGCCGCGATCGGCGCCGCCCAGTCCGATCCGACCCGGAACCGCACCGGCCCGATCTTCAATGTCAGCTGATGCCTCACACGCGCCGCACCAGCCCCGCCGCCTCCAGTTCCGCCAATCGCGCGGTCACCACTTCGATGACATCGCCGTCCAGTTCATAGTCCGCCTGCAACCGCGCCACGATGCCGGCGATCGTCGCCGCGCCCTGCTCCGGCGCGATCACGCCCAGGATTTCCGGCACCGGCGACCCCAGCACATGCGTCGCCCCCGACGGCGCATGATAGACGACGGCAAACCCCTCCATCGCGACAGAGGGCGACGCCGCGTCGGCGATGTAGCGTGATTCCTTCGCCGGGGCGACGAGGTACGTGTCGTCAACCATCACCCCACCCCTCCGTCATCCCGGCGAAAGCCGGGATCTCCCGAAGGTAAAGCACCCACCCCTAGCCCAAACGAGACCCCGGCCCCCGCCGCGGTGACAGATAGGAGAAATCCGTCCTCCCACCACTTCGTCATCCCGGCGAAAGCCGGGATCTTGCTCGGGTGAAGCACCGCGCATCTCGAAATACCTGGATCACTGTGCCCCGCCTAACGCGTCTTCAGCGAGACGAAGCAGGTGAAGCCGCTGTTTCCGTTCTGCAACCGCTGCATATATTTGGTATAGGCCTGCGTCTGTTCATAGGTCGTGCCCGGAAACACCGTGTGGTTGCGCAACGCGACCTTTACATCCTGCCCCTTCAACGGGCGCCACGGCGGCCGCACCGCGCCCTGGGTGAAAGGCGCGACCACGGATCCGTCCGCGCCGATCCACTTGCCGCTCTGCCGCGGATCGGGGATCGGGATCTCGCAGGTCAGCACCGATCCCGCCGTCTGCGCCAGCGCCGGCCGGATCGTCACCACCATCGACGCCCCCGCCGCGCCCAGCATCAGCATCCGCCGCGTCGGCGCTTCCGCCGTCGCACCCGCACCGTCGCCCCGATCCTCGCTCACCCATGCCCTCCGCGTGCCACCCCGAATGCCTACCCCCAAGCCACCCCGAAAGCGAGCCGCCACGCCCGCTCTTATTGGCACAGCATATGCCGCGGCTACGGAGGTGATGATCCGGGGCCATACGAAGATGCTATGGCTGCGTCCGGGAGACGCCGGTCAGGAGCGTTCGGCAGACGTAAACCTCATGCTGATGGAGCGGGCCGCTATGCCGGTCGTGCTGTCAACGCACTCCGCCCATGTAATGCGCAGATGCCGCATGGGCGCTCCACCACCGTCACCGATCGCCCGAAGCTGCCAGACGGTGGAAGGCTCCTGAATGCGCCCGCTCCGATCCAGCGCATCGACCAGTTGCCCCCACTGCGACTCATCTTGAGCAAATTCCACGGTTTCACAGTTGGTGAAGCTGAGCGCCAAAACGAAGGCGTCATACGCGTAGGCATCGCGGTGGTGGAGCGTTGCAGCCGCCAGTTCGGCGAATCCCAGCCGATGCTCGCGCCCATCCGGAGATATGACCTGAATGCCGTCCGCGACGACAACATATCTGGGCGACCGCGCGCGCAAGCGGCGAAAAAAGGCTTGGTTCACCCGATCAACGAAACCCGTTACGACCACTCCAGCTTGGTGATGTCGTCATAGGCCGCCGTTCCGGTACGATCGCCCAACCAGGCTCCCGCTGCGCCGCCACCAAATCCGCCCAGAATTCCATCCGCCAGGCAAGCGCCACCGGTGCCGATCTCGCCGATGATCGGGATCACGAGCGAGGGAGACGCTATGGTGCCCAAGCCCACGCACCCGGCCCATGCTCCTCCCCAGCTTCCTGCCGTGCCACCGACAAGCGCGCCACCTTGCCCCGCTGCCACGGATCCTTTGCGAATCCGAACATGCCTCGGCGGAACCGCCACATGCCGCCACAGCCATCATAGGAATGTCACAAAAGCACCCCTAAGAAGGGTGTGCCCATGCGTATCCTCCTGTCCCTGATCGCCGGTGTCGCCGCCGGCACCCTCGCCTGGCTGCTGCATAGCCCGGTTGCCGTCACCGCCTTCTGTGCGACGCTCGCGGTGGTGGCGCTGTTCCTGGCGGCGGCGCCCGCCCCGCCCACGCCCCGCCTGCTGGAGGTGGACGACGACCGCGACCAGCCCGATCTCGGCATCGACATCGTGCTGGATGCGATCCGCGATCCGCTGCTGGTGATCGAGGGGCAACGCGTCCGGAACGCCAATCGTGCCGCGCGCGCGCTGCTCGGCGACCATATCGTGGGGGAGGATGTGCGGCTCGCCATCCGCCATCCCGCCGCCGCCGATCGGCTGGCGGGGCGGCAACCCGGCGATGGCGCGCCGGTCGAGCTGGTCGGGCTCGGCGATCATGCGCGCCGGTTCGCGCTCACCGTCCATCCGCTCCGCGACGGCGCACGGCTGGCGCGGCTGGTCGATCGCACCGCAATCCACGCGGCAGAGCGGTCGCGGGTCGATTTCGTCGCCAATGCCAGCCACGAACTGCGCACCCCGCTCGCCACCCTGCTCGGCTTCATCGAGACGCTGGAGGATCGCAATGCGGCCGAGGACGGCCCGACCCGCGCGCGTTTCCTGAAGATCATGTTCGGCGAAGCGAAGCGGATGCAACGGCTGGTCGACGACCTCATGTCGCTCAGCCGGATCGAGGCCGACAAATACAGCCTGCCCGAAACCGCGGTCCCGCTCGATCGGCTGCTTGCCGATGTCCGCCGCGCGCTGGTCGCCGGGCTGGAACTGGACGACGCCCGCATCATCGTGGTGGGCGATGGCGCGCCGTGCGACGTCGCCGGCGATCCGGCGCAGCTATCGCAACTGCTCCACAATGTCATCGGCAATGCGCTGAAATATGGCCGTTCCGGAACGCCGGTGACGGTCGATCTCCGCTGCGCCTCCCCCGCGATGGTGCGGCTGGCGGTGTCGGATCAGGGGGACGGCATTCCGCCGGAACATCTGCCGCGCATCACCGAACGCTTCTACCGCGTCGATCCGGGCCGCAGCCGCGCGCTCGGCGGCACCGGACTCGGGCTCGCCATCGTCAAGCATATCGTCGAACGGCATCGCGGCCGGCTGTCGATCGACAGCGTTGTCGGCACCGGTACCACCGTCACCATGCTGCTGCCCCGCGCCCCGGAGACGCTGTCATCAAATGGTCACGAAACCGTCACAGGGGAAGAGGCGAAACGACCTAGCGCGGCCTGACGGCTCGCGACGCGGGCCTCATGGAGCGGTCGATGATCAGCAGGACGATGGGTGTGGTGACGACGGCGCTGGCGCTGTCCGCCTGCTCGAACAATGGGGCGAACGCATCGCGCGATCAGATCCGCGCGGTCGGATCGTCGACCGTCTATCCGTTCACCACCGCCGTCACCGAACAATTTGCCCGCCGCCAGACGCAGTTCAAGGCACCGATCGTCGAATCCACCGGCACCGGCGCCGGGATGAAGCTGTTCTGCGCCGGCGTCGGCGCGCGTTTCCCCGATATCGAAAACGCCTCCCGCGCGATCAAGAAATCGGAACTGGAGGAATGCACGAAGAACGGCGTCAAGGACATCGTCCAGGTCCAGATCGGCATTGACGGCATCGTCATGGCCGAAAGCCTGCGTGGCGACGCGATGCGCCTGACCCCGGCCGATGTGTACAAGGCGCTGGCCGCCACCCCTTACGGCCGGCCGCAGACGGCGCGCCGCTGGTCCGACGTCAACCCCACGCTCCCCGCGATCCCGATCGTCGTCTATGGCCCCCCGCCCACTTCCGGCACGCGCGACGCCTTCGCCGAACTCATCCTGCAAAAGGGCTGTGACGCGAACCCCGCGATGACGGCGCTGAAGAATACCGATGCCAAGCGCCACACCGCGGTGTGCACCAAGGTCCGCGAAGACGGCGCCTATGTCGAAAGCGGCGAGAACGACAATCTGATCGTCCAGAAACTGGTCGCCAATCCCGATGCGGTCGGCGTGTTCGGCTACAGCTTTCTGGAGGAGAACAAGGATCGGGTGCGTGGAATCCCCATGAACGGGATCGTGCCGACCTACGATACGATCGCGGACTACAGCTATCCCGGCTCGCGCCCGCTCTACATCTATGTGAAGGGGCAGCATCTGAACGTCGTGCCGGGGCTGCGCGAACTGGTCGCCGAATATGCCAACGACTGGGGACGCGGCGGCTATCTGGCGCGGCGCGGGCTGATCGTCGCCCCGGCCGACGTCACGGAGAAGAACCGCAAGATCGCGCTCGCCTTCACCCCGCTCGATCCCGCGATGGTGCAATAACCATGTCGCTTGGCCTTTTCCTCCTACTCGTCGCCGGGCTGGCGCTGGTCGGCTGGCTCACCGGCCGTGCCCGCGCCGGGCGGTTCACCGGTACCGGTACGGATCGCCCGCACAGCCTGCCTTCTTATCATGGCTGGTATGTCGCGCTGTGGGCGCTCGCCCCCGCGCTGCTCTTCCTGGCGGCGTGGTCGTTCGTCTCGCCGGGCCTGGTCGATGCCGCGGTCACCGCCACGCCGCAATCCGCCGCCATCCGGATCGCGCCCGCCGATCTGACGAACGAGGTTCGCGCGCTCGGCACGGGCGCGCTCACCACCCCCTTCCATCCGGAGGTCGTACCGCTCGTCCCGGTGTTCCAGCGTGTCCAGACCCATTATGACGTGATCGGCGGCGTCGTGGCGCTGTTGCTTGCTTTTGCCGGCGGCGCGTTCGCCTTCACCCGGCTGCGTCCCGATTTCCGCGCCCGCACCCGCGTCGAACGGCTGGTCATGGCGGCGCTGCTCGGCGCGTCGCTGATCGCTGTGCTGACGACGCTCGGCATCGTGCTGTCGCTGCTGTTCGAATCGTTGCGCTTCTTCGCGCGGGTGTCGCCGATCGAGTTCCTGTTCGGCACGCTCTGGTCGCCGCAGACAGGGGACAGCGGCACGTTCGGCGCGGTGCCCCTGTTCTGGGGCACGATCTTCATCGGTGCGATCATCGCGATGATCGTCGCCATCCCGCTCGGCCTGATGAGTGCGATCTACCTCACCCAATATGCCCGCCCCGCCACGCGCCGCTGGATGAAACCGATCCTGGAGGTGCTGGCCGGCGTCCCCACCGTCGTCTACGGCTATTTCGCGGCGCTCACCGTCGCCCCCGCGATCCGCGATCTGGCGAGCCTGCTCGGCATCGGCGGTGCGTCGTCGGAAAGCGCGCTGGCCGCCGGGCTGGTCATGGGCGTCATGATCATCCCGTTCGTATCATCGATGGCGGACGACAGCATCGCTGCGGTGCCACAATCGATGCGCGACGGGTCGCTGGCCATGGGCGCCACCACCTCCGAAACCATCCGCCGCGTGCTGGTGCCCGCCGCGCTGCCCGGTGTCGTCGGCGGCGTCCTGCTCGCGGTCAGCCGCGCGATCGGCGAAACCATGATCGTCGTCATGGCCGCCGGTCTTGCCGCCAATCTGACCGCCAACCCCTTCGCCAGCGTCACCACCGTCACCACCCAGATCGTGCAGCTGCTGACCGGCGATCAGGAATTCGACAGCGCGAAGACCTTGGCGGCTTTCGCGCTTGGCCTCGTGCTGTTCGTGGTGACGTTGCTCCTCAACATCGTCGCCCTGCGCGTCGTGAAGAAATATCGCGAGGCTTACGAATGAGCACGCTCGCTTCCGTCCTGCAACCGCCGCCGCGTCATGCGCAGGCGCGCGTCCCGACCGACTGGACGACGGATTCGATGCAGGGTCGCATCCGCCGCCGCTACCGTGCCGAACGCCGGTTCCGCCTGCTCGGCGCGGGCGCGGTGCTGCTGTCGACCGCCTTCCTGGTCTTCCTGCTGGTGTCGATGCTCAGCCAGGGGCTGCGCGGCTTCACCCAGACCGAACTGCGCCTGCCGATCGACTTTCCGGCCGCGCGGCTGGCGCTTGCCCCCGCCGATCTGGGGCGCCCGGATGCGCGCGCGCGACTGGCTGCGGTCGATCTCGAAGCCGCCACCGCCACCGCCGCCGATCGCGCCTATGGCGCGGGTGGCTATAAGCTGCTGTCGGACGGCGCGTGGCTGTCGGTCCGGGCCGCGATCCAGGCCGACCCTGCGATCCTCACCCGCCGCGCCGACATCTGGGTGCCGACCGCCACCGCGATCGATCTCGCGGCCAAGGGCACTGCCGATGCCGATGCGGAGGCCGGCTATCGCCTGCTGGATGCGAAGCAGGCGGTCCGTACCGGGTTCAGCTGGGCCTTTCTCACCGGATCTGATTCGACGGACCCGACGCTGGTCGGCATCTGGGGCGCGCTCAAGGGCTCGCTGCTGACGATGTTCGTCACGCTGGTGCTCGCCTTCCCGATCGGCGTGCTGTCCGCGCTCTATCTGGAGGAATATGCCCCCCGCAACCGCTGGACCGACCTGATCGAGGTGTCGATCAACAATCTCGCGGCGGTTCCGTCGATCATCTTCGGCCTGCTCGGACTGGCGGTCTTTCTCAACGTCCTGAACTTCCCGCGATCGGCGCCGATCGTCGGCGGGCTGACGCTCGCACTGATGACGATGCCCGTGATCGTCATCGCGGGGCGCAACGCGATCAAGTCGGTCCCGCCGTCGATCCGCGACGCGGCGCTCGGCATCGGCGCGTCGAAGGTGCAGGTCGTGTTCCACCATGTCCTGCCGCTGGCGCTGCCCGGCATCCTGACCGGCACCATCATCGGCATGGCGCGCGCGCTTGGTGAAACCGCGCCGCTGCTGATGATCGGCATGCGCGCCTTCATCGCGTCCCCGCCCGGCGGCCTCGCCGATCCCGCCACCGTCCTCCCGGTCCAGATCTTTCTCTGGTCGGACGAGGTCAGCCGCGGCTTCGTCGAAAAGACGTCGGCCGCGATCATTGTCCTCCTGGTGTTCCTGCTCGCGATGAACGGGATCGCCATCTACCTCCGGAACAGGTTCGAACGGCGCTGGTGATGACAGAAACCTCCCTCAACGACCGCGCCGCGCACCAGCATGGTGTCGCCGGCGGCACGCTGAAGATGGCCGCGCGCGGCGTGAACGTCTTCTATGGCGATAAACAGGCGATCCAGGACGTCTCGATCGACGTCACTCAGGAAAATGTGACGGCCTTCATCGGCCCGTCGGGCTGCGGCAAGTCCACCTTCCTGCGGACGCTCAACCGGATGAACGACACCGTCGCCTCCGCCCGCGTCACCGGCGACATCACGCTCGACGGCAAGGATATCTACGCGCCCGAAATGGACGTGGTGCAGTTGCGCGCCCGCGTCGGCATGGTGTTCCAGA
Organism: Sphingomonas sp.; assembly: GCF_036387535.1. Lineage (GTDB taxonomy): Bacteria > Pseudomonadota > Alphaproteobacteria > Sphingomonadales > Sphingomonadaceae > Sphingomonas_R. Next base: position 39,467 of record NZ_DASVTO010000157.1, read on the forward strand.
AGCCGAATCCGTTTCCCAAGACAATCTACGAAAATGTCGCCTACGGGCCCCGCATCCACGGCCTGGCCGCGGCGAAGCCGGACATGGACGCCATCGTCGAAAAATCGTTGAAGCGCGCCGGCTTGTGGGAAGAGGTCAAGGACCGCCTGACCGACAGCGGCACGGCGCTGTCGGGTGGGCAGCAGCAGCGGCTGTGCATCGCCCGCGCCATCGCGGTCGATCCGGAAGTTATCCTGATGGACGAACCCTGCTCCGCGCTCGACCCGATCGCGACTGCAAAGATCGAGGAGCTGATCCACGAACTGCGCGGCCGCTACGCGATCGTGATCGTGACGCACAACATGCAACAGGCGGCACGCGTCAGCCAGAAGACCGCCTTCTTCCACCTCGGGACGCTCGTCGAATATGGCGATACGTCGGACATCTTCACCAATCCCCGCCAGACGCGGACCAAGGATTACATCACCGGCCGCTACGGCTGAGGAGCGACGACATGGCGATGGGTCACACGATCAAGGCATTTGACGACGAACTGGGCCAGTTGCGCGCGCTGGTGTCCGAAATGGGCGGCATGGCCGAAGCCGCCATTTCCGATGCGATCCAGGCACTCGTCCGCCGCGACCTCGATGGCGCCGCCCGCGTAGTCGATCAGGATCGCCGCATCGACGCGATCGAGGCGGAAATCGAACGCGAGGTCGTCCGCATGATCGCGCTGCGCGCGCCGATGGCCGACGATCTGCGCGAGATCCTGGCCGCGATGAAGATCAGCGGCGTGATCGAACGCATCGGTGATTATGCCAAGAACATCGCCAAGCGCGTGCCCCTGCTCCAGGACGCACGCGGCATCGAACCGCTGTCGATCCTGCCGGCCATGGCGCGGCTGGTGTCGGAAATGGTCCACAATGTGCTGGACGCCTTCGTCGCGCGCGATGCCGACGCCGCGGTCACGGTCTGCGAAAGCGATCGCGCGGTCGATGATTTCTACAACAGCCTGTTCCGCACGCTGCTGACCTACATGCTGGAAAATCCGCATACCATCACGTCCGCGACGCACCTGCTGTTCATCGCCAAGAATCTCGAACGCATCGGCGATCACGCGACCAACATCGCCGAGATGGTCTTCTTTGCCGCCACCGGTCGCCAGATGACCGAACGATCGAAGGGGGACGACACGCTCGTCCCGCCCATGGAGTAGAGCTGATGGCCCGTGCCCGCCTGTTGCTGGTCGAAGATGACGCAGCGCTCGCCGAACTGCTGATGTGGCATTTCCAGCGCGAGGAGTTCGAAGTCGAACATACGCCGGATGGTGAGGAGGCGCTGCTGCTCGCGCGGGAAACGCCGCCCGATCTCGTGCTGCTCGACTGGATGCTCGAATCGCTGTCGGGGATCGAGGTCTGCCGCCGCCTGCGCCGCATGCCCGATACCGCCAACGTCCCGATCATCATGCTCACCGCGCGTGGCGAGGAGGAAGACCGGGTGCGCGGTCTGGAAACCGGCGCCGACGATTATGTGACGAAGCCCTTTTCCCCGCGCGAACTGGTTGCGCGCGTCCAGGCGGTGCTGCGCCGCGTCCGCCCCGCGCTCGCCGGGGAACGGCTGATCTATTCGGACATCGAAATGGATACGGTCAGCCACAAGGTCCGCCGCGACGGCACGACCGTCCCGCTCGGGCCGACCGAGTTCCGGCTGCTCAAGCATTTTCTCGAACATCCCGGCCGCGTCTTCTCCCGCGAACGCCTGCTCGACAGCGTGTGGGGCCGCGAAAGCGATATCGAACCGCGCACCGTGGATGTTCATATCCGCCGGTTGCGCAAGGCGATCAACGGCGACAACCTGCCCGACATCATCCGAACCGTCCGCTCGGCCGGCTATGCCCTCGACAGCGAAGGCGCCGTTTGAGCGGAAAAGGGGTACCGGACTTGGTTAAGCACGCGTTAAGACAAGTAAACCGGGTTGCAATACTGCACCTAAGCTGACGATCTTGTTGTAAAATCATTCACATCCCGCGGTCTAATCCCCTTCGTTCAGGAGGATTAGGCCATGACGTTCGCTCTACACAAACGGGTTCGCCGACGCTGGACCGATGCCGAGGATCTGGAACTGCGCCAGCGAATCGAAGCCGGCGAACTGCTTCCCGCAATCGCCAGGGCGCTGGACCGCACCCAGATGGCCTGCAGCACGCGCGCCGAAAGCCTCGGCCTGCGCACCCGCTCCCGCGAACGCGCCACGCGCGTCGGCATCCATGATGGTCCCAACCCCTGATTTGCAGGGTCGCCACGGACGCGCGATGCCGTCCAGTGCCCCTGCCGCACCCCGATGTCGGACGGGCATGGACAGATAATAGTGCGCGATGAACAGCATCGATGATTAACAGTTCGGGAACCGCATAGTTTAACTATTAATCTTCTCCACGATCCCACGTTTCGTTCTGGAACACTGCTTTATTCATTGGTTAACTTGCTGGATCATTCGAATATATCGAATTAGGAGGTTTTTGACCGCGCCGCTTGCGTGGTGTGCTTAGGGAGAACCATCATGAAGACCCGCCTCCGCTTGTTGGCCATGTCCGCCGTCGCTGCTGCTACCCTGCTGGCCGGTTCGGCGTCGGCCGCGACGATCACCTACACTGTGTCCGGCAATTTCCGCGGAACGCTCGCGGGTCAGTCGTTCAACACCCCCGCGGTGTTCACCGGCATCGGCGATACCAACACCACGCAGACGCTGCTCAACACCACCGTCGTCCCGCTCAGCAGCCTGACCGCACTGTCCGGCGGCAAGACTTTCGACTTCGGCAATGCCTTCAGCTTCTACTCGACCGGGTTCATCGCCGGTTTCGCTGGCGGCGCACATGCGCAGAACCTGTTCAGCTTCCTCGGCGCGCTGGGCGATGCGACCGACGACACGGCTGCGACCCCCGCGGCGTTCCTGCTCGGCACCGTCAACGGTGCGGTCGCGACCAATCTCGGCAATGTCCGCATCACACAGGGACGCAATCTCAGCTACACCTCGACGCTCTCCGCCGTTTCCGGCGTTCCGGAACCGACGACCTGGGCGATGATGCTGGTCGGCTTCGGCGTGATGGGCGCCGCCGCCCGCCGTCGTGCCCGCATCGCGACGCCCGCCTACGCCTGATCACTGCTGCTCCCACGCACCGGAACGCCGCCGATCATGGGATCGGCGGCGTTTCGCATGGTACGCGGGAACCCTCTTTCCATCGTGCCCGCATGGCGCTACTTGACGTTCACGTAAACCAGAACGGAGAGTCACGGATGACCATCAGTTTCGAAGGGCGCGTCGCGATCGTCACCGGCGCCGGTGGCGGCCTCGGCCGCGCCTATGCGCTCGAACTCGCCCGCCGCGGTGCAAAGGTCGTCGTCAACGATCTCGGCGCCGCCCGCGACGGCACCGGCCACAGCGACGCTGCGCTGAAGGTCGTGGAGGAAATCGAACAGGCCGGTGGTATCGCCATGTCCAACGGCGGGTCCGTGACCGACATGGACCAGATGTCCGAAATGGTCGCCAAGGCCAAGGAAGCCTGGGGCGGCGTTCACATCCTCATCAACAATGCCGGCATCCTGCGCGACAAGTCGTTCACGAAGATGACGATGGATGACTGGCGCCTGGTCGTCGACGTCCACCTCACCGGGTCTGCCACCGCGACCAAGGCGGTGTGGGACATGATGCGCGAACAGAATTATGGCCGCATCCTGATGACGGCGTCGTCGACCGGCCTGTACGGCAATTTCGGCCAGGCGAATTACGGCGCGGCCAAGCTCGGCCTCGCCGGCCTGACCAAGACGCTCTACCTCGAAGGCGCGAAGTACAACGTCAAGGTCAACACGATCGCGCCGGTCGCCGGCACCCGCATGACCGAGGACATTTTCCCGGCTGAAGCCTTCAAGGCGTTCGCACCTGAGAACGTCGTCCCTGCCGCGCTCTTCCTGGTGTCGGACGATGCCCCCACCAACCAGATCGTCGGCGCCGGTGCCGGCTTCTTCCACACGGCGCATGTCACCATGACCAAGGGCAAGATGCTCGCCGCCGAAGACCGCACACCGGAAGGCGTAGCCGCACACTGGTCCGAAATCTCGGACCGCGACGGCGAAACCGTGCCGAAATCCGGCGCCGACCAGTCGATGACCATCCTGCAGTCGCTGCAGGGCTGATCCACCGTCACCTCGGTCTCCCGGGGTGACGAACCGGCACCACCCCGGTCATCCGGGGTGACGAACCGGCATCACCCCGGTCACCCGGGGTGATGAACAGCCGCGACCTCGGTCACCCCCATCCTCCCGTCATCCCGGCGAAAGCCGGGATCTCCCAAAGGCGCAACACGACCGCCACACCGGACGAAACCCCGACCCACGCTGGATGATGACCGCCGAACATCCCCTTGCCCGTATTGCCAAGGCAACACAGCACGCCTAGCATCGCGCAAACGCAGCGGGGACAGGCATGTACACGGACACGGATATCGATGGTGCGGTTGGCGCGGGGGTGCTGACGCCGGAGGCAGCTATCGCCTTCCGCCGCTATCTCACCGGCACGGCCGATGGCACGGTCGACGAGGAACAGTTCCGGCTGCTGACCGGGTTCAACGATATCTTCGTCGCGATCGCCACCATCCTGCTGCTGTCCGCGCTCGCCTGGATCGGATCCAGCCTGGTGCTCGCCAGCGTGACGACGCAGCAGACGATGCCGTCCGGCTTCTCCTTTCCGGTGACCCGCACGCTGGCGCCGCTCGGCGGGCTGTTCGTGGCGGTCGCCGCCTGGGGCCTGGCCGAATATTTCACGCGCGTCCGCCGCATGGCCTTGCCCAGTATCCTGCTGCTCCTCGCCTTCGTCGGCGGACTGGCGAAAGCCGCGGGGGATCTTGCCCACTGGTTCGCCGCCGCCGAAAATCCACGGCTGGACGGGATCATGGCCGCCGTCGTCGGTATCGTCGCGGTTGCCGCGGGGCTGGCGCACTGGCGCCGTTTCCATGTCCCGATCACGGTTGCCGCCATGGCGGCCGGTGCGGTCGGCACCCTGCTGGGGATCGTGCTCGTGCTGATTCCCGGGCTGCAGGATCACGTCGCCGCGCTGACCCTCCCCGCCGGGCTCGCCGTGTTCGCGCTCGCCATGCACTGGGACATGTCCGATCCGCGCCGCACCACCCGCCGGGCCGATGTCGCCTTCTGGCTCCATCTGCTCGCCGCACCGCTGATCGTGCATCCGGTGTTCAAGCTGCTCGGGCTGCTGGACGGCGGCGCCACCTCGACCGAGGCGGTGATCGTGCTGGCGCTCTATGTCCTGCTCGGCATCGTCGCACTGGCGGTCGACCGCCGCGCGCTCATGGTATCGGCGCTGTTCTACGTGCTCTATGCGCTCGCCGCGCTCTTCCGTGAATTCGGCGCGGTCAGCCTCAATCTCGCGCTGACCGGCTTGGTAATCGGCTCGGCGCTGCTGCTGCTGTCCGCCTTCTGGCACGGTGCCCGCGCCGCGATCGTCGATCGGCTGCCCGACGGTCTGCGCCGCCGGCTGCCGGTCACCACGACGGCCGCGGCTATTCCGCAACCAGCTTGAGCAGCCGCCGTTCGATCGGCGCCAGGATCGGGGCCAGTTCGTGCCCCCGCTTCAACACGGCACCGGACTCGCCGATCAGCGCCCACATGCCCTGGCGATTGCGCAGGGCGGGACGCTTTTCGATCCGGAATTCCGGCCGTTCGGTGGCGCGGCGAAAACCGGAAAAGGCCGCCACTTCGCTGCCCAACTCGATCGCATAATCGCGCCAGTTGCCGGCCGCGACCATCCGCCCATACAGGTCCAGGATACGCATCATCTCGGCCCGATCGAACGCCACCTGCGTCGGGCGCGCACCCGGAAACGGCGTGACCACGCCCATCAGCGCGCGGTCCTCATCCCGCATCCCGCTCCAGCGGCTGGATCATGCGGTCGCGCTCCGCCAGCAACGCGTCCACTCGCCCGCGCATCACCTCCAGCTCGCACCGCATCAGTTCCAGCTTCTGCGTCGCCTGGTCATATTGCTCGGTGCACGGC
>NZ_DASVTO010000158.1:0-3569 GCF_036387535.1 Sphingomonas sp.
GAACTCCACGGCGTCAGCTTCACCAAGGGCTGTTATGTCGGCCAGGAAAACACCGCCCGCATGCACCATCGCAGCAAGGTCAACCGTCGCCTGCTGGTGGAACGCCATGACGCGGCCCCGGCGGATGCGCGTGCCTGGTATCCGGAGCTTGGGCTGGCGGTGATGCACCGCCGTGTCGAGGGCCTGGCGCGGGACGCGCTGCCGGCGTGGATCGCGCGCTGAGACCAGCGTTTTCCCGCGGACGCGGGGATCCAGCTTGATCCCGGACCGGACCGCGACGGTGGCAAGCTGGCCCCCCGCGTCCGCGGGGGTACGAACCGAAACCCCTTCCCTCCCCCGCTTTCTCTTCTAATGTCGCGCGATGTCCACGACCGATCTCCTCGACCGCGCCGCCGCCGCACCGATGCTGGATCAGGTGCTGGCCTGGTCCGCGGTCAACAGCGGGTCGCGCAACCTGGACGGTCTTGCGACCATGGCCGGGTTGCTCGCCGACGCCTTCGCCGGCCTGCCCGGGCCGATCACGCTGTGCGACCCCGAACCGGTCGACGCCGTGCTGCCCGATGGCCGCCGGGTCGATCTCGCCCATGGCCGCAGCCTGCATCTGCGCGTGCGGCCGGAGGCGCCCGTGCAGCTGCTGCTCACCGGCCATATGGATACCGTGTTCGCCGCCGATCATCCGTTCCAGCAGACCCGCTGGACCGGCGAGGCCTGCCTGAACGGCCCGGGCGTGGCCGACATGAAGGGCGGGATCGCGATCATGCTGGCCGCACTCCACGCCATCGAACAGGATCCGGTTCGCGACCGACTGGGGTATGAGGTCGTGCTGAACGCCGATGAGGAGGTCGGGTCGCTCGCCTCCGCCGCGCTCATCGCCCGCGCGGCGCAGGGAAAGGCGGCGGCGCTCACCTATGAACCCGCGCTGGCCGATGGGACATTGGCCGGCGCGCGGCGCGGCAGCGGCAATTTCTCCGCCATCGTGACAGGGCGCAGCGCGCACGCCGGCCGCAATCCGCAGGATGGCCGCAACGCGCTGGTCGCCGCAGCCGATCTTGCCCTGCGCTTGGCGCGCGCGGCCGATCCGGCCGTGTCGATCAACCCGGCGAAGATCGATGGCGGCGGTCCCAACAATGTCGTGCCGGATCATGCGGTGCTGCGCGTCAACCTGCGCCCCGAAACACCCGGCGATGCCACCCGCGCCCGCGCCTTGCTCGATGCACTGGTGGCCGATGTCGCAACGGCGCACGATGTCGCCATCCACCTGCATGGCGGCTTCGGTCGCCCGCCGAAGCCGATGGACCCCGCCACCGAACGGCTGTTCGCGCTGGTCCGCGACTGTGGCGACCGGCTCGGCCTCGCCATTGGCTGGTCACCGACCGGCGGGGTGTGCGATGGCAACAATATCGCGGCCTGCGGCGTACCGGTGGTGGATACCATGGGCGGTCGCGGCGGCGCGATCCACAGCGACGAGGAATTTCTCCTGACCGACAGTCTGTCCGAACGCGCCTGCCTCTCCGCGCTGGTGCTGCATCGCCTGGCCACCGGGGGTCGTCCATGACCTTCGTCGTGCGCCCGTCGCGGCTGTCGGACCTGGAAGCCTTGTATGAAATGGCGAAGCTGACCGGTGGCGGCTTTACCAACCTGCCACCGGATCGGCCCGCACTGGAGGCGAAGCTCGCCCGTTCCGCCGCCGCCTTCGCCCGCACCGACGATGCGCCCGGCGACGACCTGTTCCTGCTGATCCTGGAGGAAGCCGGCACCGGCCGCGTCGCCGGCACCGCACAGATCTTCGCCTGCGTCGGCACGCATTGCCCCTTCTACAGCTATCGGCTCGGCACGCTCAGCCAGACGAGCCGCGAACTCGGCCGGACGTTCAAGGCGGAAATGCTGTCGCTCACCACCGATTATGAAGGCGCGTCGGAGGTCGGCGGCCTGTTCCTGCACCCGCGCGAACGCGCCGGCGGGCTCGGATTGCTGCTTGCGCGCAGCCGCTATCTCTTCATTCGCCAGCATCGCGCCCGCTTTGCCGACCGCGTGATTGCGGAGCTGCGCGGCGTGATCGACGAGGCCGGCGGATCGCCCTTCTGGGACGGGCTGGCCGGCAAGTTCTTCGGCATGAGTTTTCAGGAGGCCGATGAGTTCAACGCCACCCACGGTACGCAGTTCATCGCGGACCTGATGCCCAAGCATCCCGTCTATCTCGCCATGCTGACCGAGGCCGCTCGCCACGTCCTTGGGCTTCCCCATCCCACCGGTCGCGCCGCGATGCGGATGCTGGAAAAGGAGGGGTTCGCCTATGAAGGCTATGTGGACATCTTCGACGGCGGCCCGACCATGGCCGCGCGTACCGATCGGATCGCCACCATCCGCGATGCCGTACCTGCGATCCGCGCCGCGTCCGACGCCCCAGGCGGGGATCGCGCGCTGCTGGCGGCCGGCCATTATGATCGCTTCCGCGCCGCGTTCGGCCGCATCGATCCCGGCGAAGGCACCGTCGCGATCGATGCCGTGACCGCGCAGGCGCTCGAACTCGCCGCGGGCGAACCCTTCCTGCATATCGGGCGCTGATATGGTGGAGATCAATTTCGACGGTATCGTCGGCCCCAGCCACAATTATGCGGGGCTCAGCCTCGGCAATCTGGCGGCGCAGGGTAGCGCCGGCCGCCCCTCCGCCCCCCGCGCCGCCGCGCTGGAAGGGATCGCCAAGATGCGCGCCAACCTCGCGCTCGGCCTGGTCCAGGGCATCCTGCTTCCCCATCCCCGCCCGGACGGGGACTGGCTGGCGGCGCTCGGTACCGATGCCGTCACCGCTGATCCGGTGCTGCTGGCCAACGCGATGAGCGCGTCGCCGATGTGGGCGGCCAATGCCGCGACCGTGTCGCCCGCCGCCGACACTGCCGATGGCCGTTGCCATCTCAGCGTCGCCAATCTGCTCACCATGCCGCACCGCGCGCATGAATGGCCGGCGACACGCGCGCAATTGCGCGTGGCATTCGCCGATCCCGCGTTCGTCGTCCATGATCCGGTGCCCGCGCCGTTCGGGGACGAGGGCGCCGCCAATCACATGCGCCTGTCCGCGGGCCCCGACGCGCCCGGGGTCGAAATCTTCGTCTACGGCATCGCCGGCGGCCCCTTCCCCGCGCGCCAGCATGAACAGGCCAGCCGGGCGATCGCCCGCCGCCATGGCCTTGCCCCCGAACGCACGCTGTTCGCGCGCCAATCCGACGCCGCGATCGCAGCCGGCGCGTTCCATAACGATGTCGTCGCGGTCGCCGATGGCAATATCATGTTCGCGCATGAACACGCGTTCGCGGATCCCGCGGCGGTCTATGCGGACCTCCGCCGCCTGTTGCCCGATGTCGCGATCGTGGAGGTGCCGGCGGCGCGCGTCCCGCTCGCCGATGCGATCCGCAGCTATCTGTTCAACGCGCAACTGGTGACGCTGCCGACGCGCGAAAGCGCGCTGATCCTGCCGTCCGAAGCCGGGGAGATCGACAGCGTTCGGCAATATCTCGGCGATCTGCTGGCCGGCAATGGTCCGATCCGCCGTGCCGAGATGGTCGACGTGCGCG
>NZ_DASVTO010000159.1:0-15012 GCF_036387535.1 Sphingomonas sp.
GGATGAACCGCCGGGTCATCCGCCGTGCCCGCGCCTCGCTGGCGAGCACCAGCGCGACCGCACCTTCGGCGGGCGAGCAGAACATGTATTTCGTCAGCGGATCACTGACCATCTGCGACCCCAGGATGGTTTCCAGGTCGACCGCCTCCCGCCGCCAGGCATGGGGCGCCAGCGCGCCGTTGCGGAAACTCTTCTCCGCCACCCGGCCCAGCGTGGTCGCGCTGATCCCATGTTCGAACATGTAACGCTGGATCTTGGTGGCGAAGAACTGCGTGGTCAGCATGAGCCCGGTTTCGCCGTACCAGTCGGGCAGGCCCCATTCGGCCGGCCTCGGATCGAACGCGCCGCGCGGATGCTTGTCGAACCCCACCGCGATGCCCAGGTCGAAGGTCCCGGCCTCGATCGCGGTGGCGACCCCGAACAGCGCCGACCCGCCGGTCGCGCAGCCATTCTTCACATTGACGAACGGAATGCCGGTCAGGCCGAGCCGGTTGACCATCGTGTCCGCATTGCCCGACGCGTCGGACCCGCCATAGGCGACCTGCACCTCGTTCCACCCGACGCCGGCATCGGACAGCGCGGCGCGCAGGGCGGACACGCCCATGTCCAGCCCCGTCCATCCGTCGCTCCGCCCGAACGGGTGGATGCCGATCCCGACGATGCAGGCGGTCACGCGGCCGGCTCGAACGCATAAGTGGTCAGGGTCACGCCATCGGCCGCCGTGGCGAACGGCGTGATCGTCAACCGGACCGGCGCCCCGCACGCGATGGCGTCGAAATCGAACCCGACCAGTCGGCTTTCCACGATGACCGCGTCGGCCAGTTCGACATAGCCGACCGCGAACGGCGCGAAGGGCTGCGTGCCGACATAGGGCGGGGACTTGGGAGGAAAGCGCTGCACCGTCCAGGACCAGATCCGCCCCGTCCGCGGCAGGGGTACGGCGTCGAACCGCTCGGCCTCGCGGCCGTCCGGCATCGGGAACACGATCCTGCCGCTGTCCCGGTCGCACCCGCCGATCAGCCGTGGCGACAGTTCGTCCGTCCAGATCCCGTCCGCGATCGGCTTCGTCGTCATCACCCCTCCTGTCCGATATGCCGTCACTAAGCCGGAAAGCCGGGGCCGGGAGGACTCACCAAAACGCTAGGACTGGCGCAATGCCTAGGAGTTCAGACCGATATAGCCGAGCTGCGCGGCCTTGAAGACCGTCTGGCTGCGGTTGACGGCGTCCAGTTTCAGCGACGCGTTGTGGATGTGGAAACGCACCGTCGCCCGGCTGCGCTCGATGATCGTGCTGATTTCGAAATCGGTCTTGCCGATCGCGGCCCAGCGCAGGCATTCGACCTCGCGCTTGGACAGGTGCGACGCGGCGGGCACACGCTGGGCGCGACACATGACCGGCACATAGCTCGCGATGAAGGTCCGCGCGTAAATGCCCAGTTCGTCGCCGAACGCGGCATAAGCCTCGCTCATGTCGTCGCATTCGGGATCTCCCGGGCTGAAACTGACCGCGCCGACCTGGCCGAAGGGCAGGTGGACCGGCGCCACGATCGCCGCCTTGGTCAACGCGCGCGCCTCGAACTTGGTGAGGTCGATCTTCTCCAGGAAGGCGGTCCGCTGATGGCTGTGGATTCCGTGCGCGTTGCACCAGAACGGCTCGCTGGTGTAGCGGCAGGCCGCCGGTAACGGGGAGTCGAGGGCGATCCGGGAGTTCTGCCACCAACGGTCGTTCTGATGCGACGTCCATCCGAAGACGTCGCTGGCCAGGATGGCGCCGGTCGCATCCACCATCGGCTCCTTCATCGCGATATTGTGGCAGGCGGCGATGCGGAAATCGCCCAGTTCCTCCACGATCCGGCGGAACGCCTCCGCCGCCGGGCGTACGCTCTGCGCATCCGCGATGCGCACGGCCGTGATGTTGTCGACTTTCAGCATGCGCGACTGTCCTTTCCGGATCCTGTGTCGAGCTCTCTCTCAGGACCGGAAACTAGGCTGCGCCGGCGGCAGGAGCAACATGCGAATGCGCCAGAACGCTTAGTAGAAGTGCTAGCTTGTCAGATCGTGCGATCCTTGGTCCACCGCAGCCCGCGGCGCAGCAGCTGATGGAATACCGGCAGTTCCCACGCCCCGCGGTCCACGCTCGGCCACCACTCCGCCAGCGGTTGCAGGTCGTAATGGCCACGGCAATGCCCGAGCGTCAGATACAGCACGGCGCCGCGACCATGATGCTTGATATACAGCACCGGATGGGTGCCCGGCGCAGCCGCCGCCTCGACGAAGCCCGTGCCCGGCTCCGTGCAGTCGGCCGCCATCAGGACGTGCAGGTCACCATGGGTTTCCAGATGATAGAGTTCGTCGGTGGTTTCGAACGGTGCGACACCTTCGACCAGCGGGTGCGCGGGGTCCACGACCGTGACCCGATAGGGCGCGATCGGCGGGTGACTGATGAACTGGCTGCCCAGCAGGTCGACGAACAGCGGCGCCCAGCGCGGCGCGTCCCACAGCCCATCGTCCAGCAGCCGCAGGATCGAGCTGGTACCGTGCAGCGCATACCAGCGCCCGCCCTGCCCCAGCCACGTCCGCAACGCCTCCTGCGCGGCCAGCGAGGGCACCACGTCGCAGGTATAGGTGACGAGCATGTCGGCGGCCGCGATCGCCGCCACATTCTCATAATCCTCGAACACCCGCACCCGGATCGCCGGGTCTTCCGCCAGCAGCTTCAGCAATTCCAGCCGGGCGAAGTCGATGTCGTGATATTTCCCCGCCGCGATCAGCACGCAATCGATCCGCGGCGGGCGCGCCGGGGTCCCGTCGGCCGGATCGCTGCCGGGAGAGGTCACAGGCCGATCCGGTCGTTGAGCAGTTCGTGGAATCGCTGGATGCGCTTTTCCTGCCCGGTAAGCAGCCCGCCGGTATAGCCGCGCGAATGCAGCCCCTGCTGCTGGCTGACCGCCACCGAAAGGTCCTGATCCGCGACGGCGCCGGTCGTCCGCTCGCCATGCGCGAACTGGTCGCGCGCCGCCTGCGCGAAGGGAAGGCGCCCGATCGGGGTTTCGACCATGTCCATACCCGCGACCTGCGGCATGATGAACCAGTGATCGAAGATGCAGCGTTCCGGGTCGGTGGGATGCGGTTCCGTGCGCAGCATCTGATACCCGTCGGCGGAGATCGTCAGGGTGACGTTGGGGAACAGGGTATAGTGATAATAGTCGGTCAGCTGGCTGGCATCCAACCCCGCATAATGGGTGAAGCCCCGTTCCGGCCCCAGCCGGGCCTTGGCCGCCGCCAACGCGGTGCGGGCCGCAGAGGCGTTGCCGGCGAAGCTGTCGGGATCGAGGTCCCAGCCCTTCAGGATCGCATCGAGCGGCCCCTTCACCCCGGCCGCCAGCGCAGCGTCGCGCGCCGAAGGCTGGCCGCCCTTCATCACCATGCGGTTATGGCCGTTGGGATACATTTCGAAGATCGTATCGCGATAATCGTCATTGATGAAGCTGTCGAGTTCCGGGTGGAGCGTCGGCAGATGGTAGCTCTCGTTGAAATTGTCGCGGATCACCTTCCAATTGCATGGCGTGTCCACGCGGACGTCGACCACCCGCACCCAATCCTCCAGCCCGTAGCCGCGGACCTCGTCCGGCAGCGGCGCAAGCCAGCGTTCGAGGGGTTCGACATCCGGATCGAAGCTGTACCAGATCATGCCACCCCACACCGCGCAGGGCAGTTCGACCAGCTTCGCCTTTCCGCACGGATTGCCGCCGACGACGTCATCGGCATCCTGTGCCGACAGCAACACACCGTCGATGCCCCAGCGCCAGCCATGATAGGAGCAGGTGAGCGCCGTCCCGCCCCCGCTGTCGTGCAGCGCGAGCCGGTTTCCGCGGTGGCGGCAGGCGTTGTAGAATGCCTTGAACCCGCCGTCCGCCTGGCGGACGATCACCACCGATTCCTTCATGAAATCGTGCCGGACCCAATCGCCCTCCTCCTCCAGTTCCTGCGCCATGGCACCGATGTGCCAGATCCGGGTCCACAAACGGTCCCATTCGGCCTGCATCCAGGCCGGCGAATGATAGCGTTCGCCCGTGATCGGATCGCCGCGAACGGCGGGATCATATTCGGTACGCCGACGCCCCAGGAAAGTCTCGATGGTCATGCTGTCCCCACGGATTCCGCGATGTTCCGCATGATGCCGCGGGTCCGCGATGCCGGCACCTTGCCGAAAGCATAGGTTTACAGCGCGCCTGCGGCCGGCGCACTCCGATGGCCGGGTTGTTGGAGGGATGCATGGCAAGGTTCGACGGCAGGGTAGCGCTGGTGACCGGAGGAACGTCCGGCATCGGGGCCGCCGCCGTGCGCCGGTTCGCAGCCGAGGGCGCCCGCGTGCTGTTCACCGGATCCAATGCCGCGGCGGCGGCGGCCGTTGCCGGGGAAACCGGTGCGCGCTTCTGCAGGAGCGCGGTCGAGGACCATGACGGCTGGGATACGCTTTCGGCCATCATCCGCACCGATTATGGCCGGCTCGATATCGCCTTTGCCAATGCCGGCACCGAAGCGGGCGACGGCAGCGTGGAGACGATCACTCCGGCCGGATGGGACAGGCTGATCGCGGTGAACCTGACCGGCGTCATGCTGACCTGTCGCGCCGGGGTGCAGCTGATGCGCGACAATCCCGGTGGTGCGACCGGATCGATCATCGTCAATTCTTCCATGAGCGCCTACAAGCCGATGGGCAATTTCGTCGGCTATTCGACCACGAAGGGCGCGCTGATCGCGCTGACCAAATCGGTCGCGATCCACTGCGCCAACCAGGGCCTGAAGATCCGCGCCAACAGCATTCATCCGGGCGTCGTCGAAACCGACATGATCCGCAACATTATCGCCAAACAGGCGGATCCGGCGGTGGCGCGCGCGACCTATGAAGGCATGGCCCCGCTCAACCGCATGGCGCAGGTCGACGAAGTGGCGGCGCTGGTCGCCTTCCTGGCCAGCGACGAGGCCGCGTTCATCACCGGCGCGGAATATGCGATCGACGGTGGCTCCACCGCGGGGATGATGGGGGTATGAACCGGCTGGCCGGCCGGGTGGCACTGGTCACCGGCGGCCTGCGCGGGATCGGCCATGCCGTCGTTCGGCGCTTCCTGGCGGAGGGTGCGGCGGTGATGGTCGCCGACCTCTCCACGCCGGAGGCGGCGGCCGGAACGCTGGCGACCATGGCGGGGGACGTCGGCTATGTTGAGCTGGACGTGGGGGACGAGGATCAGTGGATCGCGGCGGTGGCGGCGATTGCCGCGCGCTTCGGCCGGCTCGACATCCTGATCGCCAATGCGGGGGTCGGCGGCTCCGGCCCGGTCCGGACCACCAGCTTGCGTGACTGGCACGCCATCTTGCGCGTCAACCTCGACGGCGTATTCCTCGGCACCAGATGTTGCGCGGACATGCTGGCGGATGCGGGCCGGTCGCTTCCCGGCGGTGCCGCGATCGTCAACATGTCGTCGATCATGGGCCTGGTCGGGCTGCCGCAAGTAGCGCCCTACAACGCCAGCAAGGGCGGCGTGCGGCTGTTCACCAAATCGACCGCGCTGGAATTCGCCGCCGCAGGTACGCCGATCCGCGTCAACTCCGTTCATCCCGGCTTTGTCGAAACCCCGCTGCTGATGGAGTCATCGGATGCCGACGCGATCGCCTTCTACACCGGGGCGACGCCGATGGGCCGGCTGGCGCGGCCGGAGGAGATCGCCGCCGCCGTGGCATTCCTTGCATCGGACGACGCCAGCTACATGACCGGATCGGAACTGGTCGTCGACGGCGGCTACACCGCACGATAGCCGGAAGGGCAATACATGACGGAAGGCATCGAGGGCGCGGTCATATTGGTGACGGGAGCCGGGGGCGGGATCGGCCGCGCCACCGTCGCCGCGCTGATGCGGGCGGGCGCGCACGTCATAGCGACCGACCTCGCACCGCCCGACACGGGTACGCTTTCCCTGGCGCAGGACGTTACCGATCCGGACGGCTGGGCCGCGCTGGCGGCGACGATCGACGCACGCTGGGGCCGGCTGGACGGGCTGGTCAACAACGCCGGCATCGCGATGGTCGCGGCGATCGCCGACACCTCGCTCGCGCAGTGGCGGCAGCAGATGGCGGTCAACGTCGATTCGATGCTGCTGTCCTGCCAGGCGATGCTGCCGCTGCTGCGGACGAGCGGTGCGCACCGGCCCGGCGGCGCATCGGTCGTCAACCTGTCGTCGGTCGGCGGGATCGGCGGCGCGCCGTTGATGGCGGCCTATTGCACGAGCAAGGGCGCCGTGCGGTTGTTCAGCAAGAGCGCCGCGCTGGAGTTTGCCGCGCTGAAATACAATATCCGCGTCAATTCGGTTCACCCCGGCGGCATCGAAACCGGGATGATGGACAGGATCATCGCCGCCTATGTCGCGGTCGGCGCCGCCCCGGACGAGGCGACGGCCCGCGCCGGCGTCGATGCGCAACATCCGCTGGGCCGCTGGGGGCGACCCGAAGAAATCGCCGGCGGCATCGTCTATCTATGCTCTTCCGCGTCGAGCTTCATGACCGGCGCGGAACTGGTGATCGACGGCGGGTTCACCGCGCATTGACCATGGACGGACGCGCGGCGCCGGGGTGGAGGTTGGTGATCGATCCGGACCAGCATCCCCCGACTGACGGTTCGCGGCCCGCCCTCCAGGCATCAGATGACGGGCTGCGGCCCCTGCCGTCCGCCGAGATACCAGTCCAGCGTTTCGTGGAAGAACTGATTGCCACGCTCGTTGCGACCCAGCACGATCCGATCGAGCGCACCGGAGCGCAGGCCCTTCTGGATCTCCAGCCCGATCAGATAATCCTCGGTATAGGTCACGTCGCGCAGGAAGGTGATCATCGCATCGAGCGCCGCCTGATCCTCGGCATCCCGCGGCGGATCGCGGCGCGCGTAAAGCAACACCGTGCGGTTGCGGTCGGGGGTCGGCCCGGGAAACAACTGCGCGATCTGGGCGATTTCGGGCGCGAGGAATGCGGAAATGTTCGGAAACAGGATCCGGACGAAATCGAACCCCCGGTTTTCCTGTCCGCTCCACTGGTCGCGGGGAACGTCCCGCAACTGCGCGATCCCGACCTGCGGGAAACCGATCCGCATATGCGCGCCGAAGCTTTCATAATGCGTGACGTTGGAGGGCGTGCGCGGATGGATGGTGGTGGGATGCAGGGAGGCGAAATGATACCCTTCGAGATAGCCGTCGAACGCGATCTTCCAATTGGCGCCCTCGATCTCGCGGCTGCCCAGGAACGCCCAGTCCTTCAGCCCCCAGGCATCGAAATCGTCGAGCATGCCGGCAAAGAAGCCATCGAAATCGACGGGCTCTCCCGGGGTCAGCACGGCGAAGATCATGCCGCCACGCTCCACGCACGGCAGCGCCTTCAACCCCAGCGTCGTCTTGTCCAAATCGCCGAACTTTTCACGATCGGCGATGGCCAGCAGCCGCCCGTCCAGCGCATAGCTCCAGCTATGATATTTGCAGGTGAAGCGTGCGCAGGTGCCGTGGCCATCGCTGGCGAGCGGAGCGCCGCGGTGGGAACACACGTTGAGGAAGGCACGGGCGACGCCCTGCTTGTCGCGGCTGATCAGTACCGGCAGGCCCATGGCGTCCATCGCCTTGTAACTGCCGGGGCCGGGAAGCTCGCACGACAGCGCCAGCATCAGCGGCACCCGCTTGAACACCACGTCCACCTCCCGCGCCCATTGTTCGGGATCGGTGTAGGATGCCGCCGGCACCGTGGTGATCCGGTCCGACTGGAAGGTCCGGTTCTGTTCGACATAGTCCAGCAGCGTTTCGGCAACGTGCCCGATATCGTGATGATCCATCCTGCCCTCGCTCGTCCCGCCCTGGCCGATAGGATCAGATCCGCGTCGCCTTCGGCAAGCTGGCCCGAATGACAGGTGAAGTCACGGCCGGTGTCGGCGTAGCGGATTGACGATGGGCAGCGGCGCGACACCTGCGGGCGGACCGCCATGGCACTGGTTGACGGTGCCCATGCCCCATCATCGCCGCTATGCGGGTGATCCGTCCCGGCCAGGGCGGACGATCGGCGAATTGGCGGTGGAGGCCGCGATGCGCGCGCCCGACGCCGTCCCGTTCCTGGAACAGCCGAGGCAGCCCACGGCCGCGACCCTGGTTTCGGATGCGGAGGCGCTGGCCGTCGCGCTTGGCGACCTGGGGCTCGTGCCCGGCGACATCGTCAGTTTCCAGATGCCGAACTGGATCGAGGCGGCGGTCATCAACCTGGCCTGCGCCATGGCCGGGTTCGTCATCAACCCGATCGTCCACATCTATCGCGATGCGGAGGTTCGGCAGATGCTGGGCGATTGCGGTGCCCGCGCCTTCTTCTTCGCCGATCGGTTCCGCGGATATGATTATGCCGCGATGGTCGCGCGCATCCGGCCCGCTCTGCCGGCGCTGACCCATGCCATCCCGGTGCGCGGTGCCGCGAACGCCGGCTATGGCGCATTGATCGCGGCCGGGCGCGGCCGCCGGCCGGCGATGCCGCGGGTCGATCCGGGGTCGGTCAAGATGGTCCTCTATACCTCCGGCACGACGGGCCGGCCGAAGGGGGTACTCCACAGCCACGAAACGCTGGCGCGTGCGGTCACGGCCTGCGTCGATCATTGGGGGGTGGCCGTGGGCGACGCGATCCTGATGCCGTCGCCGGTGACGCACATATCGGGCTATGCCAACGGGATCGAGATGCCGTTTCTCGCCGGTACGCGCACCGTGCTGATGGAACAATGGCATGCGGACGCGGCGCTGGCGCTGATCGAACGGCACAATGTGCGTGGCACGGTCGCCGCCACACCGTTCCTGACGGAGCTTGCGCAACGCGCCGCGGCGGCCGGCACCACCCTTCCATCCCTGCGGTTCTTCGCCTGCGGCGGTGCGGCGATCCCCGCCGACGTCGTGCGCGCCGCCAATGCCCAATTCGGTCGCACGGTTGCCTTTCGCGTGTTCGGCAGTTCGGAAGTCCCGCTGGTGACGCTGGGTTATCCCCAGGATCCGGACCGGGCGGCCACGACCGACGGTGCGGTGATCGACTATGACGTGCGCGTGGTCGACGATGCCGGTCATGACGTTCCCGCCGGCGCGGAGGGCGAGATCCTGGCACGCGGTCCGGCGATGTTCCTCGGCTATGCCGACGCCGATCAGACCCGCGAGGCCATCGACGCCGACGGCTATTTCCGCACCGGCGATCTGGGCGCGGTGACGGCCGACGGCGCCCTGCTGATCACAGGGCGCAAGAAGGACCTCATCATCCGAGGTGGCGAGAATATCAGCGCCAAGGAGATTGAGGACGTCCTCCAGCGCCACCCGATGGTCGCCGAAGCCGCGGTGGTCGCGATGCCCCACGCCCGGCTGGGCGAAGGCATCTGCGCCTTCGTGATCGCCCGGCCCGGAACCGTCCCCGATTTCGACGATCTTGTCGGCTTCGTGGCGGCCAGCGGGCTGGCGCCGCAGAAGCGCCCCGAACGTATCATCCCCGTCGACGACCTGCCCCGCACCGCATCCGGCAAGGTCCGCAAGGACGTGCTGCGCGACGCCGCGCGGCAACCGTCCGCCGACACCTGACCACCGCCGACACGCGCAGCAGCAAGGAGCATAGCGATGGATCTCGGATTGAAGGGCCTGAAGGTCATCCTGACCGGCGGAAGCCGCGGCATCGGCCGGCGGACACTCGAACTCTTCGCGGAAGAAGGCTGCGACGTGGCCTTTTTCTCCCGCGATCCGGTGCAGCTGGCGGAAACCAGGGCCGCACTGGAACGCTTCGGCGGCAAGGTGGTCGCCTCACCCTTCGACATGAACGACGCCGACGGCTACCAGGATTGGCTGCGCGATGCCGCGGAACAGCTTGGCGGCTGCGACATCTTCGTGCCGGGCGCCAGCGCGTCGGGCAGCCAGGCGACCGGCGATTGGGACACATGCATTCGCTTCGACCTGATGGGCGCGGTCAGGGGGTGCGAGGCGCTGGAACCCTATCTGGAATCATCGGGTCACGGATCGGTCGTGTTCATGGGTTCGACCGCAGGCGTCGAGACTTTCCTGGTTCCCCAAGCCTATAACACCATCAAGGGTGCGCTGCTGGTCTATGCCAAGCAGCTGGGACAGGCATGGGGCGCCAAGCGGATCCGCATCAACACGGTCTCCCCGGGGCCGGTGGAGTTCGCCGGCGGCAACTGGGATGCCATCAAGACCGCGATGCCGGAACTCTATGATGCGCAGGCGGCGCAGTTCGCGCTGGGCCGGATCGGTACGCCAGAC
This sequence comes from Sphingomonas sp., assembly GCF_036387535.1. Taxonomy (GTDB): domain Bacteria; phylum Pseudomonadota; class Alphaproteobacteria; order Sphingomonadales; family Sphingomonadaceae; genus Sphingomonas_R. The sequence goes on from NZ_DASVTO010000159.1 coordinate 10,311, forward strand.
GACATTGCCAGGACCGTGGTATTCATCGCCAGCCCGGCCTCGGGCTATACCACCGGAACCAACGTCATCGTCGATGGAGGCTATACCAAGCGCGTCCAGTTCTGAAACCGCGGGGGGTCGGGGTTACGGCCCCACCCCCTGTCCACGGCCAAGCCATTGTCCTGGCCCTCGCCCTGATCCCTTAATCCTCCGCGATCTTCAGGATCATCTTGCCTTCATTGCTGCCTTCGAACAGGCGCAGGAACGCCGGCAGGGCGTTGTCGATACCGGTATCGACATGCTCGTCCACCCGCAGCGTGCCGTCTTTCACCCAGGCGGCGAGTTCCGGTATCGCCTCGCCAAAGCGGGGGATGAACTGCGTCAGGATGAATCCCTCCATCCGCGCGCCCTGCACGATCAGCCGCCAGATGTTGGACAGCGGGATCGGGTCGGAATTATACTGGCTGATCAGGCCGCACAGCACGACCCGGCCCTTGGGATTGAGCGACAGCAGCCCCGCATCGAGGATCGCGCCGCCGACATTTTCAAACTGGATATCGACGCCGCCGGGCGCCGCCGCCCGGATCGCCGCGTCAAGCGCATCCGGCGATTTGCCGCGATAGTCGATCGCCGCGTCATAACCATAGTTGCGGATCAGCCGGGCGCATTTTTCCGGGCCGCCGGCAATGCCGACCGTCCGGCATCCGCGCAGCTTGGCGATCTGACCGACCAGCGAACCCACCGCGCCAGCGGCGCCGCTGACCAGCACCGTCTCACCCGCGGCGGGTCGTCCAACCTCCAGCAGCGCGAAATAGGCGGTCAGGCCGATCGCGCCGACCGCGGACAGATAATGGGTGACCGAGGATACGGCGTCCGGATCGACCGGGCTGGTGAAGCCGCCGGCCGCGCCAAGGGAATAGTCCTCGATCGCGTTCAGCCCCGATGCCCAGCTGCCGACCGGAAAGGCGTCGCTGCGCGATTCGGCGACCACGCCGACCGTGGTCGCCCGCACCGGATCGCCCAGGCGGATCGGCGGCAGATAGGACGGCGCATCGTCCATCCAGCCGCGGATCGCGGGATCAAGCGACGCATAATGGTTGCGCAGCAGGAACTGGCCCTCCTCCAATGCCGGGGTTGGCTCCGCGACCAGGCGAAAATCGTTGGCGACGGGCATTCCGTCGGGGCGACGCACGAGCGTGAAACGGCGATTGATGGGCATCGGAACGGTCCTCCTGCGTTCGGTCCTGCATCGCCGGTGCGCCCGGGGGCACTAGCCAAATCGATAGCGACATCTTGCCCCGCCCCGCGCGTAGACGAAAGCGACGGAGCGGGAGAGTGGCATGACGGGCCGGTTGCAAGGCAAGGGCGCGCTGGTGATCGGCGCGGCCGGACGCGACAATATGGGTCAGGCGATCGCTCGCCGGTTCCACGACGAAGGTGCGACCGTGATGGTCGCCGGCCGCCATGCCGAAGAACTGGCCCGCTTCGCCGGCGAGATCGGCGGCCACGCGCGCGTCTGCGATCTGACCCGGCCCGACGAGCTGGCGGTACTGGCGCAGGATGCCCGCGCGCTGCTCGGGCATGTGGATATCGCGGTCAACGCCACCGGATGGGGCCTGCTCAAGCCGTTCCTCGACACCACGCCGGACGAACTCAGCGCGATGACCCGGTTGCAGTTTGAAGGGCCGTTCCTGTTTTTCCAGGCGATCATCCCGGTGATGGCGCGCGACGATGGCGGCCGCGGCGGATCGATCATCCAGATCAGCTCGGCGACCGCGACCATCATGCTGAACGATCATGCCGCCTATATGGGAACCAAGGCGGGCACCGATCATGTCGTGCGCTGCGTCGCGCATGAATTCGGCGCACAGGGGATACGGGCCAATTCGATCTCGCCCGGATTGACCGAAACCCCGATGACCGCGGACGCCAGGGGCGTGCCGGGATTGTTCGATTCCTTCACGGCCTCCTATCCGCTCGGGCGGATCGGTACGAAGGATGACATCGCCGCCGCCGCCGTGTGGCTGGCCAGCGACGAATGCTTCATGACGGGCGAAAATCTGCAGGTGAACGGCGGGCTGACGCTGCGCCGCAATCCGACCCGCGCGGAAATGGCGGCTGCGATGGCCGCGGCTTGACGGCGCACCGCGATCGGCGATGCTGGCACAAGCGCGAGGTTCGGGCCTGGCACCGAGGCGGTAGTCTCGGCCGAGCATGCGTGACCAGGATGAGGACTGACTGATGGCCGATCGCGATCCCACCATCGATGCGGCGGGTGCCGCCCGCTGCCCGGGTGCGACCTGGGGAGATATTCTGGCGCTGGACGGGCGCCCGGTGCCACCCTTCCTGGCGGAGGAACGCTACCAGTATCTGGGTTCCGATCCGATCCCCGCTGCCCGTTACACCGACATGGCGTTCCAGCGGCTCGAAAATGACAGGATGTGGCCCAATGTCTGGCAGTTCGCGGCACGGGATGAGGATCTGCCCGAACCGGGCGACTACATCGTCTATGAAAATGCCGGCCGGTCCTTCCTGGTCGTCCGCCAGGATGATGGCGGGGTCAAGGCGATGCACAATGTCTGCCTGCACCGCGGTCGCAAGCTGCGGACGGAGGACGGGACCAGCGATCAGTTCCAGTGCCCGTTCCACGGCTTCACCTGGGCCAAGACCGGCGCGCTCAAGGAGATTCCCTGCGCCTGGGACTTCACGCATCTGACGCAGCGCGACATGAGCCTGCCCGAGGCGGAGGTGGCCCGGTGGCAGGGTTATATCTTCTTGCGGGAAAATGCCGGCGGGCCGGGCATCGAAGACTATCTGGCGCCGCTGCCGGAGTTCTTCCAGCGCTGGCGCCACGATCAGTGCACCACCGCGATCTGGGTCGGAAAGGTCGTTCCCGCCAATTGGAAGGTGACGATGGAGGCGTTCATGGAAGCGTGGCATACCATCGTCACGCATCCGCAGCTGCTGCCCTTCACCGGCGACGCGAACACCAGCTACAATATCTACGGCGACAATGTGAACGTCGCCTATACCCCGTTCGGGGTGATGAGCCCCCATGTCGATCCCGCCGGCAAGGAGCAGCAATGGATCGTCGACGAGTTCATCAAATATAACGGGCGATCGGCCGACAATTATGAAGACAGTCCCTATGCGGTGACGGTACCGGACGGCATGTCCGCACGGCGGGCGCTGGGCGAGGCGATGCGCCGCAATTTCGTGAAGAGCTTCGGCCACCCCGACCTGCATGAACAGGCGACCGACGTCGAGATGCTGGACGGGCTGGTCTATAATGTGTTCCCGCATTTCGCGCCTTGGGGCGGGTACATGCCCAATATCGTCTACCGCTGGCGCCCGGGCAGTGATCCGGACCATTGCCTGATGGAGGTCCGGATCCTCGTGCGCGTGCCGGAGGGCGAACCGATGCCGCGCGGCGTGCCGATGAAGCTGCTGCGCCCGGACCAGCCTTGGAGCGCGGCCCCGGAACTGGGCGTGCTGGGTCATGTGTTCGATCAGGACATGGACAATCTGCCCTATGTGCAGGACGGGCTGAAGGTATCGAAAAACGGCGAGGTCCAGCTGGGCGACTATCAGGAAATCCGTATTCGTCAGTTCCACCAGACCCTGGAGAAATATGTGGGCGCCGGCTAACCGAGCGGCCGGACCGGATCGCTGCCGTCCCAATCGCGGGCGGCAGCGCGCATCATCGCGAACAGGCCGGCAAAATCCGGCGACGGTTCAAGCAACTCGACCATCGTGCCGGGGCCACCGCCGGTGTCGACATAGATCGCTTCCGCACCGTCCATGAAGACTTCCTGGACCACCTGCGCACCCGCGGCGGCGCAGACCGTGCGTGCATGTGCGATGCTGTCGACCAGCACGCACACATGATGCAGCCCCTCCCGCCCGTCATCCAGCCATTGCCGATAGATGGACGGGCTGTCGCAATGCTGTTCGACCAGCTCGATCTGCATGTCGCCCCAATAGCCGAGCACCACCGAGAAATCGACGTGGCTCGTTTCCCCGCGATAGCGGGCGGCGCGATAGGCGATGTGGGGGAGCCGGAAGAAGGGCCCCGCCCCCATCGTTTCGGTCCAGAACCGGATCGCCGCTTCGAAATCATGCGGTACGAAGGCGAGCTGCATGACCGGCCCGAGCGTCGCGATCCTGTCATTCATGCCGCTGCCCCCTGGTCCCCGCAATATCTTAGAAGTCGAAGCCGAACTGCGCACCGATGACCCGCGGCTCGCGCGCGGCGGTGAAGGCCCAGAGCGAGGGGAACGACCCGACGTCGAACGCAGTCGCGGTTCCCCGATCGTCGAGCAGATTGCGGCCGAACAGGGTCAACCGTCCCTTCGCATCGCTGCTGCCCATCGGGAACTGGTAGGATATCGCCGCATCGAGCAGCTTCTGCCGGTCGGAACGCAGCCGTGGATCGTTGCGGGCCACGATGACCGTGCCGGTGGCCGGAATGACGGTCGCCGGGTCGGCGGCGATCTGCTGGTCATAGCGGGTGATGAAGCGGTATCCCGCGGTGAAGTTCAGGTTGCTGCGCTCCGTCAGCGGAACCTTGTATTCGGCGTTGACCGACGCGGTCAGCTTGGGCGCATAGATCAGGTCGACATTCGAGAAATCCAGCGTCCGCACCGTCGCGCCGACCGGCTGGTTGACGATGAAGCCCTTGAAATTGCTCTTGGTATATCCGGTCGACGCACGCAGGGTCAGG
>NZ_DASVTO010000160.1:0-4668 GCF_036387535.1 Sphingomonas sp.
ACCCCGACCACGTTGCCTTCGCCGTCCCGATAGGGCGCGGCGATAACCGACGAGCCGGACAAAGCGAACAGCTTGTTCTCCGATCCGATGAAGATCTTCATCCCCTGCCCGCCGCGCGCCATGTCGAGCAGCCGGGCGATCTCTTCCTTGCCCTCGATCTCGTCCAGCAATTGCCGCACCCGTTCCAGGTCCGCCGCCGCGGTCGCATCGATCAGGTTCGCGGCCCCGCGCACGATCAGCACCGGCCGCGCCGCGCCGTCCTCGGACCAGATCGCCAGCCCGCGCGCCACCAGGTCGGCCGCGGCGAGATCGAGCGCGGCACGCCCGCGCCCGATCTCGTCCTGCATCCGGTTGCGGGCCTCGCCCAGCGTCAGCCCCGCCAGCCGCGTCGACATGTAATTGCCCGCTTCGGCCAGGGCCGACGGCGGCAGTCCGGGCGGCAGGTCGACCACGCGGTTTTCCACCGTCCCGTCACCACCGACCAGGATCGCGATCGCCTGCACCGCGTTCAGCGGCACGAACGAGAATTGTTTCAGCACCGGCTCGCGCCGCGGCACCAGCACGATGCCCGCACAGGCGGACAGGCCGGACAACGCCGCCGATGTCGCGACCAGCGCCTCCTCGATCGTGCCGCCGCCCCGCGCGCGGCCCTCGATCGCGGCGCGTTCCTCCGCCGACGGTTCCGCCGCCTGCATCATCCCGTCGACGAACAGCCTGAGCCCGGTTTCGGTCGGCATCCGCCCGGCGGAGGTATGCGGCGCCGCCAGCAGCCCGGCTTCCTCCAGATCCTGCATCACGTTGCGGATCGATGCCGGCGACAGGTTGAGCGACGTCAGCTTGGATATCGTGCGCGATCCCACCGGCGCGCCGGTGCCCAGATAGGATTCCACCACCACGCGGAACACTTCCCGTGCGCGGGCAGACAACTCGGTGATGGGCGCTCCGATCATGACGTGCATGTAGGCACAAAAACGCCATCGTCAAAAGGATCAGGTCACCACCAGATCGGCCAGGATCGCATTCAGCAGCAGCATGCCCGCCGGCGTCACCCGCACCCGCGTCCCCGCCTGCTCGACGAACCCCAATTCCTCCAGCCGCGCCGCGGCCCGCAGGTCGATCAACGCGTCCACTCCGGTCTTCGCCGCCAGCCGCGCCAGATCGACGCCTTCGTCCAGCCGCAATCCCATCAGCAACGCCTCGGTCGCGCGCGCGCGCGGGCTCAGCGGCTCCGCCACCTGGATGCCGTGCCCGCCGGCCGCCACGCGCTTCAGCCAATTTTCCGGTTTCCTGTGCCGCACCGTCGCCTGCCCCAGCCGGCGGCCATGCGCGCCGGGCCCGATGCCCAGATAATCCTGGTAGCGCCAATAAGCGAGATTGTGGCGGCTCTGCTCGCCCGCGCGCGCATGGTTCGACACCTCATAGGCCGGAATGCCCGCCGCCGCGGTCGCCGCGCGCGTCGCCTCGAACAGGTCGGCCGCGCGGTCCGGATCCAGCTCGGTCAGCACGCCCTTGGCCGCATCGGTCGCAAAGCGCGTGCCGTCCTCGATGGTCAGCTGGTACAGCGACAAATGCCCCGTGCCCAGCGCCAGCGCGCGCGCCAGTTCGCGCTGCCAGTCCTCCGGCGACTGGTCGGGCCGCGCATAGATCAGGTCGAAACTTACCCGCGCGAACACCCGCTGCGCCACGTCCAGCGCCGCCAGCCCTTCGCCCACATCATGCGCCCGCCCCAGGAACCGCAGCGCCGCATCGTCCAGCGCCTGCAACCCCAGCGATACCCGGTTGACCCCCGCCGCCGCCAGATCGGTAAACCGCGCCGCCTCCACCGACGACGGATTGGCCTCCAGCGTGATCTCGATGCCCTCGGCGAACCCCCAATGCCGCTCCGCCGCCGCCAGCAACGCCGCCACCGTTTCCGGCGGCATCAGCGACGGCGTCCCGCCTCCGAAGAAGATCGACCGCAACCGCCGTCCCGGCGTCAGCGCCGCCTCATGCGCCATATCCGCCAGCAACGCCGCCCGCCACGCCGCCTGATCCACCGCATCGCGGACATGACTGTTGAAATCGCAATAGGGACATTTGGACACGCAGAACGGCCAGTGAATATAGAGCGCAAGCTCCCCCTCCGGGCGCTTTTGCAGCGTCTCGACCTCCATCTCAAACGTCATCCCGGCGCCCCTGAACGTCACGCACGGCACCGAGATCGCGCGGCAACATGAGCGGCAGGTATCCCGGCAACCTTCAAAAAACCGCCGCGGTCAGCTTCGCGAACGCATCCGCCCGGTGGCTCACCCGGTGCTTCACGTCCGGATCGATCTCACCATATGTCTGCGTCGCCCCCAACGGCACGAACATCGCATCATAACCGAAGCCATTGTCCCCCCGCGGCGGCCATGCCAGCGTCCCGTCGACCCGGCCCTCGAACGTCTCGATATGCCCGTCCGGCCAGCACAGCGACAGCGCGCACACGAAATGCGCGTCGCGCCCCGCTTCCGGCCCGACCTTGCGGATCGCATCCTCGACCGCCTGCATCGCGACGCCGAAATCCTTCGACGGCCCCGCCCAGCGCGCGGAGAAGATCCCCGGATCGCCGCCCAACGCCTCCACGCACAGCCCGCTGTCGTCCGCCAGCGCCGGCAAGCCCGACAGATCGGCCGCCGCCCGCGCCTTCAACTCGGCATTGGCGGCAAAGGTCGTGCCCGTCTCCTCCGGCTCGGGCAGGTCGAGCGCGCCCGCCGACACCGTCTCGATGCCATAAGGCGCCAGCAACGCACCGATCTCGCGCACCTTGCCCTGATTGTGGCTGGCGATCACCAGCCGCCCCGGGCCCAGCTTGCGGTGCGGCACCGCCGGCGGCGCATCGTCGGACAGCGCGATCACCGCCCGGTGGCCCGCCGCTGCGCCGCGAAGATCTCGCCGCACCCGATCCGCGCCAGCCGCAGCAGCCGCAGCAATTCCTCCTCGTCGAACGTCGCGCCTTCCGCGGTCGCCTGCACCTCGGCGATCTTGCCGTCGCCGATCAGCACGAAATTGGCATCGGCATGCGCGTTCGAATCCTCGATATAATCCAGGTCCAGCACCGGCGTGCCCTCATGAATGCCCGCGGAAATCGCCGCCACCTGCGCCCGGATCGGATCGCTCGCCAGCTTCCCGTCCGCCAGCAGCCTGTCGACCGCCAGCCGCAATGCGACCCACGCGCCGGAAATCGCCGCCGTCCGCGTGCCGCCATCGGCCTGCAACACGTCGCAATCCAGCGTGAACTGCCGCTCGCCCAGCAATTCCATGTCGACCACGCTGCGCAGGCTCCGCCCGATCAGCCGCTGGATCTCCTGCGTGCGGCCGGATTGCTTGCCCTTCGCCGCCTCGCGGTTGCCGCGGGTGTGCGTCGCGCGCGGCAACATGCCATATTCCGCCGTCACCCAGCCCTTGCCCTTGCCGCGCAGCCACGGCGGCAGCTTCTCTTCCAGGCTGGCGGTCACCAGCACGCGGGTATCGCCGAACGACACCAGGCACGATCCTTCCGCATGCGCGGAAAATCCGGTCTCCATGGTGATCGCCCGCATCTGGTCTGGGGCGCGGCCGGATGGGCGCATGTCTCTTGTCCTCGCTCTGTGTGCGGGCGATGTAGCGGGGGGACGGCCAGCCCGCCAGCCCCCGCACGCCCGCCTGTCCCCCCAAAGGAGCCCCCACCATGAAGACCATCCTGATGATCCTCGCCGTCGCCGCGCTGCTGGTCGGCGCCTTGTGGACCGGCCAGGGCCTCGGCCTGATCCACTGGCCCGCGTCCAGCTTCATGCTCGACCAGCGCCCCTGGGCCGCCCGCGGCGCGCTGATGATGGGCGTGGGCGCGGTGCTGCTCTGGATGGCACGACGGAGGGGGTGAGGGGCCACCGCCCTTGGGGCCTGCTAGACGTGCGCCGGGTGGTAAGTCCCACTGTCGACCTTCAACCAGGCTCAGCTCAGCATCATCGCCAGACAGCTCAACGAGAGGCCGAGAAAAACCTTGATGTACCAAACCCCAGCTGAAATGTTCGCCGAAGCCGTTGCGATGACCGCTTGAACCCACCGTGGAAAGCGGTCGTTCCGTAGACCTACACGGAGCCGAACACGTCTCCAACAAAGCCGGCCAATCCGAGCACGGCGACAGTAGCAGTGGCAGGAAGCAGCCACGCCCAAACCCATGCGTAACGTCGCATATTGCCCTTGGACGCTCGCCTATGGGCAAACGCGAATGCCGGCGACCATAGGACGAGCGCCGGTAGAAAAAAGAGCAGCAGGAGCCAGAAAACAAACACGCGCCGGTGCTGCCATTAGATTGGAATGTCCGCAACTGGGCGAAATCACGCCCATCAAACCGCCCGCCCCGCACGCCCCGCCAGTTCCACCACATATTGCCACGCCACCCGTCCCGATCGGCCGCCGCGGGTGGTGGCCCATCCGATCGCGTCATGGGGCTCGAAGACCAGCCCGAACCGCGCGGCATAGCCGGCGACCATCGCCAGATAGGCGTCCTGGTCGGCGACATGGAACCCCAGGCTCAGCCCGAACCGGTCGGCCAGTGCCAGCCGGTCGTCCGCCACGTCGCGCGCCGAAATCGCACCGTCCTGTTCGGCGATGTCGCGCGGCACGATATGGCGGCGGTTGGCGGTCACATAGAGCCGGACATTGCCC
>NZ_DASVTO010000161.1:0-12212 GCF_036387535.1 Sphingomonas sp.
GGTTGCGCAACCGTCCTGCGCCCGCAACAAGGCGCGCATGACCGACGATGACATCCTGCTCGCCTCCGCTCTGGCCGATGCCGCCGGCGCCGCGATCCGGCCCTTCTTCCGCGCACGCTTCGCCATCGAAACCAAATCGGACGCGTCCCCGGTCACCCAGGCGGACCGCGCGGCCGAACGCGCGATCCGCGATCTGCTCGCCCTTCATGCGCCCGCTGATGGTATCGTGGGGGAGGAATATGGCCGCGAACGCGCCGGCGCGGACCGCGTCTGGGTGCTCGATCCGATTGACGGCACCCGCGCCTTCATCGCCGGCCGGCCGATCTTCGGCACGCTGATCGCGCTTCTGGAACAGGGTAAGCCGATGCTCGGGATCATCGACCAGCCGATCTCCGGCGAACGCTGGGTCGGTGCGGCCGGACGCCCGACCACATTGTCCGGTCAGGTCGTGACGACCCGGTCCTGCCCCACGCTGGCCGACGCGCTGCTCGCGACTACCTCGCCCTGGCTGTTCGATGCAGCCGGCGGCAGCGTATTCGATCGGGTCCGCGGATCGGTGCGCGACACGCTGCTGGGCGGGGACTGCTACAATTACGGGCTGCTTGCTGCCGGACATGGCGACATCGTGCTCGAACAGGGCCTGCAACTCTACGATTTCGCCGCGCTCGTGCCGGTGGTCGAAGGGGCCGGCGGCCTGATGCGCGACTGGCGCGGCGGCCTACTGGATGCCGATAGCGACGGCGCAGTGGTGGCGGTGGGCGACCCCTCGCTGCTGGATCCGATGCTCGCCCTGCTGGGTTAGAATCAGAAGATCCCGAGAAACTTCTTCTTGCCGGCATCGCCGGATTTCGCCTCGGCCTTGGTCCCGCGTCCGACGTCCTGGCGGGCGTCGCCCTTCGACGTCCGCTGCGCCGCGGCCTTGGCTCCGGCCAGCACCGGGCCGCACGCCGCCGACTTGGCATCGCCGACGTCGACGAACGCCGCCACCGCCGCGACCGGCGCCGCCACCAGGGCCAGGCCCAACCCTGCCCCGGCCCGCGCCACCAGCTCGGGGCTGATCACCGCATAGCCGGGTGCCGCGAAATGCCCGTTGATCCCGATCGGCGACTGCCCGGACAACAGGCTGATCTTCTTGGAATCCGCGCGGAACGCCAGATCGATCGACTCGTCCTTGAAACTAAATCCGCCGCGCCCGGTCATGACATTCTTCTGCGTATCGATCAGGATCGGGTCGGCGGTCGCGATCCCGTCACGCACGGTGAACCCGATCAGCCCGCAATTGATCTGCACCGGCTCCTTCAGCTTGCCCTGGAACATCCGCTGCGCAAACGTGCCGAGGTCGAGTTCCGACAGCTGGATGTTGCGTGCCCAGAACGTCCCCTTCGGCAGGATGACGGCGATCCGCCCGTCCGACGATGCCAGTGACGCGCGTAGCGAATCGCCCTCGCCGGTCATCTGCATCCGCGCCTTCACCACGCCCGTCGTGCCGGACTCGGCGACCCCGAACCCTGCCAGCAATTTGCCCATCGGTGTCGGCGACAACCGCACGTCATATCGCGTCTGCACCAGCCGCCCGCGTGCATTCAGCGCGACGTCCGCGGTCACGAACCCGCCGGCCAGATCGAACGTCAGCGGCGACAGCGTCAACAGGCGGTGGTCCAGCACCAGGTTCAGCCCGACATTCGCCACCGGCAGGTTGGGCGCACGGACGGTCGCCACTTTGTACCGCACCTTGGCATCGAACAAGGCCAGCGACTCGGCGCGCAGTGGCGCATCGGGCAAAAGCCGCGGGATCCCGCCGGTATGCTGCACCGCAGCCTGCACGCCCGTCGTCGCCAGCGCTTGCGGCGCATAGCCGATGAACGGGCCGATATCGATGATGTCCACCTTGCGCGACGCGATATCCGCATCGACCAGCAGGCGGTCCTTGGGCAGCGATATCGTCATGCGTCCCGCCAGATCGCTGTCGCCGAACCCGCCCTTCATCCGGGTAAAACGCCATTCGCCGCCCACCTTGGTCAGGTTGGACGTCAGCGCATAGCGCCGCGTCTCCGGCGTCACCACGCCCAGCAGCTCGAACAACCCGGCCAGGTTGGGGCCCGTCGCCCGCACGCGCAGGTCCGCGCCCTCCAGCACGGTCGCCCCGCGCAGCGTCCCGTCGACGCCCAGCCGGTCTGCCCCCGCCTTCGCGCGCAGCGTCAGCCGGTTGCGCCCGCCCGCGATCGTCTCGTTCGGCGACAGGATGCCGCCCGCCATCGTGAACGGCCGGCGGCGCAGCGTACCGGTGCCGGTAAAGCGCACATCATTGTCGAAGCGCGTATCGGCCGCGCGCAGCGTCTCGAACGCGACATCGGTGCGCAGGAACAGCTTGGGATCGATGTAGCGCAGCGTCGTACCGCGGACATTGGCGCGTTCGATCACCGGCATCTCGAACGGCTTGCCCTTCACGTTCGGATCGCCCAGCGTCCAGCTGTTGCGCCGCCCGTCCGCGTTCCACTCCATGTCGAGCGCGCCGTCGGCTACATCCAGCCGCGTGATCCGCCGCTGCCCGAAGATCAGCGGGATCGTCGCCACCCCCATGTCGATCGACCGCGCGGTGAACAGATGGTCACGCGTCGTCCAGGCGGGATTGGCGATGCTGATCCCTTCCGCCACGAACTTGATGTTGATCGGGTTGAAATAGAATTGGAAATCGCCGGCCACCGCCACCCGGCGCTCCGCGCTGCCGCCGGCATAGCGTTCGAACACCGGTTTCAGGAAGCGGCCTTTGGTCACGAACAGGATCAGCCACGCCAGCACGATCAACCCGATCACGCTGCCCAGCACTGCGATCACCGCGGCCAGCCCGGTACCGGCCCGATCGCGGTGGCGAGACGGAGGAATCGGGGACGGTGCGGCGGGGGCGTGGTCTGCCATCGCCTCGCTCAACCCCGTTCGCCCGCGCCGGTTCCTTGATGCTGCAACGACCAAGGTTGCATTTCGCGGCGCTTTTGCATAAGGCCCGGCGCTTCCGCGATCTGGAACGACGGCCCGGCCAGTATTGGGCTGCCGTGGCCGTTCACAGGCGTCGCAATTGAGGAGACGAAAATGCCCAAGCTCAAGACCAAGTCGGGGGTCAAGAAGCGGTTCAAGATCACCGCGACCGGCAAGGTGAAGCACGGCGTCGCCGGCAAGCGCCACCGTTTGATCAGCCACAATTCCAAGTACATCCGCACCAACCGTGGCACCAGCGTGCTCGCGACGGCCGATACGCCGCGCGTGAAGCTGTGGGCGCCATACGGTCTGAACTGAGGGAGTACGGATAGATGGCACGCGTCAAACGGGGTGTAACCACCAAGGCCCGCCACAAGCGGATTCTCGATCAGGCGAAGGGCTATTATGGCCGTCGCAAGAACACCATCCGCATCGCCCGTCAGGCGGTCGAGAAGGCCGGGCAATATGCCTATCGCGACCGCAAGGTCAAAAAGCGCTCGTTCCGGGCCCTGTGGATCCAGCGTATCAACGCCGCCGTCCGCCAGGAAGGCCTGACCTACGGCGTGTTCATGCACGGTCTGAAGCTGGCCGGCGTCGAACTGGACCGCAAGGTTCTGGCCGACATCGCCATGCACGAAGCCGGCGCCTTCTCGGCGATCATCGCACAGGCGAAAGCCGCCCTGCCGGAGGGTTCGCGCCACATGGCGTGATGCTTTCCGCTACGGCGTGAAAATCCCAGGACGATCATCAAGGGCGCGAAACGGGACCACCGTTTCGCGCCCTTTTCGTGCGTCCGTTCGAACGTATCGGGGTCAACCGGTCCGGGCTTGATCCACCCCGGCAGGCTCGGTCGCGCCGCCCGATCCCCTTTGCCGCACCAGTTTCGGGCGGGTTCTCCCAATGTCCCGCGCGATCGCGACACCAGCCCTGTTCGTCACCTCCACCGGCCCGTCCGAGTTCTCTGATCAGCCGCGTTCGATCCCACCAACCAGCCGTCTTCGGTCCCTCCACCAGCCCCCATTTGGTTCAAGCCTGTCGAGCACCCGGCCCGGCATGAGCCGGACCATGATCAGCAGGCGCCAACCGATCTGGATGTCGCGGAAAAGAAACCAGCTGACCCAACGCAAAATGGGCCGGAAGCCCTCGCTTCCGACCCGTCCCTGTTCCGCTCACTGTAATCCCGGATTACATGCCCGGCGGCATGCCCATGCCGCCCATGCCGGGCTGCGGTGGCGCAATGCCGAGCATCTCGACGTCGAACACCAGCAGCGCATTGGCTGGGATCGCGATCTTGCCGGTGCGGGGATCGGGCATCGCCTGCGGACCGTAACCAAGCTCGGGCGGGATCCAGAACCGGTATTTGGATCCGGCGTTCATCAACTGCAGACCTTCGCTGAACCCCGGGATCATGCGCCCGACCGGCATCGGCGTCGGTCCGCCATGCGCCGCCGACGCATCGAAGGTCGATCCGTCGGCCAGTTTGCCGTCGTAATTGACGATCGCCGTATCCTGCGCGGTGGCGCGCGGCCCCTTGCCGGCCTGGATGATCCGGTATTGCAGACCCGACGGCGTCGTGACCACGCCCTGCTTCTTCGCATTCCCGGCCAGGAACTCCGCCGCCGGCTGCGCCAGCGCGACCTGCGCGCGCGTGCCGACCCAGGCGAAGCCGATCGCCGCCGCAAAGGCGATGCCCAGCCCCACCCACAATTTGGTGAGCGAGCCTTTCGCGATCGGACGCAGCGGTACGGCGGTCACTTCCGACATCGGCACACTCACTCTGGGGGAACAGGAACGATCTTCAGGACGCGGCGCATCCGATCCCGGATGCCCCGCAGCGGATCTTACCGCGCGCCGTCGCGCTCCATGCGCTTGCGCTCCAGCTTGCGGGCGCGGCGGACTGCGGCGGCACGCTCGCGCGCACGCTTTTCCGACGGCTTTTCATAATGCCGGCGCAGCTTCATCTCGCGATAGACGCCCTCGCGCTGAAGCTTCTTCTTGAGCGCCCGCAGCGCCTGGTCGACATTGTTGTCGCGAACGATGATCTGCATAAAATATCGGTCTCCGGTCGATCTTGCGCCCCGAACCGCCACAACCGCGGCAGGGGCACGCTATCCGTCTATTAGAATTCGTCGGTCAAATAGGAATCGCCGCGGAAAACGGGTTCCGCGTCGATCAAGCCCGCAGCCCCTATCAGCCGGCTTCCGGCTTTTCAACCCGCACGCGATCGAGATTGCGGAACGCCGGCACGCCGCCCGTCGCGCGCGCCGCCGTGATGACGCGCATGTCGTCGCTTGCCAAGGTCGCCGCGTTCCACAGCGCCGCTTCGCGCAATCCGTCCGCCACCGGGCGGCCCCGGCTGTGGTTCAACGACCGCTTCGTGCCCACCGTCGCGATCGGCGATTTCGCGGCGATCGTCTGCGCCAGCGCGCGGCCGGCGGCCAGCGCCGCGTCGCGATCGTCGGCCAACTGGTTGATCAGGCCCCAGCGCGCCGCTTCGTCCGCCGCCATCCGCCGCCCGGTCAGCACCAGTTCGCGCGCGATCCCGCCGGGAATCAGGTGCGGCAGGCGTTGCAGCGTGCCCAGGTCCGCGGTGATCCCGACATCGATTTCCGCCACCTGCAGCCAGGCATCGGTCGATGCGACGCGCAGGTCGCACGCACAGGCGAGATCGACGCCACCGCCGATCACCCCGCCATGCAGCACCGCCACCACCGGCTGGCGCGCGGCCTCGACCGCTTCGATCGCGGCCTGCAACACCGCGATCTCCCGCACCTGGCGTTCGGCAAACCGGCCCGGATCCCGGACCTCCGCGAACTGACCGGCGGCCCAGTCGAGATCGAGGCCCGCAGAAAAATGCCGTCCCCGCGCCGACAACAGGATCGCGCGCACCGCCGAGTCGTCCGACAGCGCATGGAACGTCGCGGCCAGTTCGGCGAAGAAAACCCCGTCCATCGCATTCAGGCGCGACTCGCGCGTCAGTTCGACATGCGCGACCTGCCCGTCGCGGGTCACCACCAATCGAGCGCCTTCCAATCGCGAGTCTTCCATCCGCATCCTCCCTGTCCTATCGCGGGGCATGACGCGTTTTACGGTCAACGGCCAGCCCATCCATTATGCCATGGATCCGGAAACGCCCCTGTTGTGGGCGCTGCGCGACGCGTCGAACCTGACGGGTACCAAATATGGCTGCGGCGCCGGTCTGTGCGGCGCCTGCACGGTCCATGTCGACGGCCGCGCGGTACGGTCGTGCCAGGTGGCGATCGGCGCGCTGGAAGGCAGCTTCGTCATCACGATCGAAGCGTTGTCGCGGGATCGCGGGCATCCGGTGCAACAGGCCTGGATCGCCGAAGCGGTCCCGCAATGCGGCTATTGCCAGTCGGGCATGATCATGGCGGCCGCCGCCCTGCTGGCGCAGAACGCCAATCCGTCCGATGCCGACATCGACGCCGCCATCACCAACATCTGCCGTTGCGGCACCTATCCCCGAATCCGCCGTGCGATCCGCAGCGCGGCCGGGGCGGCGACCGGCCGAACGCTGCTGGATGCCGGGCCGGCGCCGGGGATCGACCCGGCGGACGCCGCCCGCGCCGTCCCTGCGCTGTCGCCGCCACGATAACGCATCCTTTCGGATCGCTGACGAACCGGTTCAGCCCTGATATCCCCAGATATGATGATAAGGGCGGGGACCGGGGCGCCTTTGCTGCCGGTGAGGAGAGTGGATCATGCACAAGATGCTCACCGCGCTGTTGCTGGGCGCGACCATGGCGACCCCGGTGCTGGCGCAGGATCGCGGCCGGGACGACGATCGCCGCCCGCCAGTGGATGGCCGTCGCGACGGCGCCTGGGCGGACCGCGATCAGACCCGCGCCCCCGATCGCGACGCCGGCCGCGCCGACCCGCGCGTGCCCGACGGACGTGATCGCCGATACGATGCCGGCCGGCTGGATGACCGGCGCGACGGTCGCCTGGACGGCCGCGTTGCCGGACGGGACGACCGGTTCGACGGGCGCGACGCGCGGGATGACCGCACCGACGGGCGGCGGGATTGGCGCGGCGACGGCCGTGCCCGCTATGACGATCGCTTCGCCAACAATCGCGGGGATCAACGCTGGAACGGTGGCGCCGGCAGCTGGAACCGCGATTGGCGCGCGGACCGGCGCTATGACTGGCAATCCTATCGCCGCGGCAACGACCGTGCCTTCCGCGCACCGCGCTATTACGGCCCGCGCGGGGTCGACTATGGCTATCGGCGCTGGTCGCCCGGTTACCGTATCGCTCCGGCTTATTATGGGCAGGGCTACTGGATCGCGCGCCCGGATCAGTACCGGCTGCCGCCCGCCTATGGCGGCTATCGCTGGGTCCGCTATTATGACGATGTCGCGCTGGTCGATATCCGGTCCGGGTTGATCGCCGACATCCTCTATTCCTTCTTCCTGTAACGCGCGCAGATCCGCCGATCGGCCCCCGGACGCACCGTCGTCCGGGGGCCTTTTGCTGTCCGCGCGCCACGCCGCCGCCTTTCAATATGCTGACAGCCATGTTCCCGGGCGGTTCAGTTCGAATCACCCATAACCGCGGGGTCGGAAGCAACGCGGCCCCGCCGCCGGCTTCCGGATCTGACAAAGGAGACTGGATATGCGCAAGTTTCTCATCACCGGGCTGATCGCTCTCACCCTTGCCCCCGCCATGGCCACCGCCCAGACGGGCGAACTTCGCCGCGACCGGCAGGATCTGCGCCAGGAACAGCGTGACCTGCGCGAGGCCCGGCGCTTCGGCGACCGTGGCGATGTCCGCGCCGAACGCCGCGATGTCCGCGACGCGCGTCAGGAATATCGCGAGGATTGGCGCGATTATCGCCGCAGCAACCAGGCCGCATTCCGCCAGGGCCGCTATGTCGGGCCGCAGCGCGGCTGGCGGTATCGCCCGGTCGCGGTCGGCTATCGCTTCCAGCCGGCTTTCTACGGCCAGCGTTACGTCATCGCCGACCCCTATCGCTACCGCCTGCCGCGCGCGGCCGGCGTCAATCGCTGGGTCCGCTACGGCAATGACGTCGTGCTGGTGAACACCCGCAACGGCCGCGTGGTCCAGGTCTATAACAGCTTCTTCTACTGATGCGGTTCGCAGGGCGGCGGCACATGCGTCGCCGCCCGCATGCGACCAAGATTCGACGACCTGACCCTTTGGGCGCGCCCGCCGCTTGCCGTCTCCGAATGCGGGGCGTAGCGGCGGGCTTTCCTGTCCGGAGTGTCCGCTACTCATGCGCCTGTCCCTGCGTTCGATCGTCGCCCTGCTGATCACCACCACGGCGGCGCCTGCCTTCGCCCAGGCCGCACCTCCGGCACCCGTCACCGGCCAATCGGCGGAAGGCGCGCGGCTACGCATGCTGTTCACCGCCAGCGACGAAGCGACCCTGCGCCGCAACCCGATCCAGGCGCTGTTCCGCGGCGACCAGCGCTATGCCGAACAGTTCGGCGACTATATCACCGACGCTTATTATGCGGCGGAAAAGGCGGCGGCCGAAGCGGATCTCGCCGCGCTCAAGCGGATCGACCGCGCCCGGCTCTCGCCGGAGGACCAGCTGTCCTACGACATCTTCCAATATCAGACCGAAACCGCGCTGAAGGGGCTCGCCCCTGCCCTGCTCAAGGCGCAGGTCGAACGCCCGATCGATCATTTCTCCGGGTTCCAGACCTTCATGCCCGATCTCGCATCGGGCGAAGGCGCCGCCCCGTTCAAGACGGTCAAGGATTATGAGAACAATTTGAAGCGGCTGGACGGCTATATCATCTACCTCGGCCGCGCGACCGACCGCATGAAGCAGGGGCTGGCCGATGGCGTCACCAACCCCCGACTGGTGATGCGCAACGTCGTCGGACAACTGGACGCGCTGGTCGCGCAGGGCGTCGAAGGCTCGACCTTCTACAAACCGGTCACGATGTTTCCCGCCGCCATCGCGCCGGCGGATCAGGCCCGGTTGAAGACCGCTTATGCCGCCTTCATCCGCGATCGGCTCAACCCCGCCCATGCCGCGCTGCGTGATTTCATCCGCGACGTCTATCTGCCGAAGGCACGCGACAGCGTCGGGCTGGGGCAGATGCCGGGTGGCGCAGACCTCTACCGCTTCCTGGTCGCGCAGACGACCACGACGGACATGACCCCGGACGCAATCCACGCGCTCGGGCGGTCAGAGGTCGCGCGCATCCAGGCCGGCATGGAAAAGGTGAAGGCGCAGGTCGGCTTCACCGGCACCCTGGCGCAATTCTTCGATCACATGCGCACCGATCCGAAATTCGCGCCCGCCACCCGCGCGGCGATGCGCGACGCGTTCCTGGCGATCGACGCCCGCGTTCAGAAGACCGTCGGCCGCGATTTCTCGACCCTGCCGAAATCGCCGCTCGATATCCGTCCGGTCCCCGCCTTCAAGGAAAAGACGGATGCCGCCGGCTCCTATCAGCAGGGTACGCCCGACGGCTCCCGGCCCGGCGTCTTCTACTACAACGCCTATGATCTCCCCGCCCGCTTCACCTGGGGCTTCGAAACGCTGTTCCTGCACGAAGCGATTCCGGGCCATCATTTCCAGATCAGCCTGGCGCAGGAAAATACGGGCCTGCCCAGCTTCCAGCGGTTCGGCGGCAACACCGCCTATGTCGAGGGTTGGGCGCTCTACGCCGAAAGCCTGGGGCCGGAACTCGGCCTGTTCACCGATCCCTACCAGATGTACGGCCATCTGAATGACGAGATCCTGCGCGCGATGCGGCTGGTGGTCGACACCGGCCTGCATGCCAAGGGCTGGACCCGCGATCAGGCGATCACATACATGCTCGACAACAGTGCGATGGGCCGCACGGACGCGACGGCCGAAGTCGAACGCTATATCGCGATCCCCAGCCAGGCGACCGCGTACAAGATCGGCCAGCTCACGATCCGCCGCCTGCGCACCCGCGCCGAAACCGCGCTGGGGCCCAGGTTCGACGTCCGCGCCTTCCATGCCCAGGTGCTGATGTCGGGCGCGCTGCCGATGGCGGTGCTGGAACAGAAGATCGACCGCTGGATCGAAAGCCAGAAATCATGATCTGCTGAGCCCCCCCTCCGGGGGAGAGGTTGATCTACCGCGCGACGCGTCCGAACGGCAGCAGCTGCTTTGCCAACGCCTGCGCCGCTCTGGCGTCGCCGGCGCGGATCGGGACCAGCACCGCGGTGGCGCTGCGTTGCATGACCCGGTCGATCGCGGTCGGCGCCGATCCCTTTACCGCCGCCTCCGCCAACCCGCGCGCCTTGGGATCGCTGCCGTCCAGCGACAGCCGCAGCAGCGCGGCGATGCCCGGAAACAGGGCCCGGCCGCCGCCAAGCGCGACCGATCGGTCGAGCGCCGCCAGCCCTGTCGCCTTCTTGGCACCCAGGGCGGCGCCAGCGACGAACCCGCCCAGTTGCGACACCGCGTCGATATGCCATCCGGCTACGATCGCCTGCGCCTCCGGATCGCGCGGGGCGGCGGCGGCCAGCGCATCGAACCGGTCACGGGCGTCGATCGCGTCGGCCCGGCTGCGGTTCAGCTTGGCGCGATATCCGATCGCCATCGCCTTGGTCAGTTGCGCTTCGCGATCACCCGGCGTGCGCGCCAGCACGGCATTCGCACCCGCCTCGGCCTGGGCGATCTGCGCCAGCGCGCCGGCCTTGTCGCGTGCGGAAAACGCGGCATTGGTCAGGATGTCGCGGGGTGTGGCCGCAACCGCCGGTGCTGTTGCCAGCATTACGGTGCACAACGCCCAGATCGGCTTCATCATGATCATATCTCCGCATTCGGATCGGAAAGGCCGCGTCGCGCTCGCACGCGACGCGGCCGATGGAGGCGCGATCCGCACGCCCACCGGTCCGAAAGGGGAATGGACCGGTCTGCGAACGCGCCGCATGGCCAGCGGTTGCGTGGCCGATCCGGCTTTATTGCGCGTCGCCGCCTGAACCGCGGCTGCACGCCGCCGCCAACGCCTCGGCGATCAGCCGCCGGCTTCCGGGCAGGCCATATAAGGCAAAGAAACTGCCCATCCGCGGCCCCTGTTCGGACCCGAGCAGCGTTTCGTACAGCGCCTTGAACCAGTCGCGCAGCGTATCGAATCCGTGGCCCTTGCCGACCTCATACACCTCATACTGGATCGCTTCGGCATCCGCATCGGCCGGCAACGCCGCCAGCCGCCTGTCCAGGTCGGCCAGCGCCGCCGCCTCACGCGCGTCGGGCGCACGCCGGCGCAGCGTCGGCGCTACCACATCGCGGTGATAGGCGACGGCATGATCGATCAGCCGGTCCAGCGCCGGATACGCCTCCGCACTGGCATCGGGCACATATTTGCCCAGATAGCCCCAGATCACCTGCCGATCGGCGGCGCCCAGCACACCGACCAGGTTGAGCAGAAGGCCATAGGTGATCGGCAACCGCTCGTCCGGGATCGCGCCATTATGAATATGGTGGACGGGATTTCCCAGCTTCTGCTTCAGGTCCTGATCGGCATAATTGCCGCGGAACTGCCAATATTCGTCAATGGCGCGCGGGATGACGCCCATGTGCAGCGACTTGGCCTTTTTCGGCTCGCGATACGCGTAGAATGCGATGCTCTCCTCCGGGCCATAGGTCAGCCAGTCGTCCAGGCTGAGCCCATTGCCCTTGGACTTGCTGATCTTCTCGCCCTTCTCATCCAGGAACATCTCATAGGTCAGCCCTTCGGGCGGGCGCACGCCCAGGATGCGCGCGATCTTCGACGCCTGCGTCACGCTGTCGGTCAGGTCCTTGCCCGACATCTCGTAATCGACGCCCAGCGCCGCCCAGCGCATTGCCCAGTCGACCTTCCATTGCAGCTTGGCCTGCCCGCCCAGCACCGATCGCTCGATCCGCTGGCCATCATCCTCGAACGCGACGATCCCGGCTTCGGCATCGATCACGGTGACCGGCACCTGCAACACGATGCCGCTGGTCGGGCTGATCGGCAGGATCGGCGAATAGGTCGCGGCCCGTTCGGCACGCAACGTCGGCAGCATCACGCCCATGATCGCGTCATACTGCCGCAACACACCTTTCAACGCCGCGTCGAACCGGCCCGATCCATATTCCTCCGTCGACGACAGGAATTCATAATCGAACCCGAACCGGTCCAGGAATGCGCGCAGCATCGCATTGTTGTGGTGCGCGAAACTGGGATATTGGCCGAACGGATCGGGCACCTGCGTCAACGGCTTGCCAAGATGCGCGG
>NZ_DASVTO010000162.1:0-15584 GCF_036387535.1 Sphingomonas sp.
GCCGATTACGAACCCGCCACCATGGAAGAACACCAGGACCGGGCCGGGTGCGCGATCGGTGCGCGCATCGTAGAGCCGCAGCGGGATCGTGCCGCCATCGGGGCCGGGGCAGGACAGGTCGCGCAGGACCGCCAGTTCGCCGACATCGGCATCGACCAGCGATCGCGAGGTGCGCATCATCCGTCGCGCCTCGACCGCTCCGACTTCGTGGCTGGCCGGACCGGGAAGCGCATTGATGTAATCGAGAAAGGCCCGCACGTCGGGCCGGACATAGGGTTCGGTCGGATCGGTCATGCACTTCTCTCCGGGCGGGGGCGCGCCTACCTACGACCAGATGCTGCATGTCGTCCACCACCCGGCCTATGTTTCGCCACCCCCGCCGGGATCGCCGTACGCGTTCGACAAATATGGGCTGGTCATGGAATTGCTGGCTGAGCGCGGGGATGCGCATGTCGTTCATGAACCGCAGGCGATGCCGCGCCACTGGGTGGAGGCGGTGCATGCGCCAGCCTATGTCGCAGAGGTGATCGACTGCACCGTGCCGCGCGACAAGAGCCGGCGGATCGGGTTCGCGGTGACGGGGTCGGTGGCGCGCCGCGCGCTGTTGTCCCCCGGGGGAACCTGGCTGGCGGCGAAGCTGGCGCTGCGGCTGGGCCACGCCGCCAATGCCGCGGGCGGGAGCCACCATGCGCTGTACGATACCGGCGCGGGTTATTGCGTATTCAACGATCTGGTCATCGCCGCCAACCGGCTGTTGGCGGAGAGGGATGCCGCGCGGATCCTGATCCTGGACCTGGATGTGCATCAGGGCGACGGGACCGCGGCGTTGACGGCCGGGCGGCCGGACATCTTCACGCTGTCGGTTCATGCCGCAAAGAATTTTCCAGTGCGCAAGGCGGAGTCGACACTGGACATCGCCCTGCCGGACGGCGTGGAGGACGCGGCCTATCTGGCTGTGGTGGCCGCCCACCTGCCGCGCGTGCTCGACGATTTCCGGCCCGACCTGATCCTGTATCAGGGCGGAGTCGATCCGCACCGCGATGATCGGCTGGGGCGGCTGGCGCTGAGCGATGCCGGCCTGGATACGCGTGACCGCTATGTCATGCGCGTGGCGCGGCAGCGGGGGATCGCGGTCGCCAGCACGATGGGTGGCGGCTATGGCCATGATCGGCTGGCGGTGGCGGGGCGGCACGTCGCATCGATGCTGGCGTTGGCCGATGCGTGCGCGCGAACAGAAGCGGCATGCCGAGACGTTTCCGCCGCAGATTTCCGGAGTAGCTGCCCATGACCGACCCCGTCCTTGTCTGGTTCCGCCAGGATCTGCGGCTGGCGGACCAGCCCGCCCTGGCGGCTGCGGCGGCGGCCGGCCCGGTGATCGCGGTCTATGTGCTGGACGATGCCGCGCCCGGCGCCTGGGCGATCGGCGGCGCGCAGCGCTGGTGGCTGCACCACAGCCTGACATCGCTTGCGGCGGACCTGCATGCACACGGCGTGCCGCTGATCCTGCGGCGCGGCGATGCGGTTACCACCATCGCGGCGCTGGCGAAGGAAACCGGCGCCGCTGCCGTCCATGCGGTGCATCATTATGAACCCTGGTGGAAGGCGGCGGAGGCAGCACTGGCCGAAGCGGTGACGCTGACGCTGCACCCTGGCATGCTGCTGGACGATCCGGATCGGGTGCGGACCGGATCGGGCGGGCGGTACCGGATGTTCACGCCGTTCTGGAAGGCGTTGCGGCAGCGGATGCCGCCGCCGGAGCCAACCGGCGTGCCGCGCGGGTTGACCGGGGCGAGCGTGACGATCGCGTCCGATCGGCTGGCCGATTGGGCGCTGCTGCCGACACAGCCGGACTGGTCGACGGGCTTTGACGAATGGACCCCGGGCGAGGTCGGCGCTCACGCCCGCCTGCGTGCCTTTACCGGCAGGATCGCCGCTTATGAGCAGGATCGCAACCGGCCCGCGGTGGAGGGGACGTCGCGGCTGTCCCCGCATCTGCATCATGGCGAGATTTCACCGGCGGCGGTGTGGCATGCGGTGGCGGCGGCCAAGGCCGGCGATGCCGAACCCTATCTACGCGAGGTCGGCTGGCGGGATTTCACGTCCAACGTGATCGACATCCTGCCCGACTATGCCGACGCGAACGGGCGCGAAATCTATGACCGGATGCCGTGGCGGACCGGCAAGGCGGCGGAGGCCGATTTCCGCGCCTGGACAGGCGGGCAGACCGGATATCCGATCGTCGATGCCGGCATGCGCCAGTTGTGGGTGACGGGATGGATGCACAACCGGGTGCGCATGATCGCGGCAAGCTTTGTCGTGAAGCATCTGTTGATCGACTGGCGCCGCGCCGAGGCATGGTATTGGGACTGTCTGTTCGACGCCGATTACGGGAACAACAGTGTCAATTGGCAGTGGATCGCGGGCACCGGCATCGATTCGAACCCCTTCGGGCGGATCATGGCGCCGCTGACCCAATCGCCGAAGTTCGATGCGGGTGACTATATCCGCGCCTGGGTGCCCGAATTGGCGGATGTGCCCGGCGATGCGGTGCATGATCCGGAGGAAGCCGGCTGCCGCCCGAACGGCTACCCCGCCAAGATCGTCGGCCACCGCGAAGCGCGCGAGCGTGCCTTGCAGGCGGTGAAGGCGGTCTGACCCCCTTGCATCGCGGGCGCGGCATCGCCACTGAGCCGCGATGAACGCCGATACCCCGCGTCGGGGCGACCATCTTGTCCGCGCGGACCGCGGTTTTGCGACCGGGGGCGGGCGGTTGTCGCGTTGGTTGGCGCCCGCGTTCCACCGCGTGCTGGACCGGGTCGACCGCGGACTGGCGGAGGGCGCGATCGAAGCGACCCTGCCCGACGGGCGGCAACGCGTGCTGGGCGGACGGGCGCCCGGACCGGTGGCGATCGTGACGCTGCACGATTGGCGACCGTTGATGCGGCTGATCCTGTCGGGATCGGTCGGCTGGTATCGCAGTTGGGCCGATGGTGAATGGTCCAGTCCCGATCCGGTGCCGTTGTTCGACCTGTTCATGCGCAACCGCGCCGCATTGGGCGCGACCGCCCGGGCGCATGGCTGGGGACGGATCGTGAACCGGGCGCTGCATGCGTGGCGGCGGAACGACACACAGGGATCGCGGCGGAACATCGCCTTCCACTATGATCTGGGCAATGATTTCTACGCGGCGTGGCTCGATCCGGGCATGACCTATTCCAGCGCGCTGTTCGGCGTGCCGGGCGAGCCGCTGGAACAGGCGCAGCGGCGCAAGATCGGTGCGCTGCTCGATCGGCTGGCGACGCGACCCGGAGACCGGATGCTGGAAATCGGTTGCGGCTGGGGGAGCCTGGCCGCGGTCGCGGCGCGGGATTATGGTCTGGTGGTGACGGGGCTGACGCTGTCGGCCGAGCAGAAGGCCTTGGCCGATGCACGCCTGGCGGGCGATGCCGAAATCGTGCTGCGCGACTATCGCGAGGAAACGGGCGTCTATGACGCGGTCGCCAGCGTCGAGATGGTCGAGGCGGTCGGCCAGGAATATTGGCCGGCCTATATGCGGGCGATCGCACGCGCGCTGAAGCCGGGCGGGCGCGCCGCGATCCAGTATATCGCGATCGACGATGCCATTTTCGACCGGTACGCCGCCAGCGCGGATTTCATCCAGACCTATGTCTTTCCCGGCGGCATGCTGATTTCCGAAAGCCGGTTTCGCGCAGCCGCGGCGGCAGCGGGGCTGGAATGGCGCGACCGGACGGGATTCGGACTGCATTATGCGGAGACGCTGAAGATTTGGCGCGGGCGGTTCGATGCTGCCGTCGCGGAGGGGCGGCTGCCGGCCGGGTTCGATGACCGTTTCGTGCGGCTGTGGCGCTATTACCTGATGTATTGCGAAGGCGGGTTTCGTGGTGGCGGGATCGATGTGGCGCAGGTGACCCTGGTCCGGCGATGACGGGCCGGGAAACCTGTCCAGCCGATCCATCCGGCCCTCATCGGACCCGGATGGGTGGTCAGTCCCGGCGCAGGATCAAAGCCGCGGCAGGGTGACGCCGCGCTGTCCCATATATTTGCCGGCACGGTCCGCATAGCTGACCTCGCAGGGTTCGTTGCCTTGCAGGAACAGGAATTGGCACGCGCCCTCATTGGCGTAGACCTTCGCCGGCAACGGCGTGGTGTTGGAAAATTCCAGGGTGACATGCCCCTCCCAGCCCGGTTCCAGCGGCGTGACGTTCACGATGATGCCGCAGCGGGCATAGGTCGATTTGCCGAGGCAGATGACCAGCACGTCCTTGGGCACGCGGAAATATTCGACCGTGCGCGCAAGCGCGAAGCTGTTGGGCGGGATGATGCAGCAGTCGGTGCGGCGATCGACGAAGCTGTTCGAGTCGAAGTTCTTGGGATCGACCGTCACCGAATGGACGTTGGTGAAGATCTTGAACTCGTCCGCGACGCGCGCGTCATAGCCGTAGGAGGACAGGCCGTAGCTGATGCAGCCATCGCGACGTTGCGCCTCCACAAAGGGTTCGATCATGCCGTGCTGCTCCGCCTGTTCGCGGATCCAGCGGTCGGATTGAATGGCCATGTCGTATAGGTTCCCGAAACGTCAGATGCCGATCCCCAGATCCTTCGGGCCGAAGGCATAGGGAAGCAGGTCAGACAGATGATGGCGTTCGACCTCGTCCCCCTCGGCCGATCCGCAATAGACCATGATGTCGCGGCCGCCGATCTGCGCGGCCTCGTTCAGGATCTGGCGACAGCGGCCACAGGGGCGGATCGGGCCGGTGCCGGTGATGCCGCCGGCATGGATCATGCCACCGATGATACCGATCGCGACCACGTCCGCCAGCCGGCCGGCGACGTTGACCGCAGCGATGGCGACCGTTTCGGCGCAAAGTGACAGGCCGTAGCTGGCATTTTCGAAATTGGTGCCGGGCACGACGGTGCCGTCGCTGAGCAGCACCGCCGCGCCGACCGCGAACCGCGAATAGGGCGCGTGCGCGTTGACGGCGGCGGTGCGCGCGGCGTCGATCAGCACCTGACCGGCGACCTCCGCCATCGAAACCTCAACCACGGATATGCAGCACGCAGATCAGCGTGAACAGCCGGCGGGCGGTGTCGAAATCCACCTCGATCTTTCCTTCCAGTCGTTCTTTCAGCATTTCGGCCGCGTCATTGTGGATCCCGCGGCGGGCCATGTCGACCGTTTCGATCTGTTGCGGCGTGGCGGCACGGATCGCCTGGAAATAGCTGTCGCAGATCGCGAAATAGTCGCGGATCGGGCGACGGAAGCGCGCCATGCCGAGGATCAGCGTCTCCAGCCGCTCGCCATTGTCCGCCTTGATGTCGATCGCCAGCCGCCCTTCCTCGGTGGACAGCGCAATGCGGAACGGGCCGGCATAATTTTCAGGATAGGGCCGCAGCGGCTTGAAATAATTGCCTTCCAGCAAATCGAAGATCGCGATGCGACGTTCCTGCTCGACATCCGCGTTACGCCACAGGATGCTTTTTTCGTCGAGGTCGACGGCGATGATGCGCGGATCGGACATAGGCAGGACCTGCGCCTAGCCGAGCGCGCCGCCCGCTGCAATCGACCGCGGATTATCCACAGGTCCGTCGAAAGCTGTGGGCAGTCCGCCGCTGGATGGTTGAGGCAGCGGGGGAAACCGACGATGAAGAGGGATGGCCACCGCTTTCCCCTATCCCGTCGCGCCGGTCGCGGCCGAACCGACCCTGCCGCACAATGTCGAGGCGGAGGCCGCGCTGCTGGGCGCGCTGATGATCGACAACCGGCTGCTGGAGGATGTGCAGCTGAAGCTCCGGCCCGATCATTTCTACGAATCGGTGCATGGCCGCATCTACGAAGCCATTATCCGGATGGTCGACAAGAACATGATCGCCAATCCGGTGACCCTGCGTCCATTGTTCGACGCCGACGTCCAGATGCGCGAGCTTGGCGGACCGAGCTATCTGGCGCAGCTGACCGGATCGGGCGCGGCGCTGATCGGAGCGCGGGATTTCGCGGCGCAAATCTATGATCTGGCGCTGCTGCGCGCGCTGATCGGAGTCGGGCGCGACATGGTGGAAACGGCGTTCGACACCAGCGAGTCGGTCGACCCCAAAGGGCAGATCGAGAGTGCCGAAACCGCGCTCTACAAGGTGGCGGAGGAGGGCGGCGAACAGGGATCGGTCAAGACGTTCGCACAGGCGACGCGGATGGCCATCGAGACGGCGGAACGCGCGCTGCAATCGGGCGGACATCTGTCGGGCATCACCACCGGGCTGGACAGCGTGAACAGCAAGATGGGCGGCCTGCACCGGTCCGATCTCATCATCTTGGCCGGGCGGCCGGGCATGGGCAAGACGTCGCTGGCGACCAACATCGCGTTCAATGCGGCGATGCGGCTGGTGCGCGACCGCGCCGACGGGATCGAGGATGCCAAGTCGGTCGGCGCGGCGGTGGCGTTCTTCAGTCTGGAGATGTCTTCGGACCAGCTGGCGACGCGCATCCTGTCCGAACAATCCGGGATCAGTTCGGAAAATCTGCGCATGGGCAAGATCAGCCAACAGGATTTCCGGAACCTGGCGCGCGCGGCGGCCGAGCTGGAAAATCTGCCGCTGTATATCGACGACACGCCCGGCCTGACGATCGCCGCGCTGCGGACGCGTGCGCGGCGGTTGAAGCGGCAGCGCGGCATCAACCTGATCGTGGTCGATTATCTGCAGCTGTTGCAGGGATCGGGCAAGTCGAGCGACGGCAACCGGGTGCAGGAAATTTCGGAAATCAGCCGAGGTTTGAAGACCTTGGCCAAGGAACTTCATGTTCCCGTCATCGCGTTATCGCAGCTGAGCCGTGCTGTCGAAAGCCGCGAGAACAAGCGTCCGATGCTGTCCGACCTGCGCGAGTCTGGGTCGATCGAGCAGGATGCCGACATGGTGTGGTTCGTGTACCGCGAGGAATATTACATCAACTTCGCCAAGCCGAAGGAAGCGAGTGCGCATGAGGGCGACAGCCTGGCGTCGGTGGCGGAATTCGAGGATTGGCAGCGCAAGATGGCCGAGGCGCATGGGCGGGCCGAGCTGGTGATCGCCAAGCAGCGCCACGGCGCCACCGGCACGGTGACGTTGAAGTTCGAGAGCAAGATCACGCGATTCTCGGATCTTGCGGACGAGAGCTATCGGTCGCTGGAAGAGTGATCAACGTCTCTCCCGCGGGTTGCGAGCGTCAGAACGCTGGTTCTTCGCCGGGTTTCTCGCTGACGTGGATGCCGCATTCCATCTTGTCCCAGCCGCGCCAGCGGCCGGCGCGGGGGTCTTCGCCTGGGCGGACCTTGCTGGTGCAGGGTTGGCAGCCGATCGAGAGATAGCCCTGTTCGACCAGAGGATGACGGGGCAGCTTGTGCTCGCTGAAATAGGCGTCGAGATCCGGCTTGGTCCAACTGGCGAGCGGATTGATCTTCAACCGGCCATGGCCATCGGTCTCGTCCAGTTCGAATCGCGGAAGCGCGGTGCGGGTCTTGGCCTGGAACCCCTTCCGCCCGCTGATCCATGCGTCGAACCCGCGAAGCGCGCGGGCGAGCGGTTCGACCTTGCGGATTTCGCAACAGCCATCGGGATCGTAGGACCAGCGTAGCCCCGTCGCATCGCGCGCGCTCAACAGGGCGGGATCCGGGCGATAGACGCGCAGGTCGGTGAAGCCGAGCTGTTCCGCGAGCGTGTCGCGATAGGCGAGGGTTTCGCCGAACATCTTCTGGGTGTTGGTGAAGATCAGCGGCACATTGCGGTCGATCTGCGCCACCAGGTGGAGCAGCACCGCCGATTCGGCGCCGAAGGAGGAGACCAGCGCGATCCGCCCGGCAAGGTCGCCGGTGAGCAGGTCGCACAGCATGTCCGCGGTGGAAACGACATCGTAACGCGCGTTCAGCGCGGCTATGTCCGCGGCGTTGAAGACGGGACCGGTGTCGATCAGGTCGATGCTGCGCGCGGGTTCAGCCATGACGTAGCGCCCATACGGGCGCACGGCCATCGGCGGCCTTTTGATAGACGTCCGGATAACGATCGAGCGCGCGGGTGAGCGCGGCGTCGTCGATCGGGGCGTCGGGCGCGAAGCTGTCATAGCCGCAGCGGCGCATCAGCGGGAGCTGGTCGACCAGCACGTCACCCTGCGCGCGCAGTTCGCCCATGTAGCCGGCCTCGCGCAGGATGCGGCCGGCGCTGTAGCCGCGGCCGTCGCGATATTTGGGGAAGGCGACTTCAATCAACGACAGGCGACCGAGATGCGGCAGCAGCGCGCGCGCGTCGTCGGCGGGTTCCAGCCGGACGGCGGTGGCGTTGCTTGCCCCCAGGAAATCCGCGAGCGGGACGGGGGGAGATTGCGGGGGGGCGTCGGTACGGAAGCGGATCATGACCGGCCCCGCAGTCCATTCGCCGCGTCATCCCGGCGCAGACTTGCATCTCTGGTGGCCGGGTAGAAGCCCGCCGCAGGGAGATCCCGGCCTGCGCCGGGATGACGATAGGCTTGGGAAGACAGGGGATCATCCATAGATCGCCTCCTTGAAGGGCTGGAGGCCGACGCGGCGATAGGTGTCGAGGAAGCGTTCGCCGGGTTCGCGCAGGCCGCGATAGGTTTCCACGGCTTTTTCCACCGCGTCGACCACGCCGTCCTCGGAAAAACCGGGGCCGATGATGCGGGCGATGCTGGTGTCCTCCGCCGCGGAGCCGCCGAAGGAGAGCTGATAATTTTCCTCACCTTTCCGATCGACGCCGAGGATGCCGATGTGGCCGGCGTGATGGTGGCCGCAGGCGTTGATGCAGCCGCTGATCTTCAGCTTCAGTTCGCCGATATCGCGCTGGCGATCGGGATCGGCGAAGCGTTCCGTGATCTTTTGCGCGACCGGGATCGAGCGGGCGTTGGCGAGGCTGCAATAATCGAGGCCGGGGCAGGCGATGATGTCGGTTACCAGATCGAGATTGGCGGTGGCGAGACCGGCGGCGGCCAGCGCATCCCAAAGGTCACGAAGGTCACGCCTTGCGACATGGGGGAGGACGATGTTCTGGGCATGGGTGACGCGCAGTTCATCGAAGCCGTAGCGTTCCGCCAGATCGGCGATCAGGTCCATCTGGTCCGCGGTGGCGTCGCCGGGGATCCCGCCGGTCGGCTTCAGGCTGATCGTGACGATCGCATAGCCATCCTGCTTGTGCGCGGCGACATTCTGGTCGACCCAATGCGCGAAATCCGGATCGCTGCGGTCGATCGCCGTCGGCAAACCGGATTCGAACGGCGGCGGCGCGAAAAAGGCGGCGATCCGGTCATATTCGGCCTGCGGCGGATCGAGCCCGAGCGTCTTCACATGCGCCCATTCCTCTTCCACCTGGCGGGCATATTCCTCCGCGCCGAGTTCGTGGACGAGGATCTTGATCCGCGCCTTGTAGATATTGTCGCGGCGCCCGTAGCGGTTGTAGACCCGCAGGCAGGCCTCGACATAGCTGAGCAGATCGTGGGTCGGCACGAAATCGCGGACGACATGGCCGATCATCGGGGTACGGCCCATGCCGCCGCCGACCAGTACCCGGAAACCAAGTTCGCCGGCGTCGTCGCGGCGCAGTTGCAGCCCGATATCATGCAACTGGATCGCGGCACGGTCCTGTTCGGCACCGATGACAGCGATTTTGAACTTGCGCGGCAAGTAGCTGAATTCCGGATGAAAGCTGGACCACTGCCGGAGCAGTTCGGCCCAGGGCCGCGGATCGCCGACCTCGTCCGCGGCGGCGCCGGCATATTGATCGGACGAGATGTTGCGGATGCAGTTGCCGGAGGTCTGGATGGCGTGCATCTCGACGGTCGCAAGTTTTTCCAGGATTTCCGGCGTGTCTTCCAGCTTGATCCAGTTGAACTGGAGGTTCTGGCGCGTGGTGAAATGGCCATAGCCGCGGTCGTAGCGGCGCGCGATGTCGGCCAGCGTGCGGAGTTGCCGGCTGTCGAGCGTGCCATAGGGGATGGCGACGCGCAGCATGTAGGCATGGAGCTGCAGATACAGGCCGTTCATCAGCCGGAGCGGCTTGAACTGGTCTTCTGTCATCTCACCCGACAGGCGGCGGGCAACCTGATCGCGGAAGTCGGCCACGCGCGCATCGACCAGGGTCTGGTCGTAAGTGTCGTATCGATACATGTCAGCGGGCCTTCGCTTCGGACGGGGCGTCGGCGTTCGATTGATGCGCCGCACGCGTCTTCAGGATCGGGATTTCGGGGTGGATGCCGAAGGCGGGGTGGACGGTCGGGCCCGCGGCGCGGATGCGATCCTTGATATGCGCGGGCATCGGGCCGTCGGACGTCATGTCGGCGTCGATGACATAGGGCACGTTGACGCGCAGCGCCTTTTCCTCCGCCGCCGCGATCGCATCGCCGTCTGCGCCGACATCGACCGCATCGAACAGATGCAGCGACCAGCCGTCGCCGGTCCACCAGACGACGTCACCGGATGCGAGATTCTGGCCAGTCAGGATTTTCATGCAAAAGCCTCGGCTTGGGCGGCGATCTTGTGGAGCCGGTTATCGGCGTCGGATAGCAGCACCACCTGTCCGACGACGATGATCGCCGGGCTCCGCACCTGTTCGCGTGCCGTCATGTCGCCCAGGTCCGCCAGCAGCGTGCGCAGCGCACGCGACCCGTCCAGCGTGCCGCGTTCCAGCACGGCCACCGGCATGCCGGGCGACACGCCGTCCGCCATCAACTTGTCGGCGATCGCCGCAGCGTTGGCGATGCCCATGTAGATGACGAGCGTCCGGCCGGCGCCCGCCAGTCCGGACCAGTCCTGATCCGACAGCCCCTTGCACTGGCCCGCGACGAAGCTGACCGCGGACGACCAATCCCGGTGGGTGAGCGGCAGCATTGCTTCCGCTGCGCAGCCAAGGGCCGCCGAGACGCCGGGAATGACCTCCACCCGGAGACCGGCGGCGCGCACCGCCTCCACCTCTTCGCCGCCGCGCCCGAACACGAACGGATCGCCGCCCTTCAACCGCACCACGATGCTGCCAGCGCGGACATGGGCGACGATCAGGGCGTTGATCCCGTCCTGCGGCACGGTGTGGCGGCTGCGTTGCTTGGCCACCGAAATCCGTTGGGCGCCGGCCGGTGCATGGTCGAGCACGCGCGGATCGATCAGCCCGTCATGCACGACCACGTCCGCCTGTCGCAGCGCATCGACCGCGCGCAGCGTCAGCAGGCCCGGATCGCCGGGTCCGGCACCGACGAGGATGACACGGCCGCGTGCCGCAGGATCGAGGAGACTTGCCATGCGGCGGAGATGGGCGGGGCCGGGCGCGGAAACAATCGGCGATTGCTTGATCCCGGCAAAGCTGGGCTTGGGCTTCGATGCAGCCAAGGCGCTCATCGCGGGTTCAGCGGGCATGGGCCAGAAGGATGAAAATCATGCGTAAGGTGAGACAGATGAAAGCTTTCATGCTGGGCGGTGCGGCGCTGATCGCTGCCGCCATCGCCGGTCCGGCGCTCTCGCGGCCGGCGTTGACCGGGCAACAACGACTCGACAAGGAATTGGCCGGCTACACCGCCGGAACGCCGGTACGGTGCATCGATTACGGCCTGGTGCGGTCGAGCGAGATCATCCCGGGCGTCGGCATCCTGTATAATTACAGTGGCCGGCGCAAATATCTGAACGTGCCGAAGTCGGGCAAGAACTGGCTGCGGTGGGACACGATCCCGGTGACGACGCTATACGGTGGGCAACTCTGCCGGATCGATTCGGTCAGGCTGATCGACCGGGGTACGCGGATGCAGTCCGGCTTCGTGATCCTGGAGGATTTCATTCCCTATACGAAGGCCAAGCAGGCGCCCTGATCGATCGTCAGGGCGTCGCATCGCCCCGTCAGGCCGGCTGGATGAAGCTGTCCAGCACGCGTTTGCGGCCCGACAGCTCGAAATCGATGTCGAGCTTGTTGCCCTCGATCTCCGCGATCGCGCCATAGCCGAACTTGGTGTGAAACACGCGCTGCCCCACCGCGATGTCGCTGCGCGGTTTTGCGGCGAAGCTGGTCGGTGATGTACGTGCCTCCACGACGCGGGCGGGGCGCAGGTCGACACCGGTGGCGGCCGCCCGTTGCCACCCTGGGCCGCGCCCCTCGGACCGGCCGAGATGCGCGAACGGATCCTGATGTTCGGACCATTGTGCGCGCCATAGCGACTCGCCGCCGGCCATGGTGGTTTCCTGGTCGACATGGTCCGAAGGCAGTTCACCCACGAACCGCGACGGAATGGACGAGGTCCATTGCCCATAGATGCGGCGATTGGCCGCGTGGAAGATGGTGCACCGCCGGCGGGCGCGGGTGATCGCGACATAGGCCAGCCGCCGTTCCTCCTCGACGGCGGCGGTGCCGCCCTCATCGACCGCACGTTGCGACGGGAACACGCCTTCTTCCCACCCGGCGAGGAACACGGTGTCATATTCCAGGCCCTTGGCGGCGTGGATGGTCATGATCGTCACCTTGGCCTCATCGGCGGCGGCGTCGTTGTCCATCACCAGGCTGACATGTTCCAGGAATGCGGACAGCGTCTCATATTCCTCCATCGCACGGGCGAGTTCGGTCAGATTTTCCAGGCGGCCCGCCGCCTCCGCCGATCGATCGGCCTGCAGCATGGCGGTGTAGCCGCTTTCGTCCAGCATCTGGCGCGCCAGTTCGGCATGGCCCAGTTGCCCCAGCCGATCGCGCCAGCGGGCGATATCGCCGACCAGATTGCCGAGCGACTTGCGCGCCGCCCCGGTCAGTTCGTCGGTATCGAGCAGGCGCGCGGCGGCGTGGCTGAGCGGCAGTCCCTGCGCGCGGGCGACCATATGGATCTTCGCCACGGCCTTGTCGCCCAGGCCGCGCTTGGGCACGTTGACGATCCGTTCGAACGCCAGATCGTCCGCCGGCTGGCTGATGACGCGCAGATAGGCCAGCGCATCGCGGATTTCCGCGCGTTCATAGAAGCGGAAGCCGCCGACGATGCGATAGGGCATGCCGATCGCGATGAACCGGTCTTCCAGCTCGCGGGTCTGAAATTGCGCCCGGACAAGGATCGCGACCTGGTCCAGCGTGCCGCCACGGCGCTGATGGCCTTCGATGTCATCCGCGATCCGGCGGGCTTCCTCCGGTCCGTCCCACACGCCGACGACCTGGACCTTCTCGCCCTCGTCGGCATCGGTCCACAACGTCTTGCCGAGCCGCCCGCCATTATGCGCGATCACGCCGGACGCGGCGGCCAGGATGTGCGGCGTCGACCGGTAATTCTGTTCGAGCCGGATGATGACGGCACCGGGAAAATCCTTCTCGAACTTCAGGATGTTTTCGACCTGCGCCCCGCGCCAGCTATAGATCGACTGGTCATCGTCGCCGACGCAGCAGATATTTCGGCGAGTCTGCGCAAGCAGCCTCAGCCAGAGATACTGGCTGCTGTTCGTATCCTGATATTCGTCGACCAGCACATATTTGAAGCGATTCTGATACAGGTCCAGCACGTCGCGGTGGGTCTTCAGGATGACGAGCATGTGGAGCAGCAGGTCGCCGAAATCACAGGCGTTCACCGCACGCAACCGCGCCTGGTATGCCGCATAGAGTTCGCCGCCGCGGCCGTTGGCAAAGGCTTCCGACTCCGCCGCATCGATGTCACCCGGCACCCAACCGCGATTCTTCCAACGGTCGATCAACCCGGCCAGCAGCCGTGCGGTCCAGCGTTTCTCGTCAATCTCCGCGGCGACGATCAGTTGCTTGAGCAGCCGCAACTGATCGTCCGTATCGAGAATGGTGAAGTTCGATTGCAGCCCGACCAGTTCGGCATGGCGGCGCAGCATCTTGGCGGCGATGGAATGGAAGGTGCCGAGCCACGGCATGCCTTCCACCCCATCGCCCAGGATCCGGCCGATCCGTTCGCGCATCTCGCGCGCCGCCTTGTTGGTGAAGGTGACGGCCAGGATCTCGGACGGCCACGCCTTGCGGGTGGCGACGAGATGCGCAAGCCGTGCAGTGAGCGCGGAGGTCTTGCCGGTCCCGGCGCCGGCGAGAACAAGCACCGGACCTTCGGTGGTGAGAACTGCCTGCCGCTGTGGCGGGTTGAGGCCGCGCAGATAGGCGGGTTCGAGAGTCGGGGCGGAGAGCGGTTGAGTCACCCGTGAACAGGTAGGGAACGGTGTGCGTGGGGGCAAGCGGGTTGAGAGGCGACCCGGTTGGCCTCGCCTGCCGGGCACGTCATTCCGGCGCATGCCGTAGTTCGTTCGGACTTGGGGTAGGCGCTTCACCTGAGGGAGGCCCCGGCTTTCGCCGGGGCGACGGGATGGGGCGGCTAGTCGGGCTGCGTCCAGCGCAGCAGGGTCAGCTTCGCCTTGCCGTGGACGCGATCGGTGTCGATTGCGAACCCCTTGGCGGTGACGGTTTCGGCCTTGGCGGTTTCGACCGAGATCAAGGCGGACGGCGCGATCCAGTTCAGGCGGGCGAGGCGTTCGAGAAGCGCACCGCCGCCGCCGGACTGATAAGGCGGGTCCATCAGGATGAGGTCATAGCGGGCGCCGTGATGGAGCCCCAAGGCCTCCACGCCCTGTGCGCGGACATCGGTGGTACCGGCGGCGGACAGCTTGGCGATGTTCGCCTTGAGCGCATCGAGCGCTTTCCGGTCATTTTCCACGAAAGTCGCATAGGCGGCGCCGCGCGACAACGCCTCCAGCCCCAGCGCGCCGGTGCCGGCGAACAGGTCGAGCACGCGGACGCCTTCGAAACTGCCGAAGCGGCTGGCCAGCATCGAGAACAGCGCCTCGCGCGTGCGATCGGACGTGGGGCGCGTGTCGTCGCCCGGTGGGGATTGCAAAGGGCGGCCGCGCCAGGTGCCGGCGATGATACGCATGGTGATGGGTCCGAATGTTGGAGGTAAAATCTATGAACCAGACCGCTCATGCCGAGTAGGGGCTGAGCGCAGGCGAAGACCCGTATCGAAGCCGCCGTGGGGATGATCCTTCGACACGCAGCTTCGACTGCGCTGAGCCCCTACCCAGGATAAGCGGACGGGATAAAGCCTCAGTCCTTCAGCGTCTTCCGGAACGCGACCAGTTCGTGCTGCGGGATTTCATCGACATAGCCGGGTGGCAGGTCGGCGAGCGGGAAGGGGCCGTAGCTGGTGCGGATCAGGCGGCTGACCTGCACGCCCAGATGTTCGAGAACGCGCCGAACCTCACGATTCTTGCCCTCGCGCAGCCGCATTTCGACCCAGCCGTTGCGGCCGGTGCGACGTTCGAGATTGGCATCGATCGCGCCGTAGCGGATACCTTCGATCTCGATCCCGTGGATCAACTCCTCCAGCTGCGCCTGGCTGATGTCGCCGAATACGCGCGCGCGGTAGGTGCGTTCGACACCGGTGGCGGGAAGTTCGAGCTGGCGTTTCAATCCGCCATCGGTGGTGAGCAGCAGCAGCCCTTCGGTATTCAGATCGAGCCGCCCGACCGGGACCAACCGCGGCAGATCGGTCGGCAGCTTGTCATAGATGGTCGGCCGTCCCTTGGGATCACGTTCCGCGGTCAGCAGGCCGGCGGGCTTGTGATAGCGGAACAGGCGGG
>NZ_DASVTO010000163.1:0-37036 GCF_036387535.1 Sphingomonas sp.
CCCGTCGCCATCGCTGCAACCACCCGCGCCCGCAGGTCACCCGAATACGCCTTGCCCATCCATGCCGGCCTCCAACCCAGCCGGAATCTTGAATCACCAAATCAGGCCGATGGGAATCCCCTCCGATTCAACTCGATCGAGTTCGACTCTAGCAGCTTCTTAATCCCGTTCTGCGACGCTGGGGAACTTCGGGGGTGACAGACATGGCTGAGGCGGAAGCGACTGGTCGCTGGCCTTGGCCCGTCACCTGGCAAGCAGGGCTTCACGATGAATGATCGAGCGCGCACGTCCGGCGGGGCGGGCCATCCCAACCCGGTTGCCGCAATGGCGACAACGGTGCTGGTTCCCGAGGCCCTTCGCCGTTACCTCGCCCGGCGCTGCGGCCACGTCGACGCGCTGCTGGCCGACCTGCTGCGCGACAATCCGGTTGGCAGAACCTTGTCGATACCGGCCGTCGCGGACGTTTATCGTGGCATCGATACCTGCAGCTTGGGCGTGACGACGTTGCTCCGGCACCTGCAGTCGGCCGTAGAGATCACCCTCGTGTTGAAGAATGATGTGATCCCTTCAGTGGGAAGGCTGGCGGTGCATGCCGGCGCGACTTCGACCGATCTCGTGCTGCCGCACCTTTTCGAC
This sequence comes from Sphingomonas sp., assembly GCF_036387535.1. Lineage (GTDB taxonomy): Bacteria > Pseudomonadota > Alphaproteobacteria > Sphingomonadales > Sphingomonadaceae > Sphingomonas_R. Next base: position 637 of record NZ_DASVTO010000163.1, read on the forward strand.
AGTTGGAGGGCCAGCGTCAGCCACGGGCTGCTCCGCGACAAGTTCGGCATCCCGTTCCTGCGACCCGAACTCGTGATCGAAGAGCTTGTCGATGAAGGGGCCGGCGTTCGGATCCGTTGCCAGCCGGTCGTCACCAACCTCGATTTGGCGGATCCGACGGGCGACCAGGGTCTACATGATGCCTATGGCCACGTTAGCGGGTCAAGCCGACGTTTCTAACGTGTCCTATTACGAAAGTGGTGCCCGGGGACGGGATCGAACCGCCGACACCGTGATTTTCAGTCACGTGCTCTACCAACTGAGCTACCCGGGCAGGACAGTGTTGGAGGGGGGCCTATAGAGGCCGGATCGCATCGCTGTCCAGACCTTCCATGTCGGAATCGTCAATCGCGGGGCCGGGGATGCGGTAACCATCGTCCAGCCATTGCAGCAGGTCGCGATCGCGACACCCCTGGCTGCAGAACGGATCATGCGCGGGCACGTTCGCCTTGCCGCAGACGGGGCAGGCATTACGCGCGCGGCGGAGGGTATTCGGTTTCGACATAGGCCGCGGATATGGCGCGCGCGGCATCGGCCCGCAAGGCGACCGCCGCACCGATTCGGCGGCCGAGCGTCTCGGTCCAGTCCGGCCGCGCCGCGATCCGCGCGATCACCGCGGGCGCCGCCACCAGCGTGCGCGCGCCGATTCCGCCCGCTCGCTCCGCCTGCCGCAGCAACGCCAGCGCGGCGGTGAGTACCAGGTCTGCCGCCAGCAATTCGGGCAAGCTGGCGCGCGTCCGCCGCCGCACGATCTGGAGGAAACCGAAGCCGTTGACCGCGGTGCGTTCGAACGGCTGCGGCAGGATCGCATCGACCGCCGCCGCCACGGCCTGCCGCACCGCCTTGTCCGATACGGTCGGCAGGTCGATGCCGATCGATCCGCCGATATCCATCCGCCGGATCGCCCGCGCCGCCGCCTGCGCGCCCGCCAGCGCCAGCGCCGCCGGCGGCAACGCGCCATCGACATCGAACAGGGCCATCGCCGGCGTCACCGACAGCCTGAGCGCGCCGCCCGGAAAATCGATCGCGCCGCTCGTCGCTTCCTCGATCAGTTCGGACCAGCCCGCCGCCTCCAGCCGGTCCGCCCCGTGCGCCGGCAGCGTGACGACCGGCCGCCCGGTGGCCACCAGCTGCGCCGCCAGATCGGGCCCGTCGCACGGGCTCGCCCCGGCGGCGGCCGCGCGCGCGCGCGCCTGTTTCGGCCGCCCCGTCTCGGGGATCGGCTCGCGTACGATCTCGACCAGCAGGCGGCCACCTTCGGCCACGCCCTCCGGCAACGGCTCCAGCACCGCCTCGCCATCGTCGAAGGCGACCAGGCCCCGGCGCCCGGGCGTCGTGATCCGCGTCAACCGCGCCCGCCGCACGCTGCCGGCACGCACGCCGCCCTCGCGCTCGACCCTGGCGTCCAGGATCACGCCATCGACCACCAGCGCCGCCCGGACCTCCCCGATCCCGGCCTCGCACAGCCATTCAGCCAAGCGCGATCCCCGCCGCGCTCAACAGGGCGCGGGTTTCGAACAGCGGCAGGCCGACCACGCCCGAATGGCTGCCCGACAGGAAGCGGACATAGGCTTCGGCAGTGCCCTGGATGGCATAGCCGCCGGCCTTGCCCTCCCACTCTCCGCCTGCCAGATAGGCGTCGATCTCCGCCGCGGTGAGCACCTTGAACGCGACGATGCTGGTGGAGATGCGGTGGCGGGCGCGGCCGTCCGGCGCCACCAGCGTCACCGCCGAATGCACCCGGTGCCGCCGCCCCGACAGCAGGGTCAAACAGGTGCGCGCGGTCGCGGCATCCTCCGCCTTGGGCAGGATACGGATGCCCGCGCCGACCACCGTGTCGGCGCCCAGCACATGCGCATCGGGGTGGCGGGCGGCCACCAGCGCCGCCTTCGCTGCCGCCAGCCGCGCCGCATGCGCGGCCGGGCGCTCGCCCTTCAGCGGGGTTTCGTCGAGATCGGCGGGATCGACCACATCCGGTACGACCCCGATCCGCGCGAGCAGATCCAGGCGGCGGAGCGATGCGGAGGCGAGGATCAGTCGGGGCATGCGTCTCTCATGGCAGGTCGAATCGCATGAAGGTCACCCATTCCATTCAGACACCTGCCCCAATCGATATGTCCGCCCATTCCAAGCGCAGTCGAGGGACCCTTCGAGCATAGCCGAGAAGGCAGCGTCGATCCCCTCGACTGCGCTCGGGATGGACGGGTGGGGTGGAGACGTCCGTGGCGCTCGGCACCATCACAACCGCATCACTTGAACCGATACGTGATCCGGCCCTTGGTCAAATCATAGGGGGTGAGTTCGCACAGCACCTCATCCCCCACCAGCACGCGGATGCGGTTCTTGCGCATCTTGCCGGCGGTGTGCCCCAAGATCTCATGGTCGTTCTCAAGCTTCACGCGGAACATGGCGTTGGGCAAAAGCTCCACCACCTGACCACGCATTTCGAGCAATTCTTCCTTAGCCAAACAGGCCTCTTGTCTTTTCGGGGTTTGAACGCGTGCCGCCCCCTACTGCATCGACCGCGGAAAAGGAAGCGAATCGCCAAAGGTCACACAGGATCACACCATGCCGGCGGTGCGCGGGGGCCATTGCACATCCCGATCCCGCCCGGCTCGGGCAGAACCCGCTCACCTCAAGCTGCACGGCGAAGATAGTAACGCACCCCGTCCAGCGCAACATGCCCCAGCCGTTCCAGCGCGGCCAGCGTGGCGCTGATCCGCCGCTCGACCCGCATCCCCTGTGTATAGCGCCGGGCGATATCCGACCCCGTCAGCGCCGCGCCGCCGCGCAGGGCAGACAACACCGCCGCGGTCTGCCCGATCGCGTCGCGCGGAAAGGTCGGCTTGCGCGCCATACCCTGCGGCAGCGCGACTTCGATCTGCGCGTCCGCCGCCGCGGCCAGTTGCGGCACGCCGGCGCGGCCCAGCTGATAGTCCGGCCGCAGCCAGCGTACGATTCCACGCCGCTCCTCGGCATGACGCTCCGCATTCAGCGCCACCAGCCGCATCAGAATCGTCGCATCGTCCAGCGTCCCCGCTCGCTGCTCCGCCCCCCAGCCATAGGCGTCCGCCACCGCCGCATCGATCCGGTCGTGCAGCTCGATCAGGATATCGATCCGCCCGCGCCGGCGCTGGTCCTGCTCGACCCTGTCCAGCACCGCCCCGCTCCGCACCCGCGTGCAGAGGTTATAGAGCCCGGTCAGCGTCAGGTCCGCCTCCGCCGCCAACACGGCTTTCCGCATCGCGTCCAGCTCCTCCGCCAGATCGCCGATCACCGCCCGCTGCGCGGGTGAGGCGTCGGGGAAAGGGAACGGGTCGAAACACAGGCTTTTGGTGTAGCGATGCCCGGCCGCGAAGCTGGCGACGCCCAGCAGGGCACTGGCGGCATAGGTCCATTCCAGGTGGATGACCGAGGACAGGATACCGAGCGTGTAGGCATCGGCCGCGGCGGTGCAGACCAGCATATTGTCCGGCAGAATCACCGCATCCAGAAACTGGAACGTGCGATGCTTGGCGGTTTCGACGGTCGCGATGTAGCGATCCAGGCCGGCAAGCGCCGGCCGCAACTCCCGCCGCGGCTCGCCGAATATCCACCACTGGTTGCGATAGGCCGCCCGATTATTGTGTAGCCGCTCCGGCTTTACCGTGACGAGAAGGTGCTGATACACTTCGGGAAACCGGTTGCGGACCTCCGTCTCGCCAAGGCCGAGCAGATCGACGACCATCCGGTCGCGCGATCTGGCCGTGATATCGCGGCCGTTCCGATAGGGTCGGATATGCGACTCCAGCCCGCCCCGACGACCCATCCCCAGCGATGCTACGCTATTCGGGGCAACGATGAACCCCGATCCGTGGAGCGAGACGCCGCGCGAACACAGGCCGTCATTGGCGCGCAACGTGAAGGCCCGGGTCAGGTCGGCGCCTACGGTAAGGTCGGGATTGATCCTGCCGACCGTTTCCCCGAGCAGTATCATCGGCGCATCCGTATCCAGCCCGCTTTCCTCCACCACCGCCAACAGGCTCCCCTCGCCCGCCCCGGCCGCCGCCACCGTCATCGCGATCCGGACCGCGGCGGCATCACGGGTCGCCTTGGTCCAGGGGTGATCGGGGATCGCCATCAGCAGGTGGACCGGCTTGTGCGCGTCCAGCCGGGCGGCGATCACGCGGCGGCTATAGTCCTGCGTAATCGAATTGGTGGTGACGAACCCGAACCGCTTCAGCCGCGTGCCGGGTTCGGTCAGCCGTTCGGCGGCGCGGTCCCACCAGTACATCACGAAGTCGGCCGATTTCGGCATCTTCGGATGCGCCTTCCACAGCCCCGCCACATAGGCGTCGCCCAGCCGCCCGCGCAGGTCCTTGCCGCCGATGAAGGGCGGATTGCCGACGATATAGTCCGCGTCCGGCCAGGCGGGACGCCGCGGATTGTGCAGGGCGATACCGGTGTCGCCGGGCGGTGCGGGATCATGCGCCAGCACCGCATCGGCCGCGACGATCGTGCGCAGGCTTTCCAGCACCGGATCGGACACGATCCCGCCACCGCGCAGCTGCCATTGCAGATAGCCGAGCCACAGCACCAGTTCGGCGATCGCGGCCGCGCGCGGGTTGAGTTCCAGCCCCAGGAAATTGCGCGGGTGGACGGTGTCGGTTTCCAGCGCCAGCGCCTCCTGCCCGCCAAGATCGGCCAGCACCTCCAGCACATCGCCTTCCAGCCGCTTCATCAGTTCCAGCGCGACATAGAGGAAATTGCCGGTACCGCAGGCGGGATCCAGCACGCGCGTCGTCGCCAGCCGGACATGGAAATCATGCACCGCGCGGATCGCGGCCATCGGGTCGGCGGTCCGCTCGCGCTCCACCGTGCCCAGCACCACGGTTTCCCATTCGCGCTGCAACGGCGCGATCACGGTCGCGATCACCAGCCGTTCGACATAGGCGCGCGGCGTGTAATGCGCGCCCAGCCGCCGCCGCTCGGCCTTGTCCAGCGCCTGTTCCAGCAGCGTGCCGAAGATCGCGGGCTCGACCTCGGTCCAGTCGTGCAGCGACGCCTGGTACAGTTCGCCGATCTCCTCGCGTTCCAACGCGATGGCGCGACCGTCCGAAAACAGCCCGCCGTTGAACCGCCGCACCGTCCGCCGCAGCACCGGCGACAGCCCGCCGACATTCATGGTCCGCCACAGATCCTCCAGCAGTGGCGCAAAGCTGGCCGGTGCCACCTGCGTATCGTGGAGCAATTGCGTGAAGCAGCCGCGCTCCAGCAGCCCCGTATCCTCCGCGAACATCGTGAACAGGCACCGCATCAGGAAATGCGCGACCGGTTCCGGCGGATGGCCGCGATCCTCCAGCAGCTTGCTGACCGATGCCAATCGCCGCGCAATATCGCGGGTGACATGCGCCGCGCGGCGAGTGGGGTCCAGGCTGTGCGGGTCGACCCAGATCGCCCGAAGCCGGTCGCGGACCGCCGGATCAGCGAGATCCTCCAGATACAGGCGGTAGCCGCTGCGGTCCGGAAACTGCCGGTAATTCTTCCCCTGCCCCGAAAAATCGGCGAACAGTTCGATCGCATGGCCGACATCGCACACCAGGATGAACGGTGGCCAGCCATGCTCGATCGGCAGGGCGCGCGCATATTGCTCCGCCTGTTCGCGCGCATTGCGCATCAGCACGTCCCAACCGCGATGCGCGCTGCGCCGCCCGCGGACGGCGGGCGCGGCGACGCCCGGCAGCACGCCCTGCTCCGGCATCGCCACGGCCTTGGCCCCGCCGGGTTCGCGGCTCTGCTTGGCTTCCAGCACGAAACACCCGCGTCGATACAGGTCGATCCGGCCATGCCCGGTCCGCCCCGCCTCGTCATGGAACCGTACCGCCCGTTCGAACACATAGTCGTTCCGGGCATGCGTCGCACCGGCGGGATCGGGCGGCGGCAGATCGAGCAGCGTGCAAAGCTCGATCAGGAACAGCGGGAAATTCGCGCGCTCGGCGCCGCCCTCATTGCTGCGCCAGCGGTGGATGAAGTTCTGGACGGGATCGGAGTCGTGCATCCGAAGGAGGGTGCGGACCGGATGACCGGACGTCGCGCAACGTACCGTCCGTTTCCGAGCAAAACAGACTCAAGTGTTTGATCCATTATGGCGGGAAACACGCGGTCGAAGGCAGGGTTTTCCGATCCGCAATCAACCGTCCATCCCGAGCGTAGTCGAGGGACCGACCGAGCAAAGCCGAGCGCGTCCACCTTCAGGCTTCCCGACTACACTCGAAAGCGTCCCTCGACTTCGCTCGGGGTGAACGGAAACAGCGATTGTCCTTGTCCTACCCCGCATGCCCCGACAGCGCCGCCAGCAGCAGCAGCGCGACGATGTTGGTGATCTTGATCATCGGGTTCACGGCCGGTCCCGCCGTATCCTTGTAGGGATCACCCACCGTATCCCCGGTCACCGCGGCCTTGTGCGCCTCGCTGCCCTTGCCGCCATGGTTGCCGTCCTCGATATACTTCTTGGCATTGTCCCATGCGCCGCCGCCGCTCGTCATCGAAATCGCGACGAACAGCCCGGACACGATCACGCCCAGCAACAGGGCACCCAGCGCGGCGAACCCCTCGCCCTGCCCCGCGATCGCGGTGATCAGGTAATAGACGACGATCGGTGCCAGCACCGGCAGCAGCGACGGCACGATCATCTCGCGGATCGCTGCCCGCGTCACCAGGTCGACCGTGCGCGCATAGTTGGGCCGGCTGGTCCCCGCCATGATGCCGGGATTATCCCGGAACTGCGCGCGCACCTCTTCCACCACCGCGCCGGCGGCGCGCCCCACCGCCGTCATCCCGAACGCGCCGAAGACATAGGGCAGCAGCGCCCCCAGCAGCAGGCCGACGATGACGTACGGATTGGACAGCGAGAAATCGACCGCGACATCCGGGAAGAACAGCCGGAGATCGGTGGTATAGGCCCCGAACAGCACCAGCGCGGCCAGCCCCGCCGATCCGATCGCATAGCCCTTGGTCACCGCCTTGGTGGTGTTGCCGACCGCATCCAGCGCGTCGGTGCGGACCCGGACCTCATCGGGAAGCCCCGCCATCTCCGCGATGCCACCGGCATTGTCGGTAACGGGGCCATAGGCATCCAGCGCGACCACCATCCCCGCCAGCGCCAGCATCGCGGTCGCGGCAAAGGCGATGCCGATCAATCCCGCCAGCTGATAGGCGACGATGATCCCGATGCAGATCACGATCGTCGGCAGCGCGGTTGCCTCCAGGCTGATCGCCAGCCCCTGGATGACGTTGGTGCCGTGCCCGGTCTCCGACGCCTTGGCGATCGACCGCACCGGCCGGTGATTGGTGCCGGTATAATATTCGGTGATCCACACCAGCAGGCCGGTCACCGCCAGCCCGACCATCATCGCGCCGAACAGGTCCCAACCGGTGAAACCGCCGATCGCCGCCGCCACCTGGCTGCCGACCTCGCCACCCGCTGCCTCACGCGGGGTGCCGATCGGTGCGCTCAGATCGCCCAGCGCATAGACGCTGACCGCCCAGATCGCCGGGATCGACAGCAGTGCGGTGGTGAAGAACCCCTTGTACAGCGCGCCCATGATCGATGCGCCGCGGCCCAGCCGGACCATGTAGGTTCCCAGGATCGACGTCAGGATGCACACGCCGCCGATCAGCAGCGGCAACGCCATCAGCGCGCCGACCTGCGCGGTCGTCCCCTGCACCAGCAACGCGATCAGCACCATCGTCGCCCCGACCGTCACGACATAGGTTTCGAACAGATCGGCGGCCATGCCCGCGCAATCACCGACATTGTCGCCCACATTGTCCGCGATCGTCGCGGGATTGCGGGGGTCGTCCTCCGGGATCCCGGCCTCGACCTTGCCGACCAGGTCCGCGCCGACATCGGCCGCCTTGGTGAAGATGCCGCCGCCCAGCCGCGCGAAGATCGAGATCAGCGACGCCCCGAACGCCAGCGCGACCAGCGCGTCCACCACCAGCCGGTCATTGGGCGCCGCCCCCGCGATCGCGGTCAGATAATAGAAGAAGATCGCGATCGCGAGCAGCGCCAGCCCCGCGACCAGAATGCCCGTCACCGCGCCGGCCCGGAACGCGGTGGTCAGCCCCGCCTGCAACGACGTCCGCGCAGCCTCCGCCGTCCGGACATTGGCCTTTACCGAAATGTTCATCCCGATATAGCCCGTCGCGCCCGACAGCACCGCGCCCAGCACGAACCCGACCGCGGACGTCGCGCCCAGCGTCAGGAACACCAGCACCGCGACGACGATGCCGACGATCGCGATCGTACGATATTGCCGGCCCAGATAGGCGCGCGCGCCCTCCTGGATCGCGCCGGCGATCTCCTGCATCCGTTCATTTCCGGGCGAGGCCGCCAGCACCTGCCTCGATGTCGCAAAGCCGTAGACAATGGCAACCAGCCCGCAGGCGATCGCGAGAAGCACGATAGTCATCCTGTTCCTTCCCTTTTTATCCGGGCGAACGAGGGACAGTTGAACGCCCGTCTTTTTGGTGGACGCGAGAATGGAACAGGGCCGGGGATTGTCAATAGCAAAGCCCACCTCGCGACAATCATGCCACCATGGGCAATTCGGCCGCAGCGGGCGGCGCGGGCACACCCTCAATACGGCGGCGGGAACGGGCCGCACGCGGCTCGGCATCCATCGCACGCGCTCCGGGCTGGCCGGGCCGCGGTGCACGCCCATTGCCCGTCCGCACACGCCAGACGACGCGTACCGGAACTTGCACCGCGACGGCCGGTTTGCCGTTTAATTCCGTGTTTTCAGCGGGCTGCACTGACATTTGTCAGGATGCCCGGTCGCCGTTCGGAAAGGATCGAGATCGCCATGCTGGCCATGAACTATCGCGGGCCATACCGCGTCCGCATCGACGAGAAACCGATGCCGAAGATCCTGCATCCGGAGGATGCGATCGTCCGGGTCACGCGGTCCTGCATCTGCGGGTCCGATCTCCACCTCTATCACGGCATGGTGCCCGACACGCGCGTCGGCATGACGTTCGGTCATGAGTTTTGCGGCATCGTCGAAGACGTTGGCGCAGAGGTCCGCACGCTGAAAAAAGGCGATCATGTGCTGGTCCCGTTCAACATCGCCTGCGGCAAATGCCATTTCTGCCAGCAGGGGCTGTTCGGAAATTGCCACGAAAGCAATGCGCAGGCGACCGCGGTCGGCGGCATCTTCGGCTATTCGCATACCGCCGGCGGCTATGACGGCGGTCAGGCGCAATTCGTGCGCGTGCCCTATGCCGACGTCGGGCCGATGCTGATCCCCGACTGGATGGATCCGGACGACGCGGTGCTGCTGACCGATGTCGTGCCCACCGGCTATCAGGCGGCGGAAATGGGCGGCATCCAGCGCGGCGACACCGTCGTCGTGTTCGGGGCGGGCCCCGTCGGACTGATGGCCGCCAAGTCCGCCTGGCTGTTCGGGGCGGCGCGCGTCATCGTCATCGACCAGGTCGAATATCGATTGGAGTTCGCGCGGCGCTTCGCACAGGCCGAAGCCTATAATTTCCGCGAGATGGACGATCCCGTCGTCTTCCTGAAGAAGACGACCGAGTCGCTTGGCGCCGATGTCTGCATCGATGCCGTGGGTGGCGACGCCGCCGGCAACGCGTTGCAGACGCTGTTCGGGACCAAGCTGAAACTGGAAGCGGGCAATGCGATCGCGCTGCACTGGGCCATCAACTCGGTGAAGAAGGGCGGGATCGTGTCGATCGTCGGCGTCTACGGCCCCACCGGCAACATGGTCCCGATCGGCAACGTCGTGAACAAGGGGATCACGATCCGCGCGAATCAGGCGTCGGTCAAACGGCTGCTGCCCAAGCTGGTCGATCATATCCGCGCCGGACGGATCGATCCCAAGCAGCTCATCACCCACCGCGTGCCCCTGACCGACGCGGCCGACGCCTATCACATCTTTTCGGCCAAGCTGGACGGCTGCATCAAGCCCGTCCTGCTGCCGCACGCTGCCTGAGGGACACAGCACATGACCAGGGCCATCGTCGATACCGCCACCATCCCCGGCTGGGGCGTGGATGCCGATCCGGACAATGATCCGACCTTCCCGATGCGGCATGTGGAGGATCAGCACAGCCGGGGGCTGAACTGGGTCCGCCCGGCCGAACAGCGGACCGACGTCGAAATCCTGCAATCGATCGAACATGATCGCCGGCCTGCCGTGGTCGGCACCGCGACACCGCCCAGCGGCCTCAGCGGGGCGATCCGCCGTGTCGCGTTCCGGCGCAGCGAATCGGACTGGTGGCATTGGCTGCTGCTGATGGGCGCGGACCGGATCAACATGGTCGAAGGCGTCGTCCAGGATCTGGCACGCGGCACCGTTCCGAACATCCCCGCCGAAATGGGGATCCGGGCGGAATGGCGCCACAACAAACGCGGCCTCGCGACCAAGCTGGGTGTCGCCGCCACGGCATCGGCGGCGCTGTATCTGCTGCTCCGACGCCGCCCGGCGGCACCGCCGGTCGCGACGATCGGCAACGGCCGCATGACGACGATCCGGGAAACCGAAACCACGCTGGGCCAGGATCTGGACCATGCCGGACTGGGCAGGGGCCATGCCGGCGCGGGTGAGGATGTGGTCCCCGGTACCGGCAGCAGCTTCTGATCCCGGCGGTTACCCCCTGGCGGACCGCGCCCGTGCCAGCGCCGCGATCAGTTCCGCGGCGCTGAACGGTTTCATCAATCGGGGAACCTGCGTCGGGATCTCCGCCCCGGCGGTCACATAGCCTGTCACCAGCAGGATCGGCAGCCCCGGCCGTTCAGCCCGGACGATGCGGATCAGGTCCGCACCCGATCGCCCCGGCATCCGGAAATCGGTCACGATCGCATCAATGGCCTGATCCCCGGCCAATATCATCAGGGCCGCGCCCACACCGTCCGCCTCGATCACGGTCTGATCCGCCTGCCGCAGCATCTCCGCCGTGGCGGTCCGGACGGCCGCGTCATCGTCGACCAGCAGGATGCGGCCCGGCGGGATATCCGGGATCTCCGTGTCCTGGACGACGGCCGGCGCCGGTTCGCGGCTGTGCGGCAGGACGATCGTCATGACGGTGCCGCGTCCCAGTGTACTGGCGATTCGCAGCACGCCGCCCGACTGCCCCGCAAAGCCATGCACCATCGACAGGCCCAGACCCGTTCCCTTGTCGCCCGGCTTGGTCGTGAAGAACGGATCGATCGCGCGTTTCAGCGTCGTCTCGCTCATCCCGGTCCCGGTATCGATCACGCGCAGGCTGACATAGTCGCCGGGCGGCAGCCCAGCGACATCCTCGCCCGCCGCCGGTCTGGCGGTCACGCGCAGCTGCCCGCCATCCGGCATCGCATCGCGCGCGTTGATGATCAGGTTCAGGATCGCCAGTTCCAGCTGGCTGCTGTCGGCGTAGACCAGCGGCAGCCCGTCATCCAGATCGATGCTCACCTGAATCGCGGACGGCACCGAATGCGCGATCAGGTCGGACATCCCGGCCAGCAGGTCGCCAAGGTCCACCGGTCGCGGCGACAGCGACTGGCGGCGGGAAAAGGCCAGCAGGCGGCTGACGAGCGACTTGGCGCGCTCCGCGCTGGCCGACGCCGCCTGGACATAACGCGTGATCCGCGCATCGTCGGTCCGCCGCGCGATCAGGTCGAGATTGCCGATGATCGGTGTCAGCAAATTGTTGAAATCATGCGCCACCCCGCCGGTCAGCTGGCCCAGCGCTTCCATCCGTTGCGCCTTCAATCGCGCCGCCTGGCTGTCGCGTACCTGGTGCAGCTCCGCCACCAGCAACCGGACCAGCACGAACAACAGCAACAGGCTGAGCACCGCCGCCATCGCCAGCAGCAGGATCGCGCTGCGTTGCGGCCGCACCAGGTCCCTGGCCGGGGTGCGGATCAGGATCGTCCAGGGTGTTCCCGCAACCGGTGCCCGCGTCTCCAGCACGCGCGCATCCGCCAGCGCGGCCGATCGGGCATCACCGACCTGCGTCACCGCCTGCCCGCGGGCGTCCAGGATCGCGGCCGACCAGTCCACCGGCAAGGGCTGCGACCGCAGCAGCACGCGCAGCCGCTCGGCCGGAATCACCGCGGACACCACATAGCGGACCTGCCCGGCCTGCAGCACCGGTGCCCGCACCGCAAACGCGACATAGTTGTCGGGGCCGCGCGCGACATCGCCGATGACGGGGATCCGGTCGCGGATCACCCGCCGGAAACTTGGTATCTCCACGACCCGCCGGGCTTCGCGACGCCCCTCCATCTCCGGCACATTGACCAACCGGTTACCCGCGAGATCAGCGACCGTGACGCGGTGCCAATCCGGCTGGATCGCGATGATCCGTCCGGCCAGCGTCCGGAACCGGACCAGGTCCATCCTGCCGTCGAAGGCTGGCGATTGCGCGATCATCTGCACCGCATGGGACGCGCCTTCCAGCTTGACCGACAGCAACGCGGAGAAGAACCGCGCCGCCGCGTCCGCCTGCTGCTGTACCGCCGCGCGCTGGCTTCGGAGCATGGTTACCCCGAAGGTTCCACCAAGGACGACGACGGGCAGCAGGCCGGCCGTCACAAGCAAGGAGATCGAACGCCGCACAGCCTGTCACTCTTCCCCCCGCGTCCGCCGATTTGCTAATCGATCCCGGTGCGCGATGCTAGGGACGACGCCGTGGGAATTCACTGCCTTGGATCAAGGGGTTGGGCGTCCGCCATGCGCGCGTGCCCACCGGGCGAACGCCTGCGGCCACAGCGCGCCGAAATTGCTGTCCGGCAATTGCATCCCGAACCCATGCCCGCCTTGTTCCAGCAGTTGCGCGGCCACCGGCACGCCGGCGGCGCGGCAGGCCGCGACCCAGCCCGTGCTGCACTCCACGGGCACCACCAGATCGTCGATCGCGTGGACCAGGAAACAGGGCGGGGTGCGATCCGTCACATGCAGCAACGGCGATCGCCGGTCGATCAGCGCAGCCGCCGGGGCAGGCCCCAGCAGCGCATCACGCGATCCGCGATGCGTGAACGGGTCGCGCAACGTCGTGACCGGATAGATCAGCCCTGCGAAGGCCGGCCGCGCGGATTGCCGGTCGGCGTCGTCGATCGGCCGGTACACCGCATCGTCATGGCCGGTCGCCAGGCTGGCGGCCAGATGCCCGCCCGCGGAAAAACCCAGGATTCCGGTCCTGACCGGATCGACACCGAATCCGGCCGCGTTGGCGCGGATCAGCCGCATCGCACGCTGCGCATCCTGCAACGGCACGTCGGCCTGCGCGTCCCAACCTTCGGACGGCAGGCGGTAGCTCAGCACGAATAGGGTGAAGCCCACCGCACCCAGCACCCGCGCGACATCCATCCCCTCGTTCTGGACGGACAGGAATCCATACCCGCCACCCGGGATGGACAGGATGCCGATCCCGTTGGGTTTCGCCGGGCGATAGACGTGCAGCATCGGCGTTGCGATCCCGCGCAGCCACAGTTGCCGGTGGCCGGCATCCCCGTTCATCGACGGCGCATAGGTCGGCAGGCGCGACCGCGCACCGGGCGGGCGGCCCGGCCATAACGGCATGCCTTCGCGGGGTGGCCAGGCCGGCAGGCGCGCGGGGCGCTCCGCACCCTTGGCATGCCCCGCCAACCCGGCGGCAAGGACACTGCCGATCACCAGGCGCCGATCCATCATCGCTTCTCCCTGCGCACGTTCCAGCGCCTGCTATCACCGCGCGCTGCCAGCCGGAAGGGCTAGGAACCGGTGCCCTGCCCGCCCATATTCGCGCCATGGCGATCCAGATTCGAACCTCCCTTGCGGAACCCGAAACCGACACGAACTTCGTACCGCATCGCCCCGCGCGGCCGGTCAAGCAGGAGGGCGGGCGCAAGTTCCGGCTGGAGTCCGATTACCAACCCTCGGGGGATCAGCCGACCGCCATCGCCGAACTCTCCGCCCAGGCGCGGGAGGGCGAACGCGATCAGGTGCTGCTGGGCGTCACCGGCTCTGGCAAGACCTTCACCATGGCGAAGGTGGTCGAGGAACTGCAGCGCCCGGCGCTGGTGCTTGCCCCCAACAAGATCCTGGCGGCACAGCTCTACGGCGAATTCAAGCAGTTCTTCCCGGATAACGCGGTCGAGTTCTTCGTCAGCTATTACGACTATTATCAGCCCGAGGCCTATGTCGCGCGGTCCGATACCTATATCGAAAAGGAATCGTCGATCAACGAGACGATCGACCGGATGCGCCATTCGGCCACCCGCTCGCTCCTGGAACGTGACGATGTGCTGATCGTGGCATCGGTGTCCTGCCTCTACGGTATCGGCTCGGTCGAAACCTATTCGGCGATGATCTTCGACCTGAAACGGGGGCAGAGTGCAGATCAGCGCGAGATCATCCGCAAGCTGGTCGCGCTGCAATATAAGCGCAACGAACAGAGCTTCACCCGCGGTACCTTCCGCGTCCGCGGTGATACGATCGAACTGTTTCCGTCGCACTATGACGATGCCGCCTGGCGCATTTCCTTCTTCGGGGACGAGATCGAGGAGATTGCGGAATTCGATCCGTTGACCGGCAAGACCGCGGCCAAGCTGCCGTCGATCCGGATCTACGCCAATTCGCATTATGTTACGCCCGGCCCGACGATGCAGCAGGCCGCCGGTGCAATCCGCCACGAACTGACCGAGCGGCTGAAGGAACTGGTGATGGAGGGCAAGCTGCTGGAAGCGCAGCGGCTGGAACAGCGCACCAATTTCGATCTGGAAATGATTGCGGCGACCGGCAGCTGTGCCGGGATCGAGAATTACAGCCGCTTCCTGACCGGACGCCTGCCGGGCGAGCCGCCGCCCACCTTGTTCGAATATCTGCCCGAAAACGCGCTGCTGTTCGTCGATGAAAGCCATCAGACGATCGGCCAGATCAACGGCATGTCGCGCGGCGATCACCGGCGCAAGATCACGCTGGCGGAATATGGCTTCCGGCTGCCGTCCTGCATCGACAATCGCCCGCTGCGCTTCAACGAATGGGACGCGATGCGGCCGCAGACGGTCTATGTCTCGGCCACGCCCGGCCCCTGGGAACTGGACCAGACCGGCGGCGTATTCGCCGAACAGGTCATCCGCCCGACCGGGCTGATCGATCCGCCGATCGAGGTCCGCCCGATCGAAAGCCAGGTCGACGATCTCGTCCACGAATGCCAGGCGACCGCGAAACTCGGCTACCGGTCGCTGGTCACCACCCTCACCAAGCGAATGGCGGAGGATCTCACCGAATATCTGCACGAAGCGGGGATGAAGGTCCGCTACATGCACAGCGATGTCGAGACGCTGGAACGGATCGAACTGATCCGCGATCTCCGGCTCGGCGTCTATGACGTGCTGGTCGGCATCAACCTGCTGCGCGAGGGGCTCGATATTCCCGAATGCGGGCTGGTCGCGATCCTGGATGCCGACAAGGAAGGCTTTCTCCGCTCCGAAACCTCGCTGATCCAGACGATCGGCCGCGCCGCCCGCAACGTGGAGGGGCGCGTGATCCTCTATGCCGACACCATCACGGGATCGATGGAACGCGCCATGGCCGAAACCGCGCGCCGCCGGGAAAAGCAGGAGGCGTATAACACCGAACACGGCATCACCCCGGCCACGATCAAGCGCAACATCACGGATATCGTCGGCCATCTCGCGTCGAAGGATCAGGTGACCGTCGAGACCGGGATCGAGGACCGGCCGCACATGGTCGGCCATAATCTGCGCGCCTACATCCAGGAACTGGAAGGCCGGATGCGCCGTGCCGCCGCCGATCTGGAATTCGAGGAAGCCGGCCGCCTGCGCGACGAGATTCGCGGCCTCGAACAGGAAGAACTCGGGTTGCCGCCGGCCGAACACAAGGCGCCGGTGCGCGGCAACGCCGTCGCCGGCAAGCCCGGCACCCGTACCACCCGCTACGCCAAGGCCAAGGAAGCCCGCGCCCAGAAACGCAGCCGCGCGGGCTGACCCACGCGCGGTCCCGATCCGGCCTGCCCTTCCCAATCCGCGCCTGCTCCGCCACAAGGCGCGCATGCGTTGCCTGCCCCCCCTTGCCGCTTTGGCCCTTGCCGCCCTGACCCTTGCCGCATGCGTGGCGCCGCAACCGACGACCAGCCCCCCGACCCCGCCGCCCGCCGCCGCTGCGCCGGCACCGGCACCGGCGGCTCCGATCCCATCCTGGCAGGACGGACCCGTCGCGCCCGGGATCTGGCGGTGGGAACGCGACGCGCGCGGGTCGGTGGCGATGTTCGGTGTGGTGGGTGAACTGGCCCGGTTCGTCGTCCGGTGCGACGCGGCCGAGCGGCGGATCAGCCTGACCCTGCCCGGCGAGGTTGCCGCCGGCGCCACGCTGACGATCCAGACCAGCGACGGCACTCGCACGCTTCCGGCCGCGGCCACCGGCGCGCAACCCGCCTATGCCGGTGCGGCGCTGCCCGCCGGCGACGGCTTCCTCGACCGGATCGCGTTCAGCCGCGGGCGGTTCCGGGTCCAGTTGTCCGACCACCCGCCGATCGTGGTTCCCGCCTGGCCGGAATTCGCCCGCACGATCGAGGATTGCCGCGGTTGATCCACATCCGCTGCGAACCGTGAAAAAATTTTGCCGGACCGGCTTGCCGAACCACCCCTGATGACTCATCTTCGGTGTCGCCCATCAACGTAGCGAAAGGAGGTGATCCGATGTCTCATGGTTCAGAAGCGAGGTCGGTTCAGTCCGTTCGGGGGACGCGCGCCTAACGGCAAGCGCCCAAGGTCTCCCGGGCCGCTTTCCGGCCGCTGACCATGTAAGGGGGCCACCGTCGCAGCATTGCGGCGGTGGCCCTCTTCACGTCCGGCAATCTATGATTCCGCCGTACCAATCCGACCGGCCGGGCGTTCAGGCCGCGGCCAGCATCGCCTTCAACGGCACGCCCGCGTCCGCCAGCATCGCCGGATCGATCGCCGCGCCGGCCAGGACCAGCGCCTTGCCCTGGACATAATCCTTGACCGCATTGACGCAGTCGAGCGCGATCACCCGGCTGCCACGCAGATAGATGACGGAAAAGGACCGCGTGCCGATGTCGCCGCGCACCACCACCGCGTCATGGCCGGTCGACAGGCCGACCGTCTGCAATCGCAGATCATATTGGTTCGACCAGAACCACGGCACGGCGTCATAAGGCTGCCCCACGCCCAGGATGTCGCGCGCCGCGACGGTGGCCTGATCATTGGCGTTCTGCACCGACTCCAGCCGGATCTCCGCACCGTCGGCATGCCGGTTCGCGTGCCGCGCGCAATCCCCGATGGCGTGGACATGCGGCAGGCTGGTCCGGCACAGCGCATCGACATCCACGCCGTTGCCGCCCACCGCCCCCGCATCGATCAGCGGCGCGACCGACGGCACGATCCCGATCCCGACGATCACGATTCCGGCATCCAGCACCGTGCCGTCCGCCAGCCGCACGCCGGTCACGCGCGTGCCGTCGCCCACCAGGCAGTCGACGCCGATGCCCAGCCGCACGTCGACCCCGCGCGCGCGGTGCTCGGCCTCGTAAAATCGCGACAGCGGTTCGCCCGCCACGCGTGCCAGCACGCGGTCCTGCGCCTCCAGCACGGTCACCGCCTTGCCCGACTTGGCCAGCACCGCCGCCGCCTCCAGCCCGATATAGCCGCCACCGATCACGACCACCCGGTCCTGGGTCCGCAATTCCTGTTCCAGCCGGTCGACATCGGCACGGCTGCGGATGCCGTGCACGCCCGCCAGCGTCGATCCGTCGCAGGTCAGCCGCCGCGCATGCCCGCCCGCCGCCCAGATCAGCTCGTCATAGGACAGCACCCCGCCGACGGCATCGGTCGCGGTCCGCGCCGCCGCATCGACCGCCACGATCCGCCGTCCGGTCAGCAGCATGACGCTGCGCTCGTTCCAGAATGCCAGCGGCCGGATCAGGATCCGATCGAAGGGCTTGTCCCCCGCCAGATAGTCCTTGGACAGCGGCGGCCGTTCATAAGGCGGCTCCGGCTCCTCGGTCACGATCGCGATGCTGCCGTCAAACCCGCCCTGGCGCAGCGCGATTGCCGCCTGCGCGCCGCCATGGCCCCCGCCCACGATCAGCACGTCATAATGATCCGCCATGCGACTCTCCCGCTTTTTCGGGAGGATTAGCCGCCAATCAGGTGCAGCACCACCTCCCGCCGGTGCGGGCGGCGCCGATGTTCGAACAGGTAGATGCCCTGCCAGGTCCCCAGCGCGGGCACCCCGTCCAGCAACGGGATCGACAGGCTGGCGTCGGTCAACGCACTACGCAGATGCGCGGGCATGTCGTCCGGTCCTTCATCGTCATGCGCATACACGCCGCTTTCCGGTGCCAGCCGGGCGAAATAGCGTTCGATGTCGCCGCGGACCTCCGGCGCCGCATTCTCCTGGATCATCAGCGAGGCCGACGTATGCCGGCAGAACAGCGTCAGCAGCCCGGATCGCATCCGCTGTTCCGTGACCCACGCGACCACGTCACGGCTGATGTCCACCAGCCCCTGCCCCGCGGTTGCGATGCGGATCAGGCCGGTCGCCTGCCGCATCGGCCCGCCATCGCCCTCCGGCCTCATATCACCCCGGCGATCAACCCCAAGCGATAGGCTTCGTTCGCTTCGATATACCAGTTGGACGGCGCCTTTTGCAGCACCTCCTCCATCGTCACCTGGCTGCCACGGATCAGGTTCCCGAACCCCTCATTCTGGATCTCGATCGAACTCTCGATCTCGTGCAGCAGCGCGGTGACGCCCGCGATGCACGTCGTCAGCGGCCCTTCGACCTGCAATTGCTTCGATAGCTTGCGTTCGTGGATCATCAGCCGCGTACCGGGTGTCAGGAACCGGTTTTCGGGAAGAAAGAAGCTCATGAAGGTCGTGCCCGCGGAATAGATCGCGGCCTTGCCCAAAAACAGGAAACGCCGCTCCGGCGCCATGTTGCTGTGATAGCGGACATCTTCGCCCATCATCCGCGCGACTTCGGGATCGCCGCCCAGTGTCGACAGTTCGATCACCACCGGGCCCGTGTCGGGTGCCATGTCCAGGCTGTCACGGAAGGTCGCGTACATCGCATAATCGACCGTACCGGATAGCAGGATGGCGGGGTTGCGGAATGTGGCCGGCCCGATCGGCGCGGCGGTTGAAACATCGTTCATGCTGGTCTCCTGTCGGTCGCATCAAACCCACGATCGACCGAAACGGACGCACCGCTCCTGAAGATTACCCAGCAAAGCGCAGATCGACGACCAGACCGTCGCAGGCAACATCCTCCGCCCGGCCGATCGCGACATCCGCATCCGCGCGGACCCGCGCGAGGATGGCGCCCGGCACATCCGCCGCATGCCGCACCACGTCCGCCCCGCCCAGCCAACGCGCCTCGCGCAGGGTCAGGTCATCGGGATCGCTGCTGCGCAACCGGATGGCGACGGGTTCGACCGCCGCGTTCCTTCCCTCCGCCGCCAGCCAGCCCGGAATGCGCGCACCCGCACCGGCCGATAGCGGGTCTAGCGCGGCGCCGGGCGCCAGGGCCGCGTCGATCGCGCGGCGACGATCGTCCCCCTCCGGCCAACGCGCCTTGATCGCGGCGCGCGCGGCGAACAAGGCCGACGCCAGCCCGCCCAGATCGGCCGGCAGCATCGCCTCCAGCCGTTGGCGCAAGGCCTTGGCCAGTCCCGCCGATGCACCGCCGGTTCCGATCGCCACCAGCACCGCGCCGCGCTCGACGATCGCGGGCAGCGTGAAATCACACAGCGCCGGCCGGTCGACCGCATTGACCAGAATGCCACGCGCGCGCAGCCGCACGACCGCCGCCTCCGCCTCGACATCCTCTGCGATCGCGACGATCGCCAGCGCCGCGTCCGCCGCCTCGCCCACGATCCGCGCACCGGCGCGCGTCAGGATGCGACGTTTCGCATCCGCCGCGCCGCCGTCGCCCAGCAGGATGACGGGCCGCCCCGCCAGGCGGATCAGGATGGGCAGGCTGTGCAGCATCGGGCTCCGCGTCCGGGTTTGCGCCGCGATAACCCGCCGCCGATCAGAAGAACAGCTTGCGCACCGACACGCGGATCGCGCGCCCGACCGGGTCAAGATAACCGGGCTGATAGCCAAGCGGCACCACGCCGGCGGCATCGCGCACGCCCTGCCGCTGGTTGAACAGATTGTCGACCGACAGGCTCACCCGCATCCCGCGCGTGAACCGGTACGGCACCAGCGCCGGAATCTGCCCGAAATCCGCGAACAGCCTCAGGTCGACCGTGGTCAGCGATCCGAAGAACAGATCGCCGGTCCCCCCGCCGCTCGCGCTGCCGCCACCGCGGACGAAGGTCGCGCTCTGCCAGTTGCCCGACATCCGTGCGCCGAAACCGTTGCGGAACAGGCCGGCCTGCGCCTCCACCTTGTGCCGGGGGCTGCCGCCGCTCGATCCGCTCGCCGCGCCGTTCAACAGATCCAGGACGGGAACGCCCTCCCGGATCGTGACGTCGTTGCGGAACTGCCAGCTATGATAGACCGCGAATTGCAGGCGACCACCGCCGCCGCCGCCGCCGCGACCCCCACCGAAGCCACGTCCCCCGCCTCCACCGCCACCGCCACCGCCGGGGCTGCCGCCACCCGCACCGTCGCGCGGTGGCCGATCCGCCGCGGTGCCGACCCGCTCTCCCGGTCCGCGATCCGGTGCCTCGCCGCGCGCGATCCGCGCGTCGCGTGCCGCGCGATAGGCATCGAACAGCTTCTGGTTGTTGGCCTTCAATGGCACCGACAGGTTGAAACCCCAGCGCATCTGCGCGGTATCCTGGCGCAGGAAATTGACGGGCCGGGCATCAATGCTGACCAGCATGCCGTCGGCATCACGCACGAACCGGTCCGGGAACGCCGCCTCGATCACCGCGGTCGGCGCCGGCAGCGACGCGGTCGCATTGTCGATCCGGCTGCGGACATAGTTGGCGACCAGCGACAGGTCGGGCGTGTTGAACGGTTTCCAGTTGGCGCCCAGTTTCAGCACGCGGCGCCTGTCCGCCACCAGATCGGGATTGCCGCCGTTCACCTGCGTCACGCTGACCGTCTGCCCGGTCCGATAATCGAACACGCGCACGTCGAATGTGGAGATTTGCGGATTGCCCAGCTGCTGGACGGTCGGTGCGCCCTCTTCCCGCGTCTGCGACCAGATCAGGCTCAACCGCCCGGTCGGTCGCCAGTTCAGACCATAGCCATAGCGCGTAAGCGTTCCGAAATCCGAGAACCGATTGATTGACCCGTTGAAATTGACGGACAGGTCGCCGATCGCCGACAGCACGTCCGCACGCCGGCTGGTCAGCGGAATGTCGACATTGATCTGTCCATTCGCGTTGCGCCGCGACAGGTTCGCGCTGCGCTCCACCCCGGATCGCACCGATCGCGTGTCGAACCCGTTCAGCTCCCCACCCAGCTTGACCGTCGTGCTGATCGGCCCCGCCGGCAATCGCAGCGGCGATCCGCTCGCCACCAGCTGCACGTCGCCGCTGTTGCTGACCGAATGCGCGCTATCCGCGGCCCGCGGCGTATAGAGATCGGCCGGCAGCGCGCCGAACGGATTGAGCGTGCCGGCATCGATCAGCGTCTGAACCGCGCCACCATCCAGCCCGGTGTCGGTCCGCGTCCGCGACACCGCGCGGTCGTAATTGCCGGTCATCGTCAGCTGCCACTGGTCCAGCGTCTTGTTGAGCGTGAACCCGGCATGTGCCGTCTCGCCGCTGCTGTCCTGGCGCAACCGCGCGGTCGGATCGGGATAGCGATAGACCGACACCGCCTGTCCGAACGGGGAAAAGGGATTGTCCGCCGGCAGGTTCAGCCGCGACCCGGCCAGCCCGCGCAGCCCCGCGCTGCCGGTTGCACCGAAACTGGTGTTCACCGTCGCCGCGACGTCGCCCAGGATCGTGCGGTTGAGCACGGCGTTCAGCGCCAGCGCGTCGGTCGCCGCCTGCAGGGTACGATAGCGCGCGACATCCGTGACGTTGGGGCTTCCCGCCGTGCCCACGAACTGCGCCAGCGTCGGGGCGCCGGTCAGACCGGCCGGCACGCCTGCCACGGTCACCCGGCTGCCGGCCAGCGCGCTCAGCGCGGGGTCGATCTCGCCCCCGATGATCGCCGGCCCGACATTGCCGATGACATCGAACAGCTGGCGCGACGCGGTCGACAGGATGTCTCGGTCGCTTTCCAGGATCGATCCCTGCCGCCGGTAATCCGCCGACAGGTTGAGCCGTCCGGCGGTGTCGATCTTCAGCAGGCTGGTCTGGATCCGGCCATTCTCACCGCCGCCATCGGTGGAACCGCCACCGTTGACCTCGCCCGTCACCGCGCGGAACCGTGGGCGCAGCACGAAATTGACCACCTTCTGATCGGCGGCATAGCCATATTTCAACGCGACTTCCTCCGGCAGGATGTCGACGCGCAGGATCGCCTCGGTCGGGATGTCGCGCAGTTCGGCAAACCCCGAAATCCGCTTGCCGTTCAGCAGCACGACCGGCGAACTGCCGTCGCGGCCCTGCCCGCTGCCGGTCTGCGGCGCCAGTTCCGCCAGCAACTCGGTCACCGTACTGACGCCGTAGGATCGGATATCGGCGGGACGCAGCGACACTTCCGGCGGCACCGTGCCCACCACGCTGCCGGGCGGGCGCTGTCCGGTGACGACGATATCCTCGCCATCCTCGTCCGCACCCGCCTGCGGCGGTGAGGCGGGCGTCGCGGTTTCGGCAGACGACGCAGGCGGTACGGCCGGCACGGGCTGCGCCGCATAGGCCGCCGACGCGCCGCCCAGCAGAAGAAGCGCCATCAAGCTCTTGCCATCGATCATGATATCATCCGTGCGCGATCCTGGCAGCGCCGTAGCGGCGCTACATGACCGCTTATTTCAGCATTGCAATCTTTGGGAAAAACATCGTTCAGCGACGACGTCCGCCCGAGGATCGCACCGTGCGCCACCGCAGCCCCAGATACAGCATCGTCGGCCAGAACAGCGTGTTGACGAAGTCGCCGATCGTATCGGACCAGCGCCACGATCCGTAATGCAACCGGTCGAGCCCCTCGTTCGCGATCTCCGCGACCAGTACCGCAAGCAGCGGGCCGGGCGTCGACAGGCCGCGACGGCTGACGACCCGCGCGAGGAACAGGACCGCCAGGCCGGCATGCACGTGCAGCAGGCTGTCGGCCATGCCGGTCCCGTCGCCGATCGCGATGATCAGCCGGGCGTAGAGGCCGGGAATATCCATCACCCGGCCTTGCCGCCTCCCAGCACCGGAGTCGAGCCGCAATGCGGACGGCGGGCTTTGGATCCCGCATCACCGCGCCCATATCCCGGGCTGGCTATCATGGCCGCGAAAGGTTCCGGCGCATGCATCCCGATCCCGTCCCGCCCGGCCCCGGCCAGGAAAGCGTCTGGGCCTATCCCCGCCCCCCCATTGCCGAACGCACCGATCGCCACCTGCGCATCGTTCACCGCGGCCGGACCATCGCCGAAACCCGCACCGCGATCCGGACTCTGGAAACCAGCCACCCGCCGACGTTCTACTTCCCGCCCGGCGATGTCGATGCGGCGGTGCTGCGCCCCGGTGCAGGCAGCAGCTTTTGCGAATGGAAGGGGCAGGCGCGCTATCATGATGTCGTGATCGACGACGAACGGCTGCTGGGCGTCGGCTGGTCCTACCCCGCGCCCACCCGCGATTTCGCGCTGCTCCGCGATCATGTCGCCTTCTATGCGGCGCCGTTCGACGACTGTTTCGTCGACGGGGAACGCGTCGTCCCGCAACCCGGCGGCTTCTATGGCGGCTGGATCACCTCCGCCGTCGTCGGGCCGTTCAAGGGTATTCCCGGAAGCCGCTTCTGGTAACAGGGCGACATGATCCCGCGAACCTTGATCGACAGCACCGAAATACCGGGCGGCGGTACGCTGCGCCTGATCCGCCGGGGTGACGAATACAGCATCACGCTTGCCAACAACGAATTGATGAACAGCCGGATGAGCGGATCGGAGGAGGCGCTGGCGACACTGGCCTGCGCGCGGATCGCGGGCCGGGCGGCGCCGCGCGTGCTGATCGGCGGGCTCGGCATGGGATTCACGCTGCGCGCCGCGCTCGCGCGCCTGCCGGCCGATGCCGCGATCACGGTGGCCGAACTGGTGCCGGCCGTGATCGCCTGGGGCCGCGGGCCGCTATCCGCCCTGTTCGGGGACAGCCTGACCGACCCTCGCGTCACCCTGATCACGGGTGATGTCGGCGCCGTGATCCACGCGGCGGCGGGCGGCTATGACACGATCCTGCTGGATGTCGACAATGGGCCGGAAGGCGTGTCGCGCAAGGGCAATGACGCGCTTTATGGCCTGGCCGGGCTTCGCGCCGCCCGCGCGGCGCTGCGCCCCGGCGGCGTGCTGGCGATCTGGTCCACCGCGCCCGACAGCGGCTTCGTGCAGCGGCTGCGCGCCACCGGCTTCACGGTCGGGGAACATGTCGTCCGCGCCAACGGCGCCCG
Source organism: Sphingomonas sp. (assembly GCF_036387535.1). GTDB lineage: Bacteria > Pseudomonadota > Alphaproteobacteria > Sphingomonadales > Sphingomonadaceae > Sphingomonas_R. The sequence goes on from NZ_DASVTO010000163.1 coordinate 25,181, forward strand.
CGGCGGTGCGCGCCATGTTCTCTGGATCGCGGAGATCTAGGGTTTTGGTTCGGTGTGCTGCTTCACCTTGACCGGCAACTTCTTGCCCTTCGTCCGGCGCGACGGGATCTGCACCGGGTTCTTCTTCTTCCATTCCGCCCAGCGCATCGGCCCTTCGGGCGTGTCGACCATCATGTCGTCCATCGAATCGGTCATCGCGCCTGGTCCCTGCCGATCGGCCGCACCGATCAGCCCTCGATATAGTCGCTGTAAGCGATCACGTCGTCCGGCGTCTGCAGATACAGGCCCCCCTGGATCGCGGGCGATTGCTCCGCCGCCAGCGCCAGCGCATCCGCCAGCGGCGCATAGATCAAGGTCCGCGCCGCGCCGCCCTCCGCGTCATCCAGGAAATACAGGCGGACGGATATGGTCTGGCCGGTGCTGCGCATGACGCCCCATGCGCCGGGATCGGGACGACGCGCAAGCCGCCGCCCCGATCCGCGGGCTGGTATCAGGCGATCAGAAGGTCAGCCGACCGCCGACGCCCAGCACGATGGCATGGGCACCGGTCAGCGTGCCCGACACCAGGATCGGCGTCTGGACGGCGGTGCCGGCATAGGCCGCCGTCGTCCGGTCGATCGTCGCGGTCTTGAAATCGACATAGCTGGCCGACAGGTCGACCGAGAATGCCGGCGTCAGCTGGTAGGATGTTCCGGTCGCATAGATCCAGCGATTGCTGTCCGGAACGCGCGCATCGCGTTCGCCGGTACGGGTCGGGGTCTGCGCATGCTGCACACCGGCACGCAGGGTCCAGTCCGGTGACACGGCATAATCGACGCCGCCCGCAAAGGTCCAGGTATTGCGATAGTTTTCGGGAATCGCCGCATTCACCGGCGCGCCCAGCCGGATCGCGTCAAATTCGCTCCAGCCCATCCGCACGATCTGGCCGTTCAACGTCAGCGCGTCGGTGGCGTTGACGCGCGCCGACATGATCAGCTGCCACGGCGTGCTGAAACTCGCACCGGCATCGATCGAGCGATTCTGTGCGGCCAGCGGCCCAAGCAGTCCGGTGGTGGTGATGTTTCCATCCAGCTTGTGCTTGATGCGGGATTTGTACGAGACGCCGACGGTCACGATCTCGTTATGCATCTGCGCACCGGCGGTCCAGCCCAGGTCCCAGCCATCGCCCTTCAGCGTCTGCTGCCCGTCGGCCTGCAACGGCGACAGGTTGGGCAGCGCGTTCGACAGCGTCGCGTCGGAATATTCGACGTTCAGCGCCCCGCCCAGCCGCAGCCAGTCGGTTGGCGCGAACGCGATCGACGGCTGAATGTCGATCGTCCGCAGCTTGGTCTTGTCGGCGGTGTAGCGCGCCCAGCTGTTGTCTTCGTAATTGGTGGTGAAGCTGAACGGCGACGTCACCGCCAGCCCGACCGCCAGCCGATCGGTCAGCGGCACTGCGACCGCACCGTTCGGCACGATCCCGAAATTGATCGGGTCGGACGACACCCGGTTACCGCCGACGCTGGCCGGCGCCTGGCCGGGGCGGATGATCCGCGTGGCGACATCGGACACGTCGCCCTTCGGGATGATCCCGGTCGCGCCCAGCACGACCGAACGGTTCGTGATCCCGGCGATCGCGGCGGGGTTCCACCACAGGGATGCGGCGCCGGTGTCGGCGCCTTCGCCGGAAAACGCCCGGCCCGCGCCGCGCACCGACTGTTCCTGAAGGTAGAAGGCGTTGGCATTGGCAACCGCGGGCACGGCCACGGCGGCGACGGCGGAACTCAGCATAAGCATACGGTACAGCGACATGTCAGGTCTTTCTGGCAGGGATAATATACAGGGACGCGCCGCGGATCAGCGCACGCGGGTCCAGGTCTGGGTCTTGCACAGCGGCACGAAAATGCAGCCGCGGACCTTCAGCCGGTCGGCGCCCTCGGGGGTGAGCCGTGCGCTGTAGGTCTTGCCGTCATCGGCGTTGTAGATGGTCCCGTCGGACCACACGCCCCCACCCGAAGGCTTGAACCCGCTCAGGATCGTCAGGCCGCGCAAAGGCCGGCTGCGCAATGCGGCATCCTTGTTGTTGGCATCGGTCAGGGCCGGATTGGCCTTCATGCCGTCCGACGTCACCAGGCGGCCGCAAATCGACGGACCGCAGCGCTGGATCGCCACGATGCCGTTGCGCACTTCGGTGCGCCAGGTTCCGACAACAGCATCCGGGGTGGGGTTGGGTGCGGCCAGCAGTGCCGCGATCAGCATGGTCAGCATGGATACTCTCCTGAACGGGCACCGATCCGGTCTTGGCGCCGGTGACGAGCGTTGCGCGGTCGAACCGCGCCTGCCGGCTACATGCCCTTAACGTAAAGGGAAGGCAATCACGATTCCGCGGGATGGATTTCCGCCGGACCGGGAAGGATGCCGCGCAGGAACAGAGCGGTATGGCGCCGTGCCCAGGCGGCATCGTCGACGATGCGGTCGGGATCCCCGCCGATGATCCGGCCATAGCCGATCAGGCTGGCGACCCAGAATGTCGCGGCATGGGAAATCGCGTCGACCGGCATCAGGTCCGGGCCGCACGCCTTTCGCAACATGTCGGAAACGATCGCGATCGCGCGCTCGTGAACCGACCGTCGAACCGGCTTCTCACCATCGTCATGACACCGTAGCGCGCGCTCCTCCAACTGGGACAGCGCGCGTCCTTCCGGGCTGCGGACGAAGGCCAGCACCTGCATCGCCTGGTCCGCCAGGCTGTCCGCCAGGCTCCCGCCCTCCGTTTCCGGCCGCAGCGATTCGATGAAGGCGGTGGTCCGCATTTCGATCATCCCGCGAAACAGCGCGGCGCGGCTGGCGAAACGCCCGTAGATCGTCCGCTTGCTGGCCTGCGCCAGTGCGGCGACCTGATCGATCGTAAAATCCTCCAATCCGCGGTCCAGCAGCACGTCCCACGCCGCCGCCAGGATCCGGGTCTCGATCTGCGCCGCCTGCGCCGGGGATGGACGCCCCACGCGCACCGCCCCCCGGGTCACGCGCATATCCTCTGCGCCGGGAATCCTAGCCTTGCGGTACCCTCAGGCCGCGTCGCACGCGCTTGCGCGTACGCCGATGATTGTGTCCGCATTGATAGCGAAGCCCTTCGGCATAGGCCCCACAGAACCATGCCAGGAATCGTGACAAGATCCGCATCTCTCCATCTCCCGCCGCGTTTTCCGCGGTCGGTGGACAGAAGATCACGAGTCGGCACGATTTTCAATCCGCTGTTTTGGCGACGGCTGCGCCCTCCGGTGCCACCCAGCCGTCCGTCCAGCCCAGCCCCAGCGATTTCTGCAGCGCGATGAACGCGTTCGTCATTTCCGCCTGCGCCTGGATACGCGACTGGCTGCTCGACAGACGCTGGCGTTCGGCGTCCAGGCTTTCGGTCAGCGTCGCCGTTCCGCCGGCATAGCGTGTCCGCGCCAGCGCCGCGGTGCGCGTCGCCGATGCTTCCGCCCGCTGCAACGCGGCGACATTGTTGCGCAATCCACCGAACCGGGTGAGCGCCGATTCCGCGTCCTGCAACGCGGCCAGCACCGTCTGGCGATATTGCGCCACGGCCTCGTCGCGCGCCGCCTCCGCGCCCCGCACCTGCGCGCGCACCCGCCCGAAGTTCAGGAAGTTCCAGCGCAACATCGGCGCCGCCAGCACGGTCAGCGCGCTGGGATCGACGATATCGCCGGGATCGGCGCCTCCGAACCCGATCAGCCCCAGCAGGCTGACCGTCGGGAACATCCTGGCGACATTGACGCCGATCTGCGCGGACGATGCCGCCAGCGCGCGTTCGGCGGCGCGGACGTCCGGGCGGCGGCGCAGCATCGCCGCCGGATCGCCCACCGCCACTTGCGCGGGCGGCAGCGGCACCATGCCGACCGGCGCCAGAACGGCGTCCAGCGTCCCCGGCTCCCGCCCGGTCAACACCGCGATCTGGTCGTAGGACGTGCGGACCTGCGTCTGGAGCGGGACGAGTCCGGCCTGCGTCGTTTCCAGCTGCGCGCGCAGCCGTTCGACGTCCAGCGCGGATGCCGTGCCGCCCGCGAACCGCTGCCGCGTCAGCGACACCATCCGGCCCTGCAGCGTGCTCGCTTCCTGCGCCAGCCGCAGCCGCGCCTGCTGGTCGCGCAGCCGCACATAATCCTGCGCCAGTTCCGCGGCCAGGCTGACCTGCGCATCCGCAAGCCGTGCCTCGACCGCGCCCGCATTGGCGCGTGCCGCCTCCACCCCCCGACGACGTCCGCCGAACAGGTCGATTTCCCAGCTCGCGTCGAAGCCGAGATTGTAGAAATCGATCGCGCTCGATCCGCTGCTCTCCGCAATGCCCTCCGGCAATTCCGCATGGGCATAGACGGCCGATGCATTGGCGTTGGGCGCCGTATCGCGCTCCCGCTGGCGCAGCGTCGCGCGCGACTGGCGCAGCCGCGCCTCCGCGATCGCCAGCGACGGGCTGGTCGCCCGCGCCTCGTCGATCAGCCGATCGAGCAGCGGATCGCCCAGTGCGGTCCACCAGCGGGCGACCGGATCGGCGGCATTGGTCGGGACGTCGCCGGCGCGCTGGAACGCGGCACGCGCAGTCGACAGCGGCGCCACCTGTGGTGCACCACCATAGTTCGGGCCGACCGTGCACCCGGCAAGCACCGCCGCGTTCGACAGGAGGATCGCAAGCTTACGGAACAGGCTGGGCATCAGTGGACCGCCGCTGAATTGACCGCTTTCGGAAGCGGCCGGAGGAACAGGATCAGCGGCATCGCCGCGAGAATGCCGATCGTCAGCGCCACGAACAGGTCGTTGAAGCTCATCACCAGCGCCTGTTGCTGGATCTGGCCATAAAGCTGGCGGATCGCTCCGGCCACCGGGTCGCCCGCGCCGCCGAATCCCGCCTGCATCTGCTGCATGCGCTCCTGCGTCAGGACGCCGTTCGCCTGAACCGAGGTCGCTAATGTCTGTTCGTGAAAATATTGGCGCTTGTCCTGCACCGTCGCGATCAGCGCCAGGCCGACCGATCCGCCCAGGTTACGCGCCGCATTGAACAGGCCGGATGCATCGCCCGCGTCGCGCGGCGACACCGCGCTGATCGCCGACTGGTTCAGGAACAGCATCACCATGATCTGTCCCACCCCGCGCAACAGCTGCGAATCGGTAAAGGCACCGCCGCGCGAATCGATGGTGAGCGTCGTATCGGTCCAGCAGCTGAGCGCCATCATCATGAACCCGAACCCGACCGCCAGCCGCACGTCCAGACGCTTGAACAGGATCGGCACGAACGGCATCATCAACAGGCTGGGGATCCCGCTGATGAACACCACCGATCCGGATTGCAGCGCATTATAGCCGGCGGCATTGGCCAGGAATTGCGGGATCACATAGGATGTCCCGTACAACACCATACCCAGCACCAGGCCCATCACGAACACGCTGCCGAACTGGCGATCGAACAGCAGCGACAATTTGATGACCGGCCGTTCCGCCAGCAGCTGGCCCGCGATCAGCAGCAGGAAACCGACCGCGGACAGCGCGGTCAGCTGCAGGATCAGCGTGGATTCGAACCACAGCTCGCGCTGCCCTTCCTCCAGGACGACGGTCAGTCCGCCCAGCCCGATCGCCAGACCCGCAATCCCCAGCCAGTCCGCCCGCGCCAGTTCATGCAGCCGCAGCGTACCCGCCGGCAGCCCGTTCAGCAGCAGCGTGATCAACCCCGCGCAAACCGGCACGTTCAGGAAGAACGCATAGTGCCAGCTGTAATTCTCGGTGATCCAGCCGCCGATGATCGGCCCGAGCACGGGCCCCAGGATCGCGGTCGCCGCGAACAGCGACGTGCCGATCGGCTGTTGTTGCGGGGGCAGGCGCGTTGCGATGATCGTCATAGCCGTCGGGATCATCGCCCCGCCGGTAAACCCCTGCCCCACCCGTCCGACGATCATCATGTCAAGGTTGGTCGACAGCCCGCAGACCACGGAGAAGATCGTGAACAGGATCGCTGCGATCATCAGGAAGGTGCGCAGTCCGAAGACCCGCTCCAACCAACCGCTGAGCGGGATGATGACGATTTCCGACACCAGATAGGCCGTGGAGATCCAGGTCCCCTCGGTGCCCGACGCACCGATCTCGCCCTGGATCGTCGGTAGGGCGGCGTTGACGATCGAGATGTCGAGCGTCGCCATGAACGAGCCCAGCGTACCCGCCGCGACCGCCAGCCAGGCCGACATGTCGGCGCGGTCCTGGGGCGCGGCGGCGCTTGCAGCGGGCCGGCGGGCGGACGCGGCGCGGCTCACCGCTGCCGGGCTTCCTGCCGCCGCTCCGATTCGTCGCGCAGCGCCTTGCGCGCGTTCCGGGCGCCATAGGTGTCCACCGATACCGTCACCGACAGGCCGGGACGCAGGATCTTGCGCGCCATCGGACCGGCGTCGATGCGAATCCGCACCGGAACGCGCTGCACGATCTTCGTGAAATTGCCCGACGCGTTTTCCGGCGGGATCAGCGAGAAGGTCGCGCCGCTGCCCGGGGAAACGCTCTCGACCACGCCGTGCAGGTCGACGCCCGGCAAGGCATCGACTTCGATCGTCGCCGGCTGGCCGACACGCATCAGACCAAGCTGGGTTTCCTTGAAATTGGCCGCCAGATACAGCGCCTGCACCGGCACCACCGACATCAGGCGGGTACCCGCCTGCACATATTGCCCGACCTGCACCGTCCGGTCCCCGACCACGCCGGCAATGCTGGTCCGCAGCAGGGTGGCCGAAAGGTCGCTTTCGGCCTCCGCACGCTGCGCGCGTGCCTGCGCACCCTGGGCGCGCGCCTGCGCGACCTGTCCGCGGATGGTGGCGACATGCGCTTGCGCCACGCGCACCGCCGCGGCCTGCGCGTCCACCTGGGCCAGCGCCCGGTCGCGATCGGTGCGCTTCTGGGCCAGCATCTGCTGCGTCTCCGCACCGGTCGCAGCCAGCGGCCCGTAACGGTCCACCTCCGCCTGCGCGAACGCCAGGGTCCGTCGTGCGGCGGCAAGATCGGCTTGGGCGCGGGTGATCGTAGCCTGCTGCTCCGTGATGCCGGCGGCAGCACCCTGCTCCGCGGCGCGGGCCACCGCAATCTGGGCCTCGGCCTGAGCGGTCTTGGCGCGGTAGTCGGCGGCATCGATCTCCACCAGCGGATCGCCGGCGCCGACCGCCTGGTTTTCGGCGACCAGCACCCGGCGGACATAGCCCGACACCTTGGGCGCGATCGTGACGCTGTCCGCCTGCAGATAGGCATCGTTGGTGCTCTGCACATATTTGCCGCGGGTCTGGTAGTGGATCAACCATATCACCAGCATGGCGATCCCGGCCACCAGCGCGATGATCAGGACCCAACGAATCCAGGGTCGCCGCTCCAGCAACCCCGGCCCCTTGTCGCGATCCTCGTCGCCATCGTCATCATCGCCGTCGGCAGGCCGCCCGGCGTGACGATCCGCCCCGTCAAGCCGCCCGGCACCGCGCGATCCGTCCGCCCGGTGGATATCGTCAGGATCTTGTGCGCTCATGCCCGGGTCCGTAATGGTACGATACCGTTCCCTTAACGGATCCGCACCCGATGCTCAACCCCGTCCCGCCGGCCCGTCCCGCCGGCCACGGTCGGCGCAGCGGTTCAGGCGTTCCGCTCCAGCAAACCGTTCCGCGCCGCATAGGCCACCAGATGCGACCGGTTCCGCGTGCGCGTTTTCAGGCGGGCATTCTCGATATGGCGCTCCACCGTGCACGGCGCGATCCCTAGCGCCCGTGCGATCTGTTTGCCGGAATGGCCATCCGCCATCAAATGCAGAACATCACGCTCCCGCGCTGTCACCGTCGCCACTTCTGAAAGTTCGGCTTCTTGCATGGCTTCATCCTGCTCTATCGCTGAACTGATCACCGACGTCGACAAAGGTCTGAGACTTTCGTCAATCGATGCTTGCTGACGCACAGGAAGTCATAGGATGTTTTACGGACCATGCCTTCACATAAATCAGCTTCACGGCATTCAACATCTTTGTTCGGGCAGCCTATGTTACAGACAAGTCTATAACAAACCGTCCTAAATCATTGGCATAGAACAATTGACTGGTTCACGCCCACAGCATTGCACGATAGCGATCGAAACACCGGGCGCCACAACGCAGCCGGATCAGCGCACCTTCCGCCATTGCGGTCGCGCGGCGCGGGTCCTCGCTGACCAAGGGGCGCACCGCCTCGCGATTCCAATCGGCGCTATGCTTGATGTCCAGCACGGCATGCAGGTCAAAGTAGCGGCGCTCCCGATCTTTCAACCCGATCCGGCGCAGGCCCTGCGCCACCTTTGCGGATCGCGCCGGCGCCGTCAGCTCGATCGCGCCCAGCGCACCGACACTGTGGAAGGCATAACGCCGCGTCGTCGCCAGCGCGGTCATCGCGTTGGCCAGCGCCAGGCTCTCCCACACCGTCGTTTCGATCACGGGATCGACCGCCAATGTCTCGACCAGCGCGTCCAGCATCGGGCCGTGCATCCCCTTCAGGTTGCCGCGTCCCATCTCGTCCCAATAGTTCCGCGCCAGTTCCAGCTTGGCACGCGCCGGCAACTTCACCTGCGTATGCGCGACCAGATCGTCGAACCCCGCCTCGCCGGCGGCCTCCTGTTGAAAAAACCAGCGCAGTTCGTCGCGCGTCGCGGATTCGGCCAGCCAGTCGAACAGGGGATCATGCTGGCCAGGGCCGGTTGCCTCCAGCCCTTCGAACCAGGCGATGAAGCCCTCGACATCGGTTGGTGCCGCTGCGGCCTCGTCGGCCACCTCGGCCCGCAGCTCCTCGATGAACCCGCCTTCCAGCCGCAACATCCGCGTGTCGCGGTCCAGCATGCTCTGCCAGTCGGCGACCGGAAATCCCGGCTCCAGCCGCTCGCGGTTCCAATGCGCGAGGCCGCGTTGAAAACTATCGGTCAGGAATTGCGATGCACGCGCGGGTACATCGACCAGCGATCGGGAGGCCATGGTCTTCATCCAATTCATCGAGACTTTCCCGATGAACCGGCCGCGCAACATGCTGGTTCCATGGTATTAACCTCGATCATGCGAAACCGGCGTCGGCTGTCTCCCGATAATGGGTGATTCTTGCGTCCAGACGCGCGGCGTCTGCGGGTGTCGCGGCGGACCGTGCGAAGGTCGCTGCCCCCAGCCGGAAGGCGCAATAACAGGGGTGGTAGAAGCGCAGCAGCGCGGGATCGACCGCCCGAGCCAACACGCTCTCCAGCCGACCCAGCAGCACCGCGATCTGCTCCGGGCCATAGTCCAGTTCGACGATCGCGCCCGCCACGTCCCATGCGATATCCTGCGCGCCGATCAGATCGTGGCTGCGGTCATGATCCAGCGCATCCGCCTTCACGCCACCGATCCACTCGCACCCATCCATGCGACCATCGATCGCAACCGACACCACCCGCCCCGCCAGCCGGTCCGCCCCGGCCAACGCCGGAATGTCCCGTCCCAGATTATGGCGCGCCATCTCCGCCAGGTCTGCCAGGGCGGCACCGCGCGCCTCCGGCGGCGGCAGCAGCCGCTGGCGTGCCGCCAGATAGTCCGCGACGCGCATCGGCCCCGGCCCGGCGTCGTCCGCCGCGCCGTCCAGCCAGTCCATGATCAGGAAACCATGCAGCAGTCCGTGCACCGGCGGCACCAGGCCCGCTGCCGCCAACCGACGCGCGCGATCCAGTTTGCGCGCGCCTTCCGCCCCCAGCCCTGCGAATTTCAGCAGCCAGCGGCGCCCGCCCCGCCGGACCAGATATTTGCGCCGTTCCTGCTGCGCTGCCACCGCCGGCCACCGCGCCGGATCGGCATAGCGTTCCTGCCGCCATGCCCCGCCCGACACGTCGTGCGGCACGCCGTCCAGCGGACCCAGCAGCGTCTCGGCCCAGTCGCGCAGTCGTTCGGGCGGAATCAACACCTCGAACTCCACCACGGCCTGCGCGGTGGTCGCCCAGCGATGGCGGATGACCGGCGTCGCTTCGGGGCCGGGCCCGCCGCCATGGCTCGGCAGGAACGCGATCCGGTCCGGCGGCACCCCGATTTCCGCCAGCATCGCCGCCGTCGCGGCAAAGGAGCTGCCCGACAATCCCGGTCCTTCGTCCACCACGATCACCTGCGCACCGTCCGGGACAGGCGGCAGCGGCGCGACCTGGCGATCGAACGGCGGGCCGTCCGGCCGCACGGTCATCGGCGGCGGCGCGTCCAGAGCCGCGGCCACGATCGCGGCCAGCGAGGTGCCGATGCTGCGGATCCCGACCACCACCACCGGCGCCCCGGTCACGGGCAACCGGCGCGCCGCGATCGCGTAGCTTTCGGGGTAGAGCGCATACCAGGCGTAGCCCTCCGGCAGTTTCAACAGCACCGAATGCGGCCACATCTCCGACCGGGCGTCCAGCTGCGTCAGATCCGGCAGCGCCGGCATCTCGGCAAAGTCACTGTCCCAGGATGCGATCACCGCGCGCGCCACCAGGGTCGCGTCCGCCATCAGGGTTGCGACGGCCGCGGCGCCGGCACCCCGATCGGCCAGCCCCTGAACCAGCATTCCGGTCGCGATCAGCGCGCCGACCAGCCGGCCATGACGCTCCAGCCCGGGAGGCAACGCAGCGATCGCGGCGAGATCCGCGGCGATGCGGCGATGCTCGACCGCCGGATCGACATGCCGGCCGTGATCGCCATAGACGATCACGCGGTCATTCGGCCGCCAGCGCCATCATCCGATCGGCCATGTCGGGGCGCAGCCGATCCTCCGCGCCCAATTCGCGTGCGAACCAGGCGCAGGTCGCGACCAGCCCGTCATCGATCTGCACCTGCGGCGACCAGCCCAGCCATTGCTGCGCCCGGTCGATATCCGGCCGGCGCCGGCGCGGGTCGTCGATCGGCAACGGGCGATGCACGACATTCGATGTCGCGCCGGTCAGCGCCATGATCCGGTCGAGCAGCGAATTGACGCTGCGTTCGTCGGGGTTGCCGATGTTGACCGGCTCCAGCCCGTCAATGTCCGATTCCATCAACCGGATCAGCCCGTCGACCATGTCGGACACATAGCAGAAGCTGCGCGTCTGCGATCCGTCGCCATAGATGGTGATGTCACGCCCGGACAGCGCCTGGCAGATCAGGTTGGACACCACGCGCCCGTCGTCCGGGTCCATCTGCGGACCATAGGTATTGAAGATCCGCGCCACCCGGACGTCGGCCCGGCCGATCCGCGCATAATCGAAGGTCAGCGCTTCGGCGGCGCGCTTGCCCTCGTCATAGCAGGCGCGCGGGCCGGTGCAGTTCACCCAGCCGCGATAACCCTCCTGCTGCGGGCTGACTTCGGGATCGCCATAGACTTCGCTGGTCGACGTCAGCAGGAAACGCGCACCCGCGCGCTCGGCCAGCCGCAACAGGTGGCTGGTGCCGACCACGTTGGTCAGCATCGTATGCTCGGGATCGGCCTGATAGGCGGGCGGCGATGCCGCGCAGGCGAGATTGTAGACCCGCAGGAGCGCGTCGGCCCGCTCCAGCACCGCCTCCGGCAATGGCCGGACGATATCATGCTCGATGAAGGTGAAACGCGGATGCCGCTGCAGCGGGTCGAGATTGCCCGGCCGCGCGGTCTGAAGATTGTCGAGGCACAGTACCTCCCGGCCCTGGTCCAGCAAGGCCCGGCAGAGATGCGAGCCGATAAAGCCCGCGCCGCCGGCCACGATGATGAGGTTCTTACGGTCACTGGTCATGAGCATGACTCCATGCTGAGACGAAAAAAGCGGTGCATCAGGCGATCGCCGCCACGGCCGGCGCGGTACGCCGTCCCGTGGCTTCGACCAGATGATCTTCGAGCTCGGCGGCGCGGTGCACCGCGC